>JANQKI010000109.1 GCA_028281165.1 Opitutaceae bacterium | reverse complement strand
TCCCCGCTTCGATGATGCGGGTAACAAGATTAGCAATGCTCGCTTTACGGTTTATCTAAACGGGGTCCGCGTTCAGCACGAACAAGAAGTGCCTGACGTCACGCACGGCGGCGAGAAGCCGGAACCAAACGAACCGAGGCATATTTGGATACAAGATCACAGCAATCCAGTGAGTTATCGTAATGTTTGGGTTGTCGATCTGGCAGAGCATTCAGATCTTGGTATCCACGATATCATGCCAGTCTTGAAGTGATTTTGTAGCGGCGATCAACGATCGTCGCTACATTGTCTCGAAAAGCGGCTTCAGAAATTCTGAATCCTTATAATCTGTTCCTCTTCCGGCAAGAGAAGCAGCGATACCATCAGCTTGGCGAACGATCACCAGATTTTCCTTACGACTGATAAAAAGTCGTTGTTTGCCCGCTCCGGCGGCCATTACCAGGTCCTCAGGCGCCCCAGGAACTTTTTCGGCATCCATGTTCTGTCGCACTTGAGGGATGTCTCTAACCGATGCGTCGGCAATGGGTCGATAAAGCCACCAGGTGAGACCATAAACCGGATTTTGTTCGGTACCCTTGAAACAAATATCGATGGATTTCTTTTTGAGGACGCGTTTCCCGTCGACTTTTCCGTTATCGACGATCATTTGGCCGAGCTTGGCCCAATCCCTAGCGGTTAAGGCAGCTCCTGATGGAAGATGAGGATTATCGAATTTATCGTGTCGCCAGCGAGCGTACTCGATGCCGCAGGGCTCGAGGATTCGTTCGTTAAGGTAATTAAGAGGAGTCTGATCTCGCCCTGCGGTTTTCAGTTTTCTTTGTATTAATTCTCCAAATACTTGAAAAGGAACAGAGCCATACTCGAATTTTTCCCCAGGCTCATGCTTCATGTCCTTGGCGATTGCGGTTGGGTAATCGGGCACACGAGGATTCCGGTTGTTGGGCTCGATACCGCTCGTGAGGGTCAACAATTGACGGATCGTGATGTCCTTCTTTTTCGGATCCGCTTTCCACTCGTGGATGGTTGCGGAGACAGGTTCATCTAGTTTGAGTAGTTTGTCCTCCATCGCCGCCACGGCTATGAGGCCTGAAAAACTCTTGGTTCCACTGGCAAGCTCATGAGCTCTATCGCTTGACCCTCCATTCGGGTAATGCTCGAAAACGATTTCGCCATCTTTCATAATCAGCATGGAGATTCCCTTTTGCATAGCTGAGTATTCCGCCGCTTTTAAGTAAGCATTAACCGTAGATTCATCTCCTACGGCTATGACAGGTTCTACTGGTTTTGTTTCTTTTCTGTCTGACCTGCGGAGGTCTTTTCTCAACGCAATTCTTTGATCACGTGTGAGTATCTTGGCTAAGCCTTGTCTTAGCTGACGTTGGCGTTGGATCCTTCCCACTTTCTGGTCTCTCAGCGATTGGAAAAGCTCTCGGATTTCCTCCTTTTGCTCCTCGGACAAGTCTAATCTCTGCAAGCTCTCAGCGATACTTGAAGCAGTGAGCTGACTCGACTTCTCGCTCTCTTGCGCGACTACTGATAATCCCGAGATGAGAAAGGCAATAGCGAGGACCCAGCTTGGCGTTTTCATTTTCATATCCTAAGTCTATAACGAACTCAGTATCTCATCGGTTACGAGATGGAGGCGGTAGGGAGGCTTGTCCTCAAGCCTCCGAAATTTCAGCATCACCGGAGGCTTGAGGACAAGCCTCCCTACCATCACCAACTGTGGAGTTAACCTAGTCCGAGAGCCTTTATAAGGCTCAGCGGATCGTTGGTTGAGATAGAGGTGACTCCTAGGTCAAGATATCGGCGAGCTTCATCCAAGTCGTCGACCGTCCAGATGTTTATATCGAAGCCGCTCCGCAACAAAGCATCAACAAAAGTTTGATCAACCGCTTCGTGATTTTGGGCTCCGAGGCCGTCGGCTTTCAGTGCTTTAAGCGTATCCGTAATTTGGTTCAAGTCCGGTTGCCATTTTTCCGTTTGATCGTTCTTGAAGTCAGTCAGCCAATAGGCCTTGAGTTGCGGCCGATCTACTTTCAATTGACGAATGACCTCCGCATCGAAGGCAATCACGCTGATTTGTTCTGTAGCGCTGGAAACGCGATCTAAGACTTGGTAAAATGCTTCGAGAATGGTTTTGTCTGTTTTTATCTCAATATAGATTTGTTTTCCCTTGGGAACGCTTTGCAAGACCTCGTCCAGAGTAGGAACGGGTTTGCCCTTCCAATTTTCACCTTTCCAGGAACCGACATCGATTCGCTTTAGATCGTTCAAATTCGATTCTGCTACAATCAGGGATTCTTGGCTGACACGAGATGTATCCGAGTCATGAATGCAAACGATACTTCCATCCTTTGTTTGATGGACATCGCACTCGATTCCTTCGGCTCCTTGTTGCCAGGCAAGATCGAAAGCGGCCAGCGTATTTTCCGGAGCGTAGCGGGAAGCTCCCCGATGAGCGATGATGGTTGGCTTTTTCCTGTCTTCTCTCCCCTTCTCCATCTTCTTCTACTTCTTAAGGGTGCTGGATAGCAGATTGAGGAGAGGAAGTGGAAGGAGAAGAAGATGATGACGACGAGGAAGATTCTTCGCTAGACGCCGAGCATTTCCATAGCTTGCATGCGTTCCATGACGAGACGGAAGGCGCTGCTGAAGCGTTTGGGGGTGTATTCAATCCGTTGTAGCAAGTTGGAGACATCCATCCATTCTCCAATTTCAATTTCCTCCGTATTTAAACGAAAAGGACCGGCGCCTTTGACCCGATAGACTTCGATGAACTCGTTGCCTGTTGCCTCGCAGGCGCAGAGCTTGAAGAGATTCTCTAGAGGATTTTCCGGTTTCCAGCCCAGTTCTTCTTCTAGTTCGCGATGAGCAGCTTCCTCGTAATCTTCGCCACTGTCAACGTGTCCAGAACACGAGGAATCCCAGGCTCCCGGCCATGTATCCTTATTCTGGGAACGCTTCTGTAAGAAGACTTCGCCTTCGTCATTGAAAATCAATACATGGACAGCTCGATGCTTGTCCCCATCCGCATGAGCTTGCGAACGTGGCTTGGAACCAATGACTTCGTCATTCTCGTTTACGATGTCGAAAATATCTTCTTGCATGGAAATAGGCTTAAACGAAATCTAATCGGGAAGCGCGAGGCTGGATGTTCTCTCAAGCCAGCAAACTTCTCGTCGCGACACCAGACTTTTTTACAAAACCGATTCAATGCCAAAAGTTTCCATCGAACTTATCGCCGAAGCGATGTCCAACAATGAGGTCGCTCCCGACGTGATCAACAAGATCATGAAGGACATCGAACGTCTTGCCCAAGTGGAGGCCGAAGAAGCCAAAGCAAGCCGGGAGCCTCCGGTGAAAAAGCAGTTCATCATCGTTCTCTCAGATCCCAGAGGTATCTTGCCTGACGAGGATTTCGTAGGCTGGGTAACGCAAATTCCGGAAAACGACAATCCAGGGGTTACGGTGGAGCGGATCAAGCGGAGCGCCTACGAGTACAATATTTCCAAGAAAGGCCGCAAGTACCCGGTTAGAAGCATTGGCGAGGCCTGCGAAGCGGTGGGAGCGAAATTTCAAAAAGAGCAAGGGATCTCGATCAAAACCAAACTGCCAGTGACAGTTATTCCTACGGACAATGTCCTACCTCAGATCGAGGAGTAAATGAGTAGGTCGCGTATTCGCAAATCTGTTACGCCATCTCAAGAATAGGTCATTTCGGAATGACTTAGGCATTCCGCTACAACAGGTCGGTTATACAACAGCTAGTTGCCAGAGGCCGCTGAGCTGGTTGCCTCTTCCGCTTTTTTCTGATCCTTACGTTCGCCGTTTCGCTCGCGGTGGCGTTTACGCATTTCTCTGAATTTCTCGCTTTGCTCAGGGGTCAAATGGCTTTGAATCGATTTTGTTCGCTGGCTCATCAGTTCCCGAAATTGTGGTCGCATGTCTTGATGAAGCTGCTTCATGGATTGCGAGAAAACATCGAGCTCGGCTTTGATAGCGATTTTTTGCTCTTCGCTGAGATCCAAGGACCTTTCCATACGAGCCAGCATTTTCTCAGCCTGGACCCGATACATATCGCGCGGCCCCCTTTCCGACCATTGTTGACGCTTCTTCTTCAAATAGTAAAAGGAGCCGCCGACGCCAAAAAGCGCCCCGCAGGCAAAAATCGCCAGAAGTATCAAAAGCGCTGATACTTTGCTTCGAGAGCTCATAGGTACTCAGACCAATCTTCCTGGAAGTAGGACGCATCAAAGTCTTCCAGGCTCTCTACTTCTCTTTCCGTGGCAAACTCTGTCACTTCCAGGCCAGAAGCGCTTAGGAAAGCAATGGCTGCTGTAGCCGCGAGCGTAGCTCCAAGAGTGAACTTGGCGAAGGGCCGAGCGAAAATTTCGACGATCCCCTCAGCAATGCCATTTGATTGATCGCTGTCGAGAGATTGGCGACCAAGCGAGAGCTCGTATTTCAGTTGGGCCCTCACACCAGGCCGAACATTGATATCGGGAGGCGTTTCCCGACGAGCGGCCTGGATCATCTCATTCCATGAGGGTCGATTCTGTTTCTTGGGCGATTCCATGATTGATCAGCAGTTTTTTCAGTTTCTTACGGGCGCGAAAGCTCTTCACCTTAGTCTTGGAGAGACCCCAGTCCATTTTTTCGGCGATTTCAGCCAAGGGCAATTCCTCGAGGTATTGCAAGGTTAAGAGCGTTCTATCTTCAGCATTCAGTAACGAAAGGGCTTTCTGGACCTGCTCGGTCATCTCATAGGTCCTACGCTGGGTTTCCGGTTCGGAGAGCCGAGCAATCTCGTCGTCGTGTTCGTCCGACTTGACCTCAGTAATGGAAGCAGGATTACGAGCGTTCTTGCGATAAAAGTCGTAGCCAGTATTGTAGGCGATCTTTCGAACCCAGTTTTCGAAAGGAGCGGTGGCCTGCCAGGATGACAGTTTGCGAAACGCTTTGACGAAGGTTTCCTGCACCAGGTCTTCAAGATCGGACTGGTGTGGGCAAAAGCGGTAAAGACAGCGGGTAATCATAGTCTGGTGACGGCGGACGATTTCGTCGAAAGCGCTAAGATCCCCTTCCAACGAAGCTGCGACCAGTTTTTCATCTTCCTCGTCCGAGTATTCGCCCATTACGCTAACGTGAGTCCATTTCTTAGCTTTCGGGAGCTTGTTAAGCTTTGACTTGGATGGCGAGCGAAAGTCGAAGTCCGCGAAAATAGTAGTCGCGCTAGCTGCCTGAACATTTGCGATCATGCTCGGTTCAGTCCAACCCGAAGGATGAAATCCTTTCCAACTTTTCTGTTACGGAACGCATCATTTCCTCTTATTCAATCGTCTACAGAACCAGTACCTTTGGCGCTAATCACGACAACGATCTTGCTCAGCAATAAGTTACAAGGCCTTTATGTGACCTTGGAGAACCTCGTATCTCCCTTGTTCAAAGCTCGTTCTGAGCTGTGGAACACGGATTTATGTTTGCCAGTAAAAACGTGTGATTTAGGGTCCAAGGTCCCACACGTTCGCCTCAAAAACCCATAGAAACTACCAGCTAACCAACCACCAACTCGACCATCTACGCTATGAGTAATGCGGCCATTAATGAACTAAAGACACCTTATACCGTTCTTCTCAACGAAGGCGATCCCGAGACAAAAAGGGAAGAGATTCGGAGATACTTCCACGACACTTACGATGCCTATGAGGCTCTCTTCGAGCCTATGATTACAAAGGAGGCTTTTTACAAGCGAGCCGATCCGCTGAGGCATCCGCTCATTTTCTACTACGGTCACACGGCGACCTTTCTCATCAACAAGCTGGTTTTGGGCAAATACCTGGATCAACGCATTAATCCGAACTTCGAATCCATGTTTGCCATTGGTGTCGACGAGATGTCGTGGGACGACTTAAACGAGCAGCATTACGATTGGCCAGACGCTGATGAAGTAACAGAGTATCGTAACCAGGTTCGCGATACGGTGGATCGATTGATTAGCGAAACGCCCATTTCTCTTCCGGTTGGCTGGGACAACCTCTTCTGGGTGATCATGATGGGTATCGAACACGAGCGTATCCATTTGGAAACGAGTTCTGTGCTGATTCGCCAACTGCCTTTGGAAATGCTAGACGCTTCCAGCGAAAAATGGGCTATTAGCAATGAGGACCATGAAGCGCCAGTGAACGAATTGATCGAAGTGCCGGGCGGCAAAGTGCAGCAAGGCAAGTCTCTCGACGATCCGATGTATGGCTGGGATAATGAATATGGCCGTTATGAAAGCGAGGTAGAATCCTTCAAAGGCTCCAAGTACCTCGTTTCCAACAAGGAATTCCTGGCCTTTATAGAAGATGGGGGCTATCAAAACGAGGCGTTTTGGACCGAAGAAGGCTGGAATTGGGTGACCTACCAAAAGACGACCTGTCCCCGCTTTTGGAGGCCGCAAGGAGACGGTTCCTATCGCTTCCGCACTATGCTGGAAGAGATCGATATGCCTTGGTCCTGGCCGGTCGAAACGAATTATCTTGAGGCGAAAGCTTTCTGCAACTGGAAGGCCGCCAAGACGGGCGAGCCCGTTCGTTTACCAACTGAAGAAGAATGGTATCGTCTGCACGACTACACGGAAACGCCGGACGTTCCACAGTGGGAAAAAGCTCCCGGCAATATCAACCTTGAAGGCCCTGCTTCTTCGGTTCCGGTGGACACTCACGAGTTTGGCAAAGGTTTCTTCGACATCATGGGCAATGTTTGGCAGCACACCGAAACGCCCATCCGCGGATTTCCAGGCTTTGAAGTGCACCCGCTCTACGACGATTTCTCTACGCCGACCTTTGACATGAAGCACAATCTCATCAAAGGCGGGTCCTGGATTTCCACTGGAAACGAAGCCATTCGCGCTTCGCGCTATGCGTTTCGTCGCCACTTCTATCAACACGCCGGATTTCGTTACATCGTTTCCGAGGCTGCGGTCGAAATTCCAGACGATACCTACGAAACGGATCCCGAGATAGTGCCGTATTGCGAATTCAATTACGGAAATGAATATTTCAAAGTTGATAACTATCCCGAAAAACTGGCCCAAGTCTGCTTGAACCATGCCCAAGGGCTCAACAAAGGAAGAGCGCTTAATATAGGTTGCAAAACAGGACGATCGACCTTCGAGCTGGCTGTCGAATACGAGCAGGTAACCGGAGTCGACTTCACAGCTCGCATGATTCGAGTCGGAGTCGAGCTGAAGGATAAGGGCTATACGCAATACATTTTGCCCGACGAAGGCGAAATCGTCTCCTTCCACCAGAGAAATCTGCAGGAATTGGGTCTCGACGGCACACGCGGCAAGGTCGAGTTTCTCCAAGCCGATATCTCGAACATGAAGGATATCTTCAAGGGCTACGATCTCATACTTTTGGATACGATGCTGGAGCGTTCTTACAATCCTGAGAAATTCTTGCAAGGCGTTCACCAGCGATTGAATTCGGGAGGACTGCTTGTCATCGCTTCGACTTACGACTGGCAAGAGCAGTTCACCGAGCGAGAGAACTGGCTAGGCGGCTTCAAGGTAGCTGGCGAAAACCTCACCACTCTGGATCGTCTCGAAGAACTCCTCAGCTCGAACTTCGATCGCATTGCCGAGCCTATCGATACGCCATATGTCTTGCGTAAAACCAAGCGAACCTTTGATCACAATGTAGCCCAGGTGACCGTTTGGAAATTGAAGTAAGGAGCTAGACTTTTATCTTTTCAAAGCGTCGAGCTGAACAAGGCTCGACGCTTTTTCTTAAGAGAGGTTCTACAAAACTCTGCGGTTGATGGCAAAGCTCTGACCTGTTGGGCCATATTTTTTCTGCTCGGCTAGCCATAGGGCCATGGGGACAACGTCTTTCGGCTCCTTGACCCACTCGCCCTCAAATTTGCCCTCTGAGACGATATGCGGCTCGACCGAATTGCCTTTAGTGAAAGCTTCGGTGATGACGGGTCCGGGAATGAGCTCGTTCACCGCAATGTCGTATTGAATCAGTTCGGTAGCCAGGCACTTGATGAACATCCAAAGGGCAGCTTTGCCCACGCTGTAACTGGAATTGCCACCTTTATTGAAACGGCGCCCCAGACCTGAACCCAAAGTGATGATTTTTCCTGCGTCGCTTTTCTTTAAAAGCGGGATGGCTGCTCTCGCGCAATGGAAAGACGAATACAGATTTAATTCGACCGTTCCCAGCCAGTCTTCAGCTCTGCATTCTTCGATAGTAGCCGTCTGCCCTACACTCCCACCAGCGTTCATTACGAGAATATCCAAACCGCCGAATGCAACGTCGGTTTTTTGTATCAAATTTTCAATATCGTTGGGCTGCAATACGTCGCAAACCACAGCGACTGCCTCGCCTCCTCCTGACTTAATCGCGGAAACCGTTGCATCGATCTGCTCTTGAGTCCGCGCGGCACACACGACTTTGGCTCCAGCTCCAGCGAGACCGAGGGCTATGCCCTGCCCTATGCCACGGCCTGCTCCGGTTACGATAGCGATTTTGGTTTGAAGACTTCCGCTCATATTTGGTACCTGGTTTTCCATGGCTTCACGGCCATGGCTACTTCTTACGTTGCAATGATCGCCTGCCACGCCGTATGCTGCGACCGAGACAGAAGACGAGTGAGATCATTGGTTTAAATTAAATAATCTTCGGATTTACACGAAACGCCCTTTCGATGTCCTGGACTTCGCTAAGAAATTTATCGTATTCAAGAAAATGATCTTCTTCGTTGGCTGCGAAATCATCGATCACAAGGCGAGCCTGAGTTTTCAATCCTGCTCCAGGGTTTAAATCCTTGCCGAACAAGGAAAGATAAATGCTTCGGTGATCGGCCACGTTGTCGTTGGCCTCATTGCCATCATAGGTGACCCCCACGGCATAAACGTCCTCAGGGCGGCCCATGAGCAAGCAGTCCACCTTCCCGTCTGAATAAAACCCCATCGCTTTGGCGTAGAGTCGCCCAATTGCAAGGTACCAGTAGTAGCGGCCAATTTGATGGCGTCCATCCCATAGCATTTGACCGCCTTTCACATCGCGAGGATAGAAATTGTAGAATTTGTGATGCGAGGGATCATCTTTAGGGCGGATTTGAACCGGCGTTTTCGACTCGTCTTTGAATGTCGTTACATAGGTTCCCGACTTGAATCCAGGTTTCAAATACGCGCAAAGGAGAACCTCATAGTCTTCGTAATTCCCATACCCAACGACTTCGATATCCAAATCAATGATATTCGGCTCTTTGAAGATCAGAGTTGTCTCTATCCTCGCGTGATGGGCAGCGGTTGGCTCCCAGATGAAACGCATCCCGTTCTCGATCGGCTCGCATGAGCACGGCGTTACACGTAGTTCAGTAATGTAGCTGCCTTTAGCTAAAACGCGAAACCAAGTTACCAATCCGGACTGACAGGGACCGAAACCTTTGGGACCCGCTTCATCGGGACTGACGAGCGTGTTAGTAGCTTTATGGACCACCCGACTGAGCCGATGGTTGATTGTATCCATATTCTGGTCCCATTGGCCATTCGTTTGCACTTTGGCATCCAAAACGCCAGCCAGTCGCTCGGTTTCAAATGAAAATCGATTTGTATCGGGGTTCCAAGAAGTATTCATTCTCTTCTCTTTAGAATTTCCTCCCACGGCAAAACGCCCACGCGGTTCGCCCATTGCTGCCACTCTTTGGCCATTGTTGAAACGCGCTCAGGATTTTCGTCGGCAAGATTGTTCGTCTCGGTGCGATCCGTATCCATGTCATACAATTCCCAAGCTCCTATCGAGTGCTTCTTAACCAGCTTCCACTTGCCTTCTCGCAATGCGCAATTGCCTTCGTGCTCCCAGACAAGATGCGGTCGATCGTTTTCCTGATCATCGAAAATCGGTCTTAGCGAAAAGCCTTCGCATTCAGGAATCGAATAGCCGTCTCGTTGCTCAGGCCACTCCGCTTCAGCAACATCTGCACAAGTGGCCATGACATCCATAAGCTGCCCGGGCTGACTGCGAAGCTCGCCCTTCGCTTCGAATCCAGCTGGCCAATGGACGACAAACGGCGTAGAAATGCCTCCTTCGTGCACCCAGTGTTTGTATTCACGAAATGGAGTATTCGATAAGTTAGCCCAAGCGACTCCATAGCTTTGATACGTGTCTTCGGCTCCCGGCATGATTTTCGGGCTATTTCCTTCGATAACAGGTTTCCCATCTCGCGTTAGGGCCGTAGCTCCGGGTCGATCTGCTCTGATGGGGGTGGGATCTTTTTCATATGGGTATTCAGTGTCGAAAAGCTCTTCCGCGCAGCCGCCATTGTCGGCGAGAAAAATGATCAGCGTGTTATCGAGCTGATCCGTCTCCTCAAGAGCTTGCAGGATCCTTCCAATGCCTTGGTCCATGCAATCGATTTGAGCGGCATAGACCTCCATACGTCTCAGCTGCCATTCTTTATCCTGAGCATCTTCCCAAGCTGGTTGAGTGGGATCGCGATCCGTAAGCTTCCAGCTGGGATCGATTATTCCGAGATCCACCATTCGCTGGAGCCGTTCTTCGCGCAGCTTGTCCCAGCCTTTATCGAATCGACCTTTGTATTTTTCGATATCGCTTTCCTTAGCGTGCAAGGGCCAGTGGGGAGCGGTGTAGGCTACGTAAGAAAAGAAAGGCTGATCCGCATTCTCTGCCTTGTGTTTTCGAATCAAATCGGCGGCGTGGTCACTGATTGCATCAGTGAAAAAGTAGCCATCACCCTCGTCCAGAGCGCTAATGCGTTCGTTTTGCCGATTCAGCGTGGGCGGATTCCAAAAGTTAGCGGCTCCGGAGATGATGCCATAATATTCCTCGAAGCCCCGCTGATTAGGCCAGGATGAAATATCTCCTTTCGGATCTAGATTCACGCAGACATGCCATTTGCCAGACATGTAAGTCTTGTATCCGAAATTCCCCAACAGCTCGGCAATCGTGATGGTGTGTCTGGAAAGCGTTCCTCGATAGCCGTCGTCGCCATCGTCACGCGTCACCATATGACCAACACCAGCTTGGTGCGGATTCAAACCAGTAAGCAAGCTCGCTCTGGTTGGACAACAGCGAGCTGTATTATAAAACTGGGTAAACCGAAGGCCATTCGCCGCGAGCTTATCCAAGTTCGGAGTATCTACCTCTCCTCCGTAGCACCCGATATCGGAATAACCCATATCATCGTTCAGAATTAGCAGTATGTTAGGCTTTGACATAGGGCTTGCGATTTGGGTTAGGCAATTATCAGGACGGGAGGCCAGTCTCGAAATCCCAATTGCTCAGTCAATCAATTTGATTTGCAGAAGCGAGTGGATCGGAAATTCGCCATGATTGAAACATCTGCCAAATTTGAAACTTGTAGCTCGACTGATCTGCAAACAACGTGTCCGACCTTCCATCGCCTATAAAATCTAAACACGTCGTTATGAGCCAAATGCTTTCATCCCCGCCACTTGGTTGGAATAGTTTCGATAGTTTTGGAGGCTACCTTCATGAAGAAGCGGCCTTCGCTCAACTGGAGGCCTTTGCTGAAAAGCTGGGCCCGGCGGGCTATGAATATTTCGTGGTAGATATTGGTTGGTACGGCGAATATCACCTAAGAGAAGGTACGCTTTATCCAGATCCTAAATACTACAAGCATGCTATGGATATTCATCTGGACGAGTTTAGCCGCATGCTTCCATCGAAGTGTTATTTTCCCAATGGATTCGCCAAGCTAGTCGAGAGAGCGCATGAACTTGGCTTGAAGTTTGGCGTGCACATCATGCGGGGTATTCCACGCAAAGCCGTAGAACTTAATCTGCCAATTTTGGGTTCGAATGCTATGGCTTCTGACATCGCTGATCAAAGTTCAACCTGTCCGTGGTGTCATTACAACTACGGGATCGACATGAGCAAGGAAGGCTCTCAGGCTTACTATGATTCCTTGGTGGCCTTGCTCGCCGAGTGGGGCGTCGACTTCATTAAAGCGGACGATATCACCGGGTATCCTGACGAAGTAGAGGCTTTTGCCACTGCTATCGAAAGAAGTGGTCGCCCTATCGTCTTGAGCCTTTCCCATGGTGGCGAATCTGACAAGAAGCTCCTGCCCTCCTACCGTCGCTCAGACATGCTGCGCATTACTAAAGATATTTGGGACGATGTCGAATCCATCGACCGTTCTTTTGTGGCCTGGGAATTTTGGGCGGATGCGACGGAGCCCGGCTTCTGGCCGGACTTAGACATGATTCCATTCGGCGATCTGCAGACCATGAACCCTGAGCCAGTCGAAGAAGAGCGTCCCAAGGAGCAAGTAGCCGCTCTATGCGGGAAAGGTTGGCAGCGAAGTTGCGGGCTGACTCTCATCGAAAAGCAAACCTTCATGACCCAGCGGGCGATGTCTGCAACGCCGCTCATGCCAGGTGGGGATAATGTCACACTTCCCGATGAAGACGTGGCATTGCTCACCAATCCAAAAATGTTGGAATGCAACCAAAACGGCGTTTGTGCGCAACCGATCTACCTTTGGGGAGACGCGCAGGTCTGGCATGCTGCAAGCCGTGAAGATCGAGGGAAAGGCTGGCTGGGGGTATTTAATCGCAATCCTGGGCGTCATAAAGAGCGTATCCAACTTTCTTCCGAACGAATCGGTCTTAAGCCAACCGCCAAGCTTTACGACATCTGGAACGCTAAAGACATGGGAGCCCTCAGTGATGAGCCAAAACTGGAAATCCCTCCAGTCGGGGTCTATTTCATCGAATACACTTTAGGCTAGCACAGCTTAGATTCCATTTTTAGTTTCAAAGTTTTTTCTCCTTATCGCGCCTAATGCTTGATCTAGCGGAAAACTGAAGACTGAATCGTCGCCTTTGTCTTTTATTTCTCGTTTCGCATGAGCAAGCAACCGAATGTAATCGTATTCTTCACCGATCAACAGCGTTGGGATACCTGCGGGGTGCACGGCAACCCCCTTGACCTTACGCCCAACTTTGACCGTATGGCTACGGGTGGTACTCACATCGATGCCTCGATCACCTGTCAGCCCGTTTGCGGTCCCGCTCGCTCTTGCTTGCAAACAGGTCTTTATGGAACCCAAACCGGAAGCTGGCGAAATGGCATTCCGTTGGACCACAACCTAAAAACGCTGGCTCACTACTATACAGAAGCTGGCTACAATACCGGTTATATCGGCAAATGGCATTTAGGAAGCAATGACCGTCACGACTATGTGGTGAAGGAAGACCGTGGCGGCTACGACTACTGGCTGGCGGCCAACCTCTTGGAGTTCCACTCAGATGCCTATGATTGCAATCTCTGGAATAATGATAATGAGAAGGTAAAACTGCCTGGCTACCGTGTTGATGCTCAGACAGATGCGGTCATTCGCTATGTCGACGAGAAACACAAAGAGGATAAGCCTTTCTTCCTATTCGTTTCCTATTTAGAGCCGCATCATCAGAATCACATCGACGACTATCCTCCACCAGACGGCTATCGGGAACGCTACACGGGAAAATGGACGCCTCCCGACCTTCAACAGCTAGGCGGCAGCTCAGGCCAGCACCTTGGAGGCTATCTTGGAATGGTGAAAAGGCTGGACGAAGCGCTTGGTCGATTGAGAGACGCTTTAAAAAGTCTGAACATCGATGATGAAACCATCATCATGTACACGTCAGACCATGGTTGCCATTTCAAGACGCGAAATGCGGAATACAAGCGCTCTGGTCATGAAGCATCTGCCCGCGTCCCCACTGCTTTCTGCGGTCCTGGCTTTGATGGTGGTGGCCGTCGAAATGAGGTCATGAGCTTGGTGGATCTGGTGCCGACCTTGCTGGATGCTTCCGGTATCCAAGTTCCGGATTCAATGCCCGGTCGCTCGCTAATGCCAATACTCCGAGGAGAGGAGCCAGCCTCTAGTTGGGATAATCTTGCCTTTATCCAGATAAGCGAAGCCGAGTGCGGTAGAGCAGTTCGCACGAGTCGCTGGAAGTACGGAGTAAGCTCTTCCACGGCTAGCGGCCAGACGGATTCCGCTGCTGACGATTACGATGAAGCTTATCTCTACGATCTTCAGTCAGATCCATACGAGTTGCAGAATCTTATCGCTTTCCCATCGCACCGACCGGTGGCTGACCACCTCAGAAATCGACTGCTAGAGGCTATACAGAAGGCCGGAGAAAAGGCTCCTGTTATCAATCAACACAAGCTGAGAACGGCAAAGTCTCAGAGAGTGCTTTTTGATCACGAAATAACTCAGTAAGGCGTATTAGCCCTTTCGGGCTAATGAGGAAAACAATCAATCCGCATTATTGGATGCGACTTTGCTCGGGTCAGAGTGGACGATCTATTTAGCATCGACACGGTAGAAAAACGTTTCGTTTTCGACTGTATCGAAATAGCTTTGGGCCAACCCATCGCCCCGTAACGTAGACACTAATACCCAAGTAGAGAGATCTACCGTCCGGTAAATCGAATAGGATCTTCGGTCTTGAGTGTTTATTTGGACCTGAAGATTGCTAGCAACACTTGAAAGGACTCTTGTGGTTGCCAGGTTTTCTTTTAAAGGAGGCAAAAAATTTGTTTTCCGAACCAGAGAGAATTGACCGGTTTCCCCTCCACCTGAAAAGCTCCCTGAGATAGAGAAGTCGGTTTCGCTTATAGACCCGATGTAAGTAATGCCAACCACATCGGTAACGGAAAAAGATCCGTCCGGATTTAGGTTTCCTTCGCCACCGTTTTGCAAATCCATTCCCATCGAATAGAACCAAGCAGTCCCGTCGGCAGCAACGATAGCTTCGACTTGGATACTTCCTTTGATGTTTGAACTCCCGGGGCCTGCGTAGCATCCCACAAAATGATTCACTGGTCCTGTATCAGGTTTACGGTTACCAGAAAAGCTGATAGCTCCGTCCGAATTGGAACCGGAACCAGAAACGCGTTCAGCATTGACGGAGCCACTTACCAGTGTCACGCCGACGATTCCACTGAAGGTCCCGTCGGCAGCGACTTGCAGCGTATTTCTAAGCCCGGTTTCCCAAGTTTGATCATAGCCCCATATGTTGATCGTATTGTCTGCTTGAACGGCTGCTACAAACTTGCCCACGCTGACGCCTGAAAATGTACCGCTATAGACACCTTCGAAAGACTGAGCAAAGAACAGTCTCGGAGAAATGATTGCCAAGAGGGCAAGAAGCAAAAGTCGAATCGCCATGACAGTTATAGCTACAAGTATTCTAGGGTGAGACCAGAACAATAAAGCATTGGATTACATGTCGTCGAAACCTGCTTGATTTGATAATCACCGGACCTATTCATGCTCTAGCAATAAAAATTGTTAAAGCTATTTTTAATAAGGTTTATTTAGATTAAAATTAGTTAAATGTGGATTTTCACAGTTAACTGCTCTTTGATTATCTTCTGACAGCTATGGCTTGATGCGACTGCTTGCAAACAAGGCCGAAAGCTATTTATTGGGCGCCCAAATATGTTTAATCATCACATGCCTCCCTCCCGTCATCCCGCGAAGTCATGCGGTCTATTCGTTGTCCTGAAATCGATCCTTTCCGTTCTGCTATTTTGCTTGAGTTCTTCAATGCTGGTAGCAGCTCAGCCAAATATTCTCTTCATATCCGTCGATGATTTGAACGACTGGATCACGCCTTTAGGAGGGCATCCCAACGCGAAAACGCCAAACTTCGAGCGCCTTGCTGAGATGGGCACAACCTTCACCCATGCCTACTGCCCTGCCCCAGCTTGCAATCCTTCGCGCGTAGCGTTGATGACGGGAATTCGTCCGCACCGATCGGGAGTTTATGAAAACAACTCCGTTTGGCGCAATAGTCCTCGTCTTTCAAAGGCCTTAACGTTACCGCAGTATTTCCGCTTGCACGGCTATTATGCGACAGGATCTGGAAAGATATTCCACACTAATTTCCCTGATCCGGATTCTTGGGACGAGTACTACCCTTCTAAGCGAGTGCAGCGCCCTATCCCTCCCCTTCCAGCCGAGGGGACCTCTCTTAACGGCTTAAACAAAGGCCACTTTGATTGGGGTCAGCTCGATTTCGAGAAAGAAGAATTCTCTGACTGGGTCGTCGCGGACTATGTTGTAGAGCATCTTTCTAAACCAAGCGACGAGCCTTTTTTCTTGGCCTGTGGCATCTACTTGCCTCACTTGCCTTGGTATCTCCCAGAAGGCTATTTGGAGCGATTTCCCATCGAGGAAATTCAGCTTCCGAACAGCTTTATCAATGACCTAGACGACGTTCCCGAAGCCGGACGCAAAAACGTCCGATTCGGTGACCACCAAGACATTGCTGGAAATGGCCAATGGGAAAAAGCTATCCAGGGCTACTTGGCCAGTATGAGCTTCGCCGACGATTGCCTTGGACGCGTTTTGGATGCTCTGGAGTCAGGACCGCACAGCGACAACACCATCATTGTTCTCTGGTCGGATCACGGCTGGCACTTGGGCGAGAAATCAGCGTGGCGAAAATTCACTCTCTGGGAAGAGGCTACTCGCCTCCCGTTGATCTTCGCAGGTCCTGGAATTGCGAAGGGAGAAAAGTGCTATGCTCCGGCAAACTTGATGGACGTGTATCCAACACTTGTGGACATGGCGGGACTTGAGATTAAAGAAGATCTGGATGGTCAGAGTCTTCGAAGATTCCTTGAGGATCCCAGTCAAATGTGGGGTCGACCTTCACTTACCACCTGGCACAAGGGAAACCACTCGCTACGTACGCCTCGCTGGCGTTACACTCGCTACACAGATGGTTCGGAAGAACTGTATGACCATGCCAACGATCCAAAAGAATGGACCAATCTCGCATCCGATCCAAATTACGACTCTGTCAAAGCATCCCTTGTTGATTGGTTTCCCACCGAAGAAGCTGAAGTCGTCCCCGGTATCGCAAATCCACCTCCATTCTTCGAACGTCTGGAATGGCAACGTGGCATTCTTCGCGAGGAAGGAAAACTGTAGAAACTGCGCCTTTTTAGGTCTCTAGGCTTTTAATTGTCGCGGGGATCTACCTGGCTTGGAGCACATCAAAGGCGACATGCCGATCTAGAATCGAAACTTTCTTAGTCGCTCCGCCCACTCCTTTAAATCAGTTTGATTTTCATTGAGCTTGTTCCAGTTATTGAAGGTCAAGTTGCCTATGACTCCATACAAGGCAAAGTCCGCGTAAAGCGGAACATCGCCGAAAAGAAACGGCTTTTTCATAAGCGAGGCCTGAAATCTCGTAACCAGCTCATCGAATTCCGCCCTAATCCGTTCTCTTGACGCTCGCCACTGTTCGACGCAACCCTGTCCAAATCGGCGTTCCTTGTGTCGAGTAACCTGTATCCGGTTTTCCAAGTCATCGATTTCATCACAGTAATAGGGATCTACCAATTTGAAGCTTCGCAATTCTAAATCGTTTTCAATAAAATCGATCACGATTTCCTGGATCCCTGCCCATTCGATGGGAAAAAGCCGCCCGCTGGCAAAATGGGTATCCACATAACGAGCAACATCGATACTGTCCGCAGAAGATTCGTAAACCAGAGTGTCATCGTGCTGCAATACCGGGACCTGATAGTAGGCCCCTTTGGTTAAACGAATGACTTCTCCCCGATCCCAATTCGGCACCACAACCCTCTCAAAATCCACTCCGCAAGCGGTCAACGCCTGCGTGATCGGAATACAATAAGGGCTATGAGCCATTTCGTAGACACGCGTTTTCATTTCCATGATATTCGAGAAAACCTGATCGAACTGAGGACCAATTCCGTCAATGAAAGATTTGCTTTGGAGCTATCGATTTTGCCCAGCTTCGATAGATAGCCAGCGTTCGTTTGTGGCGCTCTTTAACGTCGCCAGGAATTTTCCAGTTGTTGTAGCCGATAGGGCCATCGTATCCGTATTTTCGTAACAACTTGTAAAACGATTCCGCATCAAAGACGCTAACCTTCAGCTCCTGCACGACGTCACTCCAATCCCTAGATCCTCGATTGTAGTCACCCGGCGCATTGGCTCCGCTGACGCTGGCCAGCCTAGCAAAAGGGGCGGCTTTCTTGATCACCTCTTCAAGGCGATGGGCGTTTCCTGCTCGCAATTCATGATTTAAGTGAAGGGAAGTGTAGAGATTCGGCTTGTTTGCTTTCTCGATGATTTCCAAAGTCCTTTCGGCATAAGTAGCGTAGTGTCGATCATGTGGATACAAAATGACATCAGTGCCTGATTTAAGCGCTTCATCGCAAAGGTCGGACACGTAAGCTACGACAGCCTTCTCGCTAGCGTCAGCGTTTTGAATCGTAAGCCAAATCGGCGCATTGCGAGGCTTCCCAATCTCCAGGACCTTGGTGACTAAGTAGCGTTGTTCCTGGTTGTCCATATTGACGGGCATGTAAACTCCGAATACTTGGAACTTTCCTCCTTGCACTTCGGGCGTCGTCATGAGTTCCGAGAACTCGGAAAGGGTCTTCTCGTTGAAAACGAAGGCGGCAATCCCGTCATAGCCCGCGGTGGTGAGGAATTCGACACGTTCGCTCATCGTTTCCTCTCGAAATCCAAAACTGATGGCAAAGAAGGGGTTGTCCGCAATCTCTTCGGCAAAGGCGTTAGCTGTCATGATAAAGTGAAAGGCGATCAAAAGGTTTAGAAGCTTCATATTTAGTGTAGATACCAAGTTTGCTAACTTACTGAACTCGGATAGAAGTTACTTATCAAGGAAGTACCATTCAAATGCGAGATCGTTCCTTGCTGATGCTAATAAAGAACTCCGTCAAAAGCAGCGGGGTATTCAGCGTAAACCGAAAAATTGCTTCACCTCATTTGATTGGAAAAAGCCGACTGCAGAAAAAATGTGTAGCCACGGGACAATCAACATCAAGGCTGCATGGCAGAGATAAAGTTCAATGGAATGAAAGAAACGCAAGCTCTGGACTCTACAGCCGCATCGCAATGGAACGACCTTTGATGTGGAAAAGTGAAAAGGAATTCTGCCTAAGGCCTTCTCTCGATAAAGTGAGCAATTTGAATAGCAGCTGCTTCGCGATAAACATCCATTAAATTCGCTATTTCAGCCTCGCTTAATCTCCTTTTTAATTGATGACGAAACTTGCGTTTCATTTCCGAAGCTGGAGCCTCCGCTGGATCAACCCATAACAGATAGTTTCCGCCAAGGTTGGATTCCGAACCACAAATCATAAGAGAGTAGTTAACATCAGGGACGCGCTCAAAGGTAAGGTTTGTTTCGCATAGGGAAAGAGCATCTTTTATGACTTCTCCGGTGTCAGTATTGAACACAGAATAGTATGGAGAAAAGTTGCCAACCCCTTCCAGTGTTACTTCAATATTCTGTTGTCCAAGGAGGTTTAGTTTGTACACATCATTATAGACAATTTCTCCACCGGAACCTTCTGTGGATTCGTCTATATTTGTAATGGCCCCGGCAATACCTTGACTACTGCCAACGGTTACCGTTTCTTCTTCCGGATAATCAAACCAGACAATTAGATAAGTGCCTGTTTCGTTTTTGTTTGTTGGGAATACGCGAGCCTCGTAATCTCGATTTGGGTCACCAGCAAAAACGCTGTATTCGGGAAAATCAGACGAAAAAGTATTGATTACATTCACAACCTCCAAGGTCGTTTTATCAATTAGAGCTAGCGTTGCATCGAAGTTCTGGAAGACCACTACTGCTGACTCGACATCAGAAGGAGTATCCTTGACCAAGAATGTCTCCGCATGAAATCCATTTATGGGATACACTCCATCGCTTTTCGTAATTACGCCATCGGCAAAATCATTGATATCAAGGGACTTTTGTTGTATCAGATAATCGGATCTAGCGGAAAATGAACAGTCATCACAAGCTATTCTGATCATAGCTCCATCTACGTAGGGTCGATCAATGGTGAGTCTCGCCGTTCCAGAAGATTCGGAAGTCACGTTTTCGAGGACTTCGTCGGTTTTAGTATATATTAGATCGACGTTCCAGTCGGTTCCTTCTATATCAACTGAGATTTGCGTCTTCTGACCAAGTTCAAGGTCCGACATCAAAATCTCAGCATAGTTGATACCCTCTCCTTCTATTCCGTCTTTCTCAATTCCCGTTTGACCTGATACGAAACCAGGAGCTGTCATGGATAATCGACTACCCGATTGGACAGGAATTCTAGTAGCCTTAATTCGGTGAAAAAGATTGTTTTCGGAAGTTTCAAGGTCAGTGCTTACAAGAGAAGAACCATCATCAAAAACTTTTATCTCAACAATGTCTTCAGCTAGTAACGATGCTTCATCTATTTCCAGAAAAGCAGGACTCGCTGATGTTTGAAGAGAATAGCTAAAGTTTTCGTCTTTTGGCCAGGCTCTAAATTCTAGACTTAAACGAGACTCTCCTTGAGGCCCTAGCGAATCGATATGCAAGGCTCCATTTTCTTCAGTTGCAAAGGGGTTGCTAGCGAATGCAAACTTTTCGCTTAGTTTGGGCAAGTCCTCTTTATCGATGGAGTCTGCTATGTCGAAATTGTTTTGCCAAAGCCAATCACTAAATTTAGTATTGATGTGGGCTTCAATCCAGCTGCGAAACGATCGAACCTGAGTGAAAACTCCCTCTGGAGTTAGCAGCTTTTCGCAAGCAGCTCCCCAGCTCGTTATGCCAACTTGGACCCATTCTTGTAGTGTTTCATCGAAAGTGAGTAGCGGCCCCCCACTGTCACCTGAATTTACACCAACTGCTGGTTCGAGCTCTCCGGCAACGATCATTTTTTCGGATACAGGATTAAAGAGGAAAAAAGGAATGGAGTAAATTTCTTCATCAGAAAGAATTGGAAACTCGCCCATTTGGAGCCCTTCCGGTCGTTGAAGGTTTTCGACATCATCGTTTATGAAACCCCATCCAAAGGCTCTTGCTAGAAGTCCTGCTTCGTCTTGCGAGCTTGTATTTCCGAGCGTAACAAATTCAGAAACGTTTGCAGGTTTTGTCAGGCGAACAAGAGCTATGTCATATTCGAATCCCAAAATTCCGTTTTTATATTTTGGATGCAGTATAATTCCTCCAACCTCGTGATGTATAAAAACTTCGGGGTTGTCTTTAGATCTGACATACACCCGCATGTCTTTTGCGTTTTGGGACTCAACGCAATGAGCAGCCGTCAAAACCCAAAAAGGATTAATTAAGCTGCCACCACAGAACTGTTGATCAAGTAGATCGAAATTAGCCCCATCGTAGTTGACTAATGCAACCATCCAGGGCGGAGCTTCTTCTGCTGGAGAGCCGCCGATGATCAAGGGCCTCGCTGGGCTTGAATCAGTAGCAGACCAAGCGATTTGCTGAATAAAAAGTAATGAGAAAACTATAGATAATAGCTTCCAGGACACCCAACGACATTTCATACAACAACTAAGAGTTTACTGAATACCTAGAAGTGCATGATTGCTAAAGTAAAGACCCTAATTGTTAATTTTTAAAGTGTTCGTGCAGTTCCGTCACCCCATTCAGAATGCACCGTTTCAAAAAAGCTGGCCAGTATGCAGTTCTAGTCTGCGATCCAACCATCAGATTAGTTAGCGAAGGCTAAGATCGTTTGACTAGTAAGATCCCCTCACCTCTTGGTGGATTTCGTCTTTGTAGAGCTGATCGAGCTGATTGTGAATTTCTTCGCCGAGTGGTGGAAGATTGGATACGGCGGCATTGCTGATCGCTTGTTCGGGTTTTGTAGCTCCTGGGATGACAACCGATACGGCATCGTGGTCGAGTATCCAACGGAGAGCCATTTGAGCCAGACTCATG
>JANQKI010000073.1 GCA_028281165.1 Opitutaceae bacterium | reverse complement strand
TTAGATTTGGGTACAGGTTCTGGAGCTATTGCCATTTCTCTAGCAGTTCACTTCCCGAGAGCAGCTATCACGGCTACCGATAAAGATGGCGATACGCTGGAATTGGCTAAAGAAAACGCTTTGCTCTGTGGCATGCAGAATCGAATCGAATTCCTTCGTTCCGATTGGTTCTCCAATCTCGATAAAAAGCTAGATTTCGATGTCATTGTATCCAACCCTCCTTACTTGACAGCCCAGGAACTTGACAAAGCAGAGATCGAAGTTAAAGAACACGAACCTCGTTCTGCATTAATGGCAGGGGATGATGGCTTGAGCGATCTGCGACAGATAATCGAAGGCGCTATCCATTATCTCGTCTCTGGGGGAGATCTTTGGCTTGAGACCGGTATCGATCAACGAGGGCGTCTGTTGATGCTGTGTGAAGAATTTGGTTACAGCCAATATGAGGGGCTCGACGACTGGAGTGGAAGAAATCGGTTCATCCACGCCAAGAAGTAATCCGCAAACTGCCGAGAGCTAATTGATCAACTTCTCGAATCGATTCGTTGAAGCGAGTGGCGCGACGGGCTGTCTCCAGTCATCAGGATTTGGAGACACGTTAACGGCATCGACCATGATTCGCAAAGTTTCCCGAAGCTGAATATCGAATGATGGCACAGGCTCTTCTTCCTCCTCTTTTTCGGATTCATCTCCAGTCGTTTTTTCATCGTTAAGGGCTAACTCTCCTTCTGGATTGGTTGGACCGCCTTCTGGTAAAGTATCTTCCACTTCAGCAGGTTTTTCTATCCCCGCCTCGGCTACCAACTCCTCTTCCTTGTTCTGCTCCTCGTCGTTTAGAACACTATTCAATTTGATTTCTTCAGTTTCGAAATTGAGTTCGGCTAGGTTTCGCTGGACGTCTTTCATTCTGTCGAAAAACGCTTCGTCTTCTTCTAGCCTCTTTTTTCGTTCTTCGAGGTTTAGAGAAATGGTAGTGCGGTCCTCGTTGGATTGATGCCAATCCATGCGTTCGGCTAGGAATTGAAATTCGTCGAGTTGCGACTGACGCGATTCGCTAGCTCTCTGCAGGTCTTCAAGAAAGGAATCCTTCATTTTCCGTTCCACGAATCGCGCAGCGGATTTGATTTGATCCCAGGCCAGGGCATTCTCTAGTTCCGATTCTCCTTCGGCCAGAATTTCATCAAGCGAGGGTAGGGTGATATCCGAGTTTACGCCCATCTGCTGGGTCGAATCCCCGTTGGGCAGATAGAACTTTCGAACCGTCAATTTGGCTGCCCCGGCCTTATCCTTGGAAAGGTATTTGCGAAGAACGTAGTCGTCTAGCATGAGAACCTGTTGGACGGTTCCTTTTCCGTGTGTGCTGTCGTTTCCGATGATCAATGCCCGGCCGTAGTTTTGCAAAGCGCCCGCTACGATTTCCGAAGCCGAGGCGCTATAACGCGATGTAAGGACGGCCAACGGCCCATTGTAGACAACTTTCGCGTTTATGTCTCGGTGAGCATAGACTTTCCCGTAAGGATCCTTGACCTGAACGACGGGACCTCTGGAAATAAATAGCCCCGTCATGGAAATAGCTTCTTCTAACAGGCCTCCTCCATTGCGGCGCAAATCGAGGATGATGCCTTGCACGCCTCTCTCTCGCATTTTGATTACAAGCTCCTCTACGTCGCTTGTAACACTTGTTAGGATACGATTGCCATCTTCATCGATCATCTCCTGATCCCCATAAAAAGAGGGGATATCGATAACTCCGATGGGCATGGTATCTCCTGAATCGAGAGGGATAGAATGGATGTGGGCTGTGCAGCGGCTGGAGTTGATTTTAACGGTGTCACGTTGGATGGCGACGATACGGCGCTCTGATTCGTCGGCGGCATCGCCCGGAATGATAGTCAATTTAACTGTAGTGCCTTTTTCACCACGAATTTGGTCAACGATCTTGCGGATGCTCATTCCGACAATGTCAACGGGTTCGTCGTCTCCCTGAGCCACGGCGACAATACGATCTTCCGGCTTGAGATCGGTGGTTCGTTGGGCGGGGCCGCCTACGATCAATTCCTTAATGACACAGTAGCCATCTTCCTCGGTAAGTAGCGCTCCTATCCCTACAAGCGAGAGACGCATAGCGATATTGAAGTCTTCGAAATTGGTGGAAGATAGAAAAGTCGAATGAGGGTCGAACATTTGAGTCATGCTCGTGAGGAAGATTTCCTGCACCTCGCTAGAGCCGAATTCCTTTATGTTTCGTAGATGACGCTTGTAGCGTTTGGCAATGTGCTCCCTGGCTTCTTCTTGCGTCTTCTCATTTAGGATTTCCTGTAGAAGTTCTTGCTTGAGTCGCTTTGTCCAAAGCTTATCGGCCTCTTCCCTGTCCTTTGGCCATGGCTCTTCGCTACGGTCGAAAATGTACGAATCTTCGGCTTCAAAGCTCCAATCCTTCTCTAGCTCGGCTAGCGTCCACTCGATTCGATTCAGAACGATCTCTCGATATACCTCGTAAATTTCGAAGGCTGTTTTCAGATTGCCGTGGTGGCGGAGTTGAAACGACAGCATCTGAGCGTACTTATTATGAAAGCCATCGATGTCTTCCTGCAGGAAGTAGAGCTTGTTGTAATCAAGTCGTGATGCGTATTCATCGATTAGCTTGTCGAAAGCCTCGTCGGTGATCTCCTTGCTCTTGAAGTGGATGGTTTCAAGCATCTCGATCACACGCATTGTCTCCTGAGACATGAGCGGAGTGGGCTCGAGAACGGGAAGATCGTCTCTATTAAACAAGTCCGCAATGTCTTCTGCCTGAGAGACAAAGGGGGTGATTAACAAAGTTAAGCAGGTCAGCAGGGTAGTTTTATTAAAGGCCATAAATCTTGCTTTTGTAATCGTATCAGAGCCTGCGGCGACATTCTCATCTTTGGCAGGCCGATTCGTCGTTCCTGTAGTTTAAATAAGTAATGAAAGAATTAACTAAGTTTCCCAAGAAATCCAGTTTGTAGTTTGCATAGCTCAAATCATGCCGCCGGATGATTTCTCATTGGTAAGTTCATGGCGAAATGCTCCTAGCGACGTTTCAACAGGTCGCCCGCTTCGTCTAGGATTTCCTTCTCCTTGTCGGTCAGGGCTCCAAAGCCTTTGCTGTTAATCTTATCGAGAATGCGATCGACCTCAACCTTGAGGTCGCGGGGTTGGGAAATATTTACTTTATAATTGTAGTTTGGCTGCTTCTTTTTGGAAGGCTTCGTCTTCAGCCAGCTTGGCATTCTTATGGTAACGCCTCCCGAGCCGCCAAACTCTATGTTCTTGCTGTAGATCTGCTTAAAGTAGAGCCAGCCAGCCAGCATGCCGCCAAGATGAGCGGAGTGAGCTACTGAATCCGAACTGCCCTGAAGCTCGGAAAACAGAAATCCAAATCCTGAAATGCCTAAAGCTACCCAAGCTAACACCTTCGGCTTTACCCGGATAGGGAGAATAAGAAAGAGCAGAACCTGGATATCTCGATTGGGATGCAAGCAGGCGAAGAGGGCGAGTAGGCCAGAAACGCCGGCAGAGGCGCCAAGCATATATCCAGACATTCCCAGTGGATTAGCTGGCGTTAGAAAGCTAGTGATAAACCAAGCTAGAGCTCCGATGAGCGCGGCCGAAAAATAGGCCTGCAAAAAGCGATTCGACCCAATGTCGAAAAGCACTGCTCTTCCCAGAAAAAAGAGACCCAGCATGTTTAGCAAAACATGCATCAAATTGCCGTGCAGGAAAGAGTAGGTGATGGGGGTCCAGATCTTGCCGCTGCCTAGCGAGCCTGACGACATGGCAAACCAAGATTCCAGCTGCCCTCCTAGACCCGAAACCTCGAAGACCGACTGCAGTACGAATATGCCAACATTAATGCCGATCAGCCACAAAAGGATGTTTTTAGCCCTCTGGTCGTAGCTGGTAGACATGTATGGACGGTCGTAAATCATCTCAGGCCTATAAAATCGCAAATTTCCGCAAGATTACAAGAAAGGGCTTTGTAATAAATCGCTATAATTTCCTCTCCCTAAAGCTCCATGCAAAGATTCATTTGTAATGAACCCTTCATGACCTAAATAAAACGAAGTGGTTCGCGAAGAGGTTGCAATTCGAAATTTCGAATTGGCTACACCTTTTAACGTACTTGTGTCTCCTTTAGTTATTAAAACGAAACAAAGCGACGTCTCCGTCTTGAAATTCGTATTCTTTCCCCTCGAGTCGATACTTGCCCGCCTCCCTTGCCGCTTGAACGCTGCCTAGGCTAGCAAGATCGTCGTAAGTGACCACTTCCGCCTTGATAAAACCTTTCTCGAAATCGGTATGAATAACGCCTGCCGCTTGAGGGGCGAGCATGCCTTGGGTGATGGTCCAAGCTCTCACTTCCTTTTCCCCTGCCGTGAAATAGGTAAGCAAGCCCAGTAGCGAATAGGTAGCTTTAATCAATTGTGATACTCCAGAGTCATCCACTCCCAAGTCCGACAGAAACTCTTTCGCCTCATTGTCGTTTAAATCGATCAGTTCGGATTCGATTTGAGCGCTGATAACGACGCATCCCGCATCGTGACTCTCTTTCGCGTAGGCGCGCACTTTGCCGACCATTTCATTGCTGTTCGCGTCGACCAGATCGTCTTCCATGACGTTTGCCGCATAGATTACCGGTTTAGATGAAAGCAGGAATAAGCCTTTCATGATTTCCTCCTCTTCTTTACTAAGCTCCAAAGTCTTGGCTGGCTTCCCGTCGTTCAAGTGAGGGATCAGCTTATCCATGACGGCAACTTGAGCTTGAGCCTCCTTGTCCTGACCTCTGGCCTTTTTGATGGCCTTTTCCCGTTGTCGCTCAATCGACTCCATGTCAGCCAGGACGAGCTCTGTATTGATAATTTCGATATCGCGAATAGGGTCAACCGATCCCATGCTGTGGATGATGTCGTCGTTTTCGAAACAGCGAACCACTTGCACGATGGCGTCCACTTCCCTGATGTTGGCTAGAAACTTGTTACCCAGCCCTTCGCCCTTGCTAGCTCCCGCTACGAGGCCGGCGATGTCGACGAATTCAACAGCTGCTGGAATCACCACATTGGTTTTTGCGATGTCTCTCAGAATGGCTAGACGCTCGTCTGGCACATTCACCACGCCCACGTTTGGATCAATCGTGCAGAAGGGATAGTTGGCCGACTCCGCCTTCCGCGTACGGGTCAGCGCATTGAACAAAGTAGACTTGCCAACATTAGGCAGACCGACGATACCAGCTCTAAGCATAGGCGCGAAAACTCGTGAATTCGATGTTGCTTGACAAGAATCAATTTTGATTAATCTTCCTTCCCTTTTTCAATTTCAGGACACGCAAATATGGCCCTCAAGATCAAACTCCAAAGAGCAGGAGCAACGCACAATCCGGTGTATCGCATCGTGGTAGCTGAAGCCCGCGGACGCCGTGATGGCCGCTTCGTGGAGAAGTTGGGTACCTACCTTCCCAAACAAAAGGAGGGCAAGCAGCTTGAGCTGAACGTCGAGCGCGCCGAGCATTGGCTTTCGGTTGGAGCTAAGCCTACCGATACGACGAACGCTCTCATTAAGCAGGCCCGTAAGACCGCCGCTGCTCAGCCAGCCGAAGCTTAAACGAAACCTACAGTCTTAACTTTCCGACCCAGCTCTCGTGGCTGGGTTTTTGTTTTCTCTCGCGCCTGCTTTCATTCGGCAATAGCGGATTAGTCTGAATCATGAAGGTCGACGTGCTTACTCTCTTCCCGCAAATGCTCGATGGCTTTCTGTCTGAAAGCATGATGGGGCGGGCTCAGCGAAATGGCTTGATAGATCTAAAGGTCCACAATTTGCGAGATTGGTCGACAGACAAACATAACACCGTCGACGACCGACCCTTTGGTGGAGGAGCAGGCATGGTCCTCATGCCGAAACCGCTTTTCGCCGCTATCGAAGATCTGCAATCTGAGAACGCCCATCGTATTTACATGGCCCCGGACGGAGAGCCTCTCACGCCTACTTTGGCGGAGGATTTATCCCAAAAAGAACACCTCATCATCTTAAGCGGACATTACGAGGGAATCGACGAGCGAGCCCGCCAAAACCTGATCGATCAAGAGGTCAGTATCGGCGATTACGTGCTGACTAACGGCACCTTGGCAGCGGCTGTTTTGATCGACTGTTTTTGCCGCTTTTTGCCTGGTTTTTTAGGGGAGGAAAAATCATTGACTAACGAAAGCTTCCAGGACAATTTGCTCGACTTTCCTCAATTCACGAGGCCGGCAGACTTCCGAAACATGCCGATTCCCGAGGTGCTTCTTTCAGGAAATCATGCGGAAATCGAAGCGTGGCGGCAGCAGCAAAGAGAGGAGCGAACGCGCGAGCGAAGACCAGATTTATTAAAGGATTCTCAAGATGAACCAGGTAATTAGCGAACTCACTCAACATCAGCTCAGGACGGACCATCCTCCCTTTAAAGTTGGCGATGGCGTCAAGGTGCACACCAAAGTGCGAGAAGGTGGCAAGGAGCGTATCCAGGTTTTCGCCGGCATAGTTATTTCTCGCAAGGGATCCGGTATCCAGGAAGCTTTCACGGTTCGTCGTATTTCCTATGGTGAAGGCGTGGAAAAGGTGTTTCCCGTGCACAGCCCGATGATCGATAAGATCGAAATCGATAAGGAATCGAAAACTATGAGAGCCCGCATGTTCTATCTCCGCGGCTTGGTTGGCAAGAAGGCCATGAAGGTAAACGAAAAGCGCCTCGCCAAAGGCTCGCACTAAGCTTCCTGAAAGCTGTCAGAATTTCCAAAAGCCACCCGCGAGGGTGGCTTTTTCATATCCAGATTTTTGGGAGTGAATTTCTTGTTCACAGATAGATTCAAAATAGCTTGTCTCGGCGTAGCTGAGTAAGTGTAGACGGGTCCTCAACGCATTTGAAATAGTTGACTTTAACGCATCACTGTATCAGCGTATCAAAATGAGGACTACCCTTACTCTTGATGATGATGTTTATCAGCATCTGCTGTCTGTTTCCAATGCGACAGGAGAGCGATTAGGCAAAGTCGCTAGCGAGTTGCTCAGAAGAGGAATCGAGCGCTCGAAATACAAGCAGTCTAAGTCAGCCTTTCCTATTTTCACAGTAAACGAGGACGGATCGGAAATCCCGGGCTTTCGAGCGAGCGAACTGATCGATGACGAAGAGTAAGCTGAAGGCTAAGTACTTGCTAGACATTAATCTGCTCTTGGCTCTGGCTTGGCCTCAACACCAATTTCATTCTCCCGCTCATCGTTGGTTTAGGAAAAATGGTTCGAAGGGTTGGGCTACTTGCGCGATTACTCAACTCGGCTTTATTCGGCTCTCTTCCAATAAGCGGTTCACCGATCAAGCTGTCTTGCCAATGGAAGCTGCTTGTATGATGGAAGAGATCGCTGCCCTGCCGCAGCACTCCTACCTTTCTGAGCTGCCGCCTCTTTCCTCCAGTTCATCCTGCGCTAGAATTATAGGGCATAAGCAAGTCACTGATGCCTATCTTTGTCAGGTGGCTCATTCCTTTGATCTTCTCTTGGCCACATTTGATCGAAGGCTGGATAGCATTCTCCCGGATTCGGTCGAGCTTCTTAAAGTCTAGAGAGAAGTGATTCATGCTAACGTAAATCGTTTGTGACGGCCTACTTTAATATTGTGCCCCGAGGCCAACGTGATTGGTTCATTGCTCGGTACTCCTCCTAAGAACTCAGATATAAGATAATGGACAAAGAAATTCTTCAGAAAGCGGCGAATCAAGAACGAGGTCTGGCCATCGATGCAGTGGCAGCCTGCAAGTCAGGTCACTTGGGATTGCCGCTTGGAGCCGCGGAGATCGGGGCCGTTTTATATGGTCATTCGCTTCAGTTGAATCCGGATGAACCCCGCTGGATAAATCGCGATCGCTTCATTCTTTCGGCTGGACACGGAAGTATGTTCCTTTACGGCTGGCTGCATCTGAGCGGATTTGATCTTTCCCTTGATGAAGTTAAGAATTTCCGTGTTCTCGGTAGCAAGACGCCAGGACATCCTGAATACAAGGAAGCGCCCGGCGTTGAATCTACGACGGGTCCGTTGGGGCAAGGCGTAGGCAATGCGGTTGGCTTTGCCATCTCGCAAAAAATGGCTCAGGAAAAATTCAATACAGCCGAGCACGTGATTTTAGATTATCACGTTGTGGCTCTGGCGGGTGACGGCTGTATCCAAGAAGGTGTTTCACAGGAAGCCGTTTCGCTGGCTGGTCACCTGAAGTTGGATAACCTCATCCTTATTTACGACAGCAACGACGTCACTCTCGATGCTCAAGGCGAGGAGTCGCAGAGCGAAGATACTGGCAAACGCTTTGAAGCCTTGGGTTGGAATGTAGTTACAATTGACGGACATGATCTCGATGCCGTGCTCAAAGCATTTGAAGATGCCAAAGCAGCGACCGGAAAGCCTCAGCTTATCATCGCCAAAACGGAAATCGCTCGCGGCATTCCTGAAGTGGCGGGCACTTGGAAAGGTCATGGCGAGGGTGGGGCGGCCCATGCGGATGCTGCTCGAGCTGGTTTGGGCTTGCCGGAGGAGAAATTCTTCGTTTCTGAAGAAGTTCGAGGCTATATGGCCGATTTGAAGGCTCATCGTATCGAAAATTACAGTACATGGAAAGCGACTTATGACGCTTGGAAGGCAGTCAACAACGACTTGGCCGAAGCTCTGGAAAAGGGAGCCGATGTCGAAGTGGATTGTGAAGATCTCTTTTCAAAGATACCGGTTGAGGCGGACGATGCCAAGCTGGCGACCCGCGTGTCTGGTTCAAGTGTCCTGCAGCCAATCGCGGCAGCTCACCCGGAGCTGATCAGCGGCAGCGCCGATCTTCATGGCTCGACCAAGAACTACATTAAAGAGAGTGGAGACTTCCAGGCGGGCAATTACGATAATCGCAACTTCCGCTTCGGCATCCGCGAGCATGCCATGGGCGCCATTTTGAATGGCATTGCCTACGATGGCATTTTTCGCGCGTCGGGAGCAACCTTCATGGTCTTCGCCGATTACCTACGGCCATCGATTCGTTTGGCCGCTATCGCTCATTTGCCGGTCATCTACATTTTCACCCACGATTCGGTCGGAGTAGGGCAGGATGGTCCGACTCACCAACCAGTGGAGACGGTTTCCGGTCTGCGTGTCATCCCGAACTTGGACGTTATCCGTCCTTGCGACACTGAAGAGACGGCAGGAGCCTTCGTCGCAGCTATGGAACGAAAGTCGGGGCCAACGCTCCTTTCGCTAACAAGGCAAGGTATCCCCAACATCAATACAGTTTCAGCTGAAGAGCGTCGCAACGGAGTACTCAAAGGTGGCTACGTGATTAAAAAGGAAGAAGGCGACCTTGATGTAATCATCATCGCAACAGGATCCGAGGTTCAGCATGCCATTGCTGCAGCAGCAGAGATTGGCTCTGGAGCTCGCGTTGTATCCATGCCATCCATGCTTCGCTTCGACGCTCAAAGCGCCGCGTATAAAGAGTCGGTTCTTCCAGCTTCCTGCGACAAACGTATTGCCATTGAGGCCGGTGTCACGGGGCTTTGGTACAAATATGTTGGCAGCGAGGGCAAAGTGATTGGCATCGATCGTTTTGGCATCAGCGCGGATGGCGGCATCGTCATGAACGAGCTTGGTATCAATGCTGCCTCTGTTCTTGAGGCGGCTGGCCTAAGCCCGCAAACGGC
>JANQKI010000079.1 GCA_028281165.1 Opitutaceae bacterium | reverse complement strand
CGCCGAATATCACCTCCCCACGGATAGCTATCGGATTGCAGGTGAATCCTAAATGTGGTTACGTTTTTCGAGTCGAATCCAGGGTCGGAAATCTGAGCTCGATAAAGACTGGCCAAAAGCAAGCCAGATCCAATCATTAACGTGTAGGTGATCGCGCATTGGGCGGAAATTAGCCAATTGCCTGCTTGCCTCGTAAACCGATTTGCCGATGCGTTTCGGCCGCCTGTTTTGAGAGCTTCACTTGTATTCGAACGCGTCAAACGCCAACTGGTGACGATGCCGCAAAGGACAATCGCTGCTATCGTCATCAAGAGGGCCGCCATCAAAACAGTTCCATTCATTCTCAGGCTTTCTACAGGCGGCAGCAAATTTGCCATCGTAGTATTCAATAAATGAATCCCTCCACTACCTACGAACATTCCCAAAAGGCAGGCGGCCGTTCCCAGAACGGAGAGCTCAGCAATAGATTGTCGGACAAGCGTTAGCTTCCTTGCTCCAATGGCAGAGCGAATGCCAAACTCCAATTGGCGTTCATTGACTCGAGCAAACAGAAGATTGGAAATATTCAAGCAACTGATTAGAAGTATCAGAATAGCAGCCAACTGAAGCATAAAAAGTGAATGTTGAAGTTCGCGTATCCGCTCCTTCTTTACAGTTTGAGCCTTGATAGTGTGGCCTCCTCTAAGCAGCATAGCTTGGTCCTCTTTCGTCTGCTGAGCAAGATAGGCAGTGTTTAGATTGCGTACTCGACCCAGAGCTTCTTGCAGAGAAATTCCGTCGGCCAGTCTGGCCCAAAGCTGTCCGTAATTCATGTGGCGAGCCATATGATAGGCGGTATCCACTTCTCCATCTCGCCAAGCCCAAGGAATAAAGAAGCCGACCGAAGTGTCCATTGAGGAGACCGATTGAGGAGCCACGCCGATGATGATATGCGGACGTCCATTTATTTCGAGAGATCGGCCGATCACTTCCGAATCAGAGGCAAAGTATTCTTCCCAAAAGAGATTGCTTAGCACCACAACTCGATTCTCGCCGTCGTAACGATGCGCTTCTTGGAAAAACGAGCCTAACAAGGGTCGAACTTCAAGTGTCTCGAAGTAATCAATAGTCGTTTTGTACATCTGGGTTCGCATCGCTCGCTCTCCCAATCCAGCCGTCGTCCAAAACGATTGCCTTAAGCTGGCAGACTCGAAAATATCATTGTTTTTCAAATACTCGAGATAGTTGGTTAGATTGTTGCCAGCCTTGTCATCACCCATGCGAGAGTAGGAATTGTAGATCTCAACTAATTGATCAGGTCGATGAAAAGGCAGAGGCTTGATGATAAGTTCGTTTAATGTAGAGAAGATCGCCACGTTGCAGCCGATGGCCAGCCCAAGGGTTAAGATGACAGTGGCCGAGAAGGTCTTGTTTGACCACAGCCGCCTTAGTCCAAGACGACTGTCTCTCCACCATCCTAGAATGCATCTGATCGCCCAAATGTCCCTAATTTCCTCTTTCGTCTGATCAACGCCTCCAAAAGCGCGTAAAGCCTCTTTGCGAGCAGCTTCTGGATCCATTCCAGAAGCGATCTTTTTCTCAATGCTCGCTTCGAGGTGGAAGCTGAGTTCCTCGTCAATCTCGCGGTTCTTTTTCCACATGACGGATTTCAGTCGCGCTAAAGCTAAGCCTAACTATCCTTAACTTTTCAATACGAGCTGTACTGAATTGACAAAGCCCTCCCAGTACGCTGCTTCGGCCTCGAATTGTCGCTGCCCCTTGGCTGACAATCGGTAATACTTTGCCTTGCGATTATTTTCTGATAATCCCCACTCCGATTTGACGTATCCATTTTTCTCGAGTCGATGGAGAGCTGGATAAAGAGAGCCTTCCTTGATTTTCAAAGCCTCAAGCGAGGCCGTCTGAATGCTTTCCGTAATGCCCCATCCGTGCTTCGGGCCCGTCTTGAGTGTTTTGAGAATCAAGAGATCCAGTGTCCCTTGAAGAAGATCCGATTTATCCTTTTTCGCCATTTCCCCTAGAATTTCTACGGGAAGAAGAAAGCATCCTTCCCATAGAATGTCAAGGGGAAGATGAGAGGCGCTTTTCGAATGAAGCTTCAGTCGCTTCGCAGGACGTTGGCGATATTGACGGTAATAGCTTTCCTAGCAGGAAAGAAAATAGCGGCAAACGCCGTGGTCACTACCAGCGAAAGGGCCAGAAGAAAATAGAAATGGCTGGCATAGACGAATAAAGGAAACACTTCCTTCAACCAAAGAAAGACGCCGTAGCCATTGACCAATCCGAATAGCAGACCAATAGCCGTAAGAACCGCTCCTTGCTTTGCGATCATTTGCCAAATGTTCCTAGCGTTGGCTCCCAGCGCGTAGCGAATGCAATACTCACGAATACGTTGCGAAACATAGGAGGAGAAAAGACCGTAGATGCCGATCAGCGAAAGCAGAAAGGTTATGGCGCCGAAGGCTGTGAACAAGCGAGTGACAAAGGTTAATTGAAACGCTTGCTGACCGAAGTCGTTTTTCACAGGCCGAATATACATAAGCCCTAAGCTGTTGTCTACTTTGGCCAAAGCTTCTCTCATGGGTTGAGCGTATTTTTCTGGATCGCCCCTGCACTCTAGGACTACTTCCCAAAGCGCCAGCATGTGCTGTCGGCTCAACATGTAGTAGCAGGGCACATTCGTATTCAATAAACGTATACCTCTTTCCGGCAGGTTTTGAATTACGCCCACAATGGTCATCCATTCATCCGCGAATTGATTTTCCGGATTCTTTAGACGCTTGCCGATAGCGCTTTCATTTGGCCAGAAGCGGGCTGCCATAGCTTGGTTTACAATAACGACTTTGTTCGAATCATGCGTATCGAAATGGGTAAAGAGTCGACCTTCGAGCAACTTGATATTCAGCATATCGAAGTAGTCTTGCGTGACAACACGACAGGAAAGCGAAGGGTAATCGGACTGGTCTTGATAGACAACGCCTTCAATGATCGCTTCGCCACTATAGGCGCTTGAAAGAGACGCCCTAAAGGACATGGCAGCATTTTTGACACCGGGAATCGCTTTCATGCTTTCGAGGACTTCCTCCATCTTTGCCCCTCTTTCTTTAACCGAAGGATAGTACGTTGGGTAGAAGAGCATTTGGGCCGTCAGAAAATCATCGGGGTCGTAAGGCAGTTGCTTCCTGTTCAAGTTTAGGAAAATCTGCAGCATGATGAACATGCCAACCAGTACAGCAAACGAGAGCGCGACTTGAGTGACAACGAAGCCCCTCACTAGATGGCCAGTAGTAAAACTGGATACAGAGCCCTTGCCTTCCCTGAGATACTTAATGATATCCAAGCCGTAGACTTTAATCGCAGGCAGAAGGCTAGCCCCAACGCTTGCTATGATGCCGAGGGTTAACCCCACTGCAAGCGCTGAGCGATTCAATTCGACCGTTATCTCCGAGGGCCAGAATACGGAATTGTTCATCCACCATTGGGCTCCTCTTATGCCGTAAAGGGCTATGGATAGACCGATAATCGAGCTGAGAAGGCCGATGCCCAGGCTTTCGATGATAATCTGATTGAAGACCTGTCTAGGCGACGCGCCTAAAGCGCTTCGAGCGGCAAATTCGCTGATTCGATTGGCGGCTTGCGACGCCCTCAGTATGGCGATATTGATGCAGGCTCCTACAAGGACTACCAGAACAGCAACTTGCAGGAGGATTAGCAAGTTTCGCATGTTGTCGCTCATGTAGTATTCTATAAGCGGTCGTATGTTGACGCTATCTCGACCGGCATTGATTTTTGGATACTGCTCTTTGAGAGATGCGGCAATCGACTTAAAATCGGCTTCCGCTTGATCGACGCTGACCCCAGGCTTTAAGCGGCCGTAAGTAAGCCACGTTGGAATACCTCCATTTCTCGGCATGTTCTCAACGCGTCTCGGTATTTCTCCTTTCCATGATTCGACGGCTCCCGTTAAAAAGCGAAAGCTATTGGATACGATCGCTCTGACTGTGTAGAGCTTGTCACCCGTAAAGATTTTCTTCCCGATTATCTCTGGATCTCGATTGAATTGCTCTTCCCATATCCGTTCGTTCAGGATAATCGACATCTCTCCTCCGGAATAGCTATCTCCTTTCTGGAAGCCTGAACCAAGCAAAGGCTTGACCTGCAGTACTTCCATAAAGTTTTCCGACACCATGGAAGACCGATAACGGTAGGCCATCTCGCCAGACTCGTTTAATGTGATATAAGCGCCGCGAATGGCTGCAATATCAGTGAAGCTTGTTTGATGCTTTCGAAAATCGGCGAAATCCTGAAGACTGATATTAGGGCGAAATCCACCCTCGCTGGCCTCCCATGTGATGTAGTAAAGTTCGTCAGGATTTTCAAAAGGCATTCCTGAAAGCAGCAGCTTGTCGATTACGCTAAAAAGAGTTGCGAAAAGACCTATGGCCATCGCTAGTGAGAGAATCGAAATAATCGACTGGCTGGGGAAACGGTTCAATTGTCGGAAGCCGTTTCTAAAATCCTTCCAAAATTGATTGATCTTTTCCAGTATCCACAAGTCCCTACAAGCTTCCTTGGTTTGAGCTATTCCGCCGAAATCCGTTTTGGCTCTCCGGCGCGCGTCTTCCGAGGACAAGCCTTTCTGCATGTTTTCTTCGGTTGCCATGTCCAGATGGAAAGCCATCTCGTCGTCCATGTCATCTTCGAGTTTCTTTCTGCCAAGCAAACCTCTCAAATGAAAGAGTAATCGATGTAACGATTTTTTCACTACGACCTCTTTATCCCTTGCTGCCCTCCCGGCCGTATTCAGGCGAATTTCAATATCAGTCTCACAGCTCTGGCGAATTTTCCCCAGGTAGCCACCTCTTGCTCCAAGCGTTTTTCTCCCGCCTTCGTTAAGCTATAGTACTTCGCCTTGCGATTGTTCTCCGACAAGCCGAAGGCGGATTTGATGTCTCCGTTTTTCTCCAGACGATAGAGAGCCGGATACAAAGACCCCTGGTGGATCACTAGCTCGTCCTTGGAAATCTGCTCGATTCGTTTGAGAATCCCCCAGCCATGTCTCGATTCGTTCTGCAAGGTACGCAGAATAAGCAGCTCCAAAGCTCCCTGCAATAAGTCGTTCGTTTTATCGGCCATGCTCTTTCCTTTCGATTGTCTAGGAAAGAAAAATGGTTCGGCCTCCTAGATTGTCAAGGGAAAGATGAGTTCAGGATGAGTCTGGTTTCGCGTTATTCGATGAAGCTTCTTTTCGCTTCGACTAACTTCTGCCGTATAAGGATATCAGTAATCTCAATACGTACCAGAACAGAAGAGCCACGGAAGCGAAAAGTTCCAGCGATGCTCCGACGTACTGATCCTCGCGATAGTGGCGCATGACATTGGAAGTGTCGTACAAGATGGCGCCACTGGCGAATGCGATCATACCTACGGAAAACCAGGTTCCTAGACCAAATCCAAAGAGAGCGCCTGATACGATTAGTCCAAGGGCGACAAAAGCTCCAACAGTCAAAGTGGTCTTTAAAAACGAGAAATCGCTGCCTGTGAAAAATACTACTGCGGTCAAGCCTCCGAAGAGAAGCAAGGTCATGAAAGCAGCTGTCATAATGACGCCGCCGCCGGTCACTAATTGCGCGAAAATGATAAGCGGAGCAAATAGTAGGGCTTCAGCCACTACATAAAGAGCGAGCCCGGAGTATTGGACCGCCTTCGATTCCGATTGGGCCGCTAAAGATCGAGCCAGCCAGCTTACAATCATGAATCCCCCAATTATGCCAAGCCAGACCAGATTGGAAGACATGGCGAAGAGAGCAAACTGGTGGATGATCGGAAGCTGAAGAAGGACCGTTTCAATGCCTATGAAGGCCATCACTGCCCCAGCCAGATGCAGGTAGGTCTTTCGAATAAAATCGGCTCTCGATTCAGGCTCGGAATCGGCGACGAAGGGGTTCGATGCAGCAAGACTATGACCCATGGCTTTATATCTCCTTTGATTGGATCTCTAAAGGCCAGACACTAGGACAATCCTGAATTTAACGGTCCTGTTCCGTACGACATTAGGCTTATTTTTCACAAATTTTCTAAAAATACTCTGCCTTTGCTAAGGATTGGCACCACGACTCCGTTGAAGGAAATTCCATGATCTTGGTAAAAACTCCTCTGAGGGGTCGCACGACCCGCATGGCGACCTTAGCGCTTATGCTCTTGGCTGCTTGTTTGGAGATGGCCGCTGACACCTATTATGGCGTCACCAAGGAGATTGTTATCAAGGAGCTTGGGGAGCCCCGATCCATAATTGGCAAAGGCAATCGAGAGTACCTCATGTACAGTAATTCCGTGAGGGTTGAGCTGAAAGACGGGATACTGTTCGATCACAGAAATCTGAGCGAACGGAAGATAAAGAAATTCAAAAGTATCGCCGCTAAATTTAGACCCAAGCCAGTAGTAAAAAAGAAGCCGCCTCCTAAGCCTGTCGAACCGGAACCTGCTCCAAGCATAGAAGCGGAAGCCACAGCTCCACCGATCGCTTTAAACCAGCAGGAAGCCGAGCCCAATCTTACTTCGTCACCCACTGCCACTCCGAGCCTTCCAACCGGCAATGCTTTGAATGTTGCCCTAGTCTATTTAGTTGGAGCCATCTTTTTCGGATTTTTCCTTATCGCCTGCATCGTTACCATAGTTAGATCCAAACACCGAAAGAGACTATCGGATCGAATGGTCGAGGAAACTAAGCCGGAAACTATCGCCACTGAAGAATCAAAAGCGGAGCCTGCTGAGACCTCAGAAGACGAAAACAAGCCTACCCTAGTCCTTCTCAGCCAGCGTAAGATTGAAGAGCCAGATTCACCGACAGAAAGCATCGATGAGGCTCAGGAATGCAACGAAGAAGAAAAAGGAGAGCTTTCCGATGACGAAGTTGACGAGTCAGTGGAAATTGAAACTGAAATCGAAGAGGAGACGGAACTGCCTGAACATGACCCTGTTTTCGATGGCGATCAACAGCTTGTCGCCATTCAGGGAATAGAAGACTTGGCCCTCAATCAAGAAATTGGAGCAACGCTCGCTAGTGAGGAAGCTGCAGAAAGCGAATTCGAGACAGGCTTGTATCAAGAAAACGATGACCAGTTGCTTATTGATTTCACCAAGGAAGACGCAACCGAACCTTCATTGACAGAAGGTGAAGAAGTAGAAACAGAACCGGAGGCGATTTCAGAGGAGACCGAGGATGAGCGAGAGTTCGAGTCTGCTGATGAGCAACCAGCAGACCTTTCCGAGACACCTCAATCATTTATTGAGGATTATCTTGAAGAGGAAGAAGAAGCGCTGATTGAACTGGAAGAGAAATCTCCAGACTCGATCGATGAAACGATTGACGAAGAGTGTATCGAAGAAGCGGTGACGGAAATGATTGAAGTCAGCGCTGAGGAAGCTATTTCCGTTATTGATGAAGCGGTTTCTCAAAATGAATCGGAGCCTGAAGAACTCGGTTCGGAAGAAATCGGGCCTTCGATTGCAGAAACCGAAGAGGTAGAGACGGCTTCTCGACACGACAGTCCAGCAGTGGATCATGAAGGAGTTCCGGCACCTGAAACGAAACAAAAACTTTCACTCTCGATTACTCCGAAAAACTACTCCGGCGAGTCGGACTCGGGCCCAGCGAAAAAGCCGCTCAATCCGCAGCCAAAGAAGGACGACGCTCCCGATTTTCCTAGACCTGCAGGCCTGCCAGCTCCATCGCCCTATTCTCAGGGAGCGCGCAAAAAGCTGTCGATTAGAGGCAAGAAGAATTAGCTAAGGTCGTCAGTCGGTCCTTTACTGCGGGGGAACAATCGTAGGGCGAACAAGTCGTTGGCTTGGACTGATTTTGAAATTTCCAACTGATGACAGTCGATGAGACTTGATCCATGGACGGCCAAGATAACATGATCAACGGCTTCCTAATCCTGACATTCTATGAAACGCCTCACCTTGCTTTTAATCGCTTTTAGTTTTCTCCAAGTCCCTTTTAGCCATGCGGCTAGAAAAATAGTGCTCGACGCTCGTATAGACGAAGCTGTCGAGGAATTCTACGCCTTGACCAGCGCTGGCAGAAAACTGGCGGCCAAGTCCGCTGGCATGCTTGTTTTCCCCAAAGTAGGGAAAGCGGGATTAGGAATCGGCGGAGAGTACGGAGAAGGAGCCCTGTTGATTGACGGAAAAATCGTCCAATACTACAATACAGCTTCAGGCTCCATTGGTTTTCAAGCAGGCGTGCAGACGCGTCGACAAGTTATTCTCTTTTTGGAAAAGAGCGTTCTCAATACCTTCAGGGTAAGCAATGGCTGGGAAGCGGGCGTTGATGGTAGCGTTGCTATCGCCACTCTTGGAGCTGGGGGAGAAATCGATACTAAAACCCTCAATCAGCCGGTCGTCGCTTTCATTTTCGGAAACAAAGGTCTGATGTACAATTTATCGTTGGAAGGTTCGAAGTTTTCCAAGATCGAAAAGAAGAAGTAGGTTGAAGCGAAGCGTGTGAGTTGGTTTTATTTGCTGCGTGACGGCCTTCTTTGACCACCCGTCAAGTAAACCTTTTATCCCCTACTCGCTCTGTTTCGTCATCTATTCCTTTCATTAGCCATTTTCGTTGGCCTGCTTCCGGTGTTCGGCGGAAAGCCCAACGTGGTGGTCTTCATTTCCGACGATCAAGGTTGGGGCGATTTCAGTTTCAATGGGAATGCGAATATCGATACGCCTCGCATCGACTCCCTGGCCCAGGAAGGCGTGTCGTTTGATCGATTTTTCGTTTGTCCCGTTTGCGCTCCGACTCGTAGCGAGTTTCTGACCGGCCGCTACCATTCTCGAAGCGGCGTTCGAGGAGTAAGTCGCGGCCAGGAAAGAATCAATCTCGACGAGCAAACAATCGGTGATGTATTCAAATCTTCAGGATACGCAACGGCTTTGTTTGGGAAGTGGCACAACGGCATGCAACATCCCTACCATCCCAACGCGCGAGGATTCGACGAGTTTTACGGATTTTGCTCCGGACATTGGGGCAACTATTTCGATCCTATGCTGGAGCGAAATGGAGCCATCGTTAAGGGGGAAGGTTTTCTCACGGACGACATCACGAACAAAGCCATCGCTTTTATGGAGTCAAACAGGCGGTCGGAGACGCCTTTCTTCGTCACGTTGGCCTTCAACACGCCGCACTCCCCCATGCAAGTGCCTGATCCATTTTGGGAGCGCTTGGCTAAACGGGAGATTTCCATGCGGCATCGAGAACCAGCAAAGGAAAAGGTGGAATTCACTAGGGCAGCCTTGGCCATGTGCGAAAACATCGATTGGAATGTCGGTAGGATTTTGGATACGCTGTCGGAATTGGGGATCGAGGAAGAGACGATCGTGCTTTATTTCAACGACAATGGACCGAACAGTCCTCGTTGGAATGAGGGGATGAAAGGCAGGAAAGGGAGTCTTGACGAAGGCGGCGTACGTTCTCCTTTGTTCATTCGCTGGCCTGGCCGTTTTACTGAGGGTCGCCAAATAAAGTCTATTGCATCCGTGACTGATTTGCTCCCGACTCTGATGGAACTCTGTGAAATCGAAGCGAATCCCCCAAGACCTCTGGACGGGAAAAGCCTTTCAGCGTTGCTTTTAGGCAAGGTCGACCAAACTTCCAATCGTTCCATTTTCACTCACCATCGCGGGCGATTCAGCATCAGAGACCAACGGTATCGATTGGACAATGACGGACGACTGTTCCATATTGAAGCAGATCCCGGTCAGCAACACGACATCGCTGCCAGCCAGCCAGAAATGGCCCAACGTTTGAGCGACGAACTCGATAGATTGAAAAGCGAGGCAGTGTTGAATGCCCAGCCCGATGATCGTCCTTTCACCATTGGACACCCCGATGCTGTTTGGACTCAGCTGCCTGCTCGCGATGCCATATCGACTGGAAATATTGAACGATCAAATCGGTATCCGAATTGTTCCTACTTTCTAAATTGGAGTGGCCCAGAGGATTCGATCACCTGGAACGTCGAATCGCTTTCCGAAGGAAATTTCGAGGTTCAGGTTTACTACGCATGCCCTCAGGAAGATCTTGGTTCGACTATCGAGTTGGAATTCCTAGACCGAACGATTGAGGCCAAAGTCGCTGAAGCCAACGATCCTCCTCTCATCGGCGCCGAAAACGATCGGATTGAAAGAGCGGAATCCTACGTGAAGGAATGGAAACCCATGACCCTTGGGACCATTCGGCTGACCAAAGGACGAGGCCCTCTCATATTGCGAGCGCCAACCATTCCGGGCAAACAAGCCATGGAATTTCGTCTGCTCATGCTGAAAAAGCTAGACTCATAAGATGGTTGGAGATGCCTAATTCCAATACCCAAGCCCTGCAGAATTGGGCGGGCAATCTCGTCTACGGGACTTCAAGGGTATTCCGACCCGAAACCCTTGAGGAGACAAGAGAACTCGTTTCCCGTTTGGATAGTTTTCGCGTGCTCGGATCTGGGCACTCCTTCAACGAAATCGCGAATTGCTCGACCAATTTGATATCGTTGGAGAAACTCGACCAAGTCGTCGAGCTCGATTCAGAACGAGGAACGGTAACGATCGAAGGAGGTATGCGATACGGGCCGCTTTGCCAGTTTCTACATGAAAACGGATACGCTTTGCCCAATCTGGCATCACTGCCTCACATTTCCGTCGCGGGAGCTTGCGCCACGGCTACTCATGGTTCGGGAAATGGTAACGGTAACTTGGCTACGGCGGTCTCCGGTATGGAAATGATCACTACTGACGGAGAAGTTGTTTCTTTTTCGAGAGATGAGGATCCAACCGAATTTTCTGGTACCGTGGTTGGACTGGGAGCGCTTGGATTGGTTTCGAAGCTTACCCTCGATCTGCGGCCTACTTTCGAAGTAGCTCAAACAGTCTACCAGAATCTTCCACTTACCCAGCTCTTGGGCAACTTCGATGACATCACTTCGCGAGGATATAGCGTCAGCCTCTTTACCCGTTGGCAAGGGTCCAATATCAATCAAGTTTGGATTAAACGAAAGCTAACCGAAAATGATCATGCTGAATTGGATACGACTCTCCACGGAGCCACTATGGCGACGGAGCATCTCAGACCAATCGGCGATTCGGTGGAAAACAACTGCACCCAGCAGATGGGCATTCCTGGCCCTTGGCATGAGCGTCTGCCCCACTTCAAAATGGAATTCACGCCTAGCCATGGCGAAGAGCTTCAGAGCGAATACTTTGTGCCTCGCCAGTACGGTTTATCGGCTATCGAGGCTATCCATTCAATCGGCTCCATGTTCGATTCTCAGCTTCTGATTTCCGAAATCAGAACCATCGCCGCCGATGATCTTTGGATGAGTCCCTGCTATCAACAGGACTGTGTGGCTATTCATTTCACTTGGAGGCGAAATTGGCCCGAGGTCAGGCCACTCCTATCGCAAATCGAAAGGGCCTTGGCTCCCTTCGAAGCCCGGCCGCATTGGGGGAAATCGTTTACCGCGCTACCCGACCTCGTAAAGTCGCTTTATCCAAAGCGAAGCTCGTTTTGCGATCTAGCCGAGAGGCTCGACCCCAAACAAAAGCTTCGCAATGAATTTCTGAATACCTTTGTATTCGATTAGCTGAAATCTAATATGTGAGTTTCTATGAAAATCTTTCAACTCCAGCCTGAATCCGAACAACAGGGGGGCAAATCCAAATCACAACCTTCCCTAGCCTACTCCGTTCTCTACGGCAGCCTTAGCTTTGCCGCGGTTAGCCTCTTGGCCTACGCCATCTGGGCCTTTCGTCTGGTGAGAGGAACGGGTCCCATGTATTCCGCCATTGCCATCGTTTATATCGGCCTGTCTGGACTAGCCCTGAATCGCCTCGTTTATGCCCCCAAATCCTGGATACGCTTTCCTGCGTTCTTCGCTCTGGCCTTTTTGGTTTACGCCGTGTTTTGGTGCCTTTTCTGGTTTGGCTTGAAGGGCAAGTTTCATGGAGATCTTTACGGCTCTGCTCTTGGGTTAGCCGCCATGACCTGGATGTTCATGAAAGCCTTTGGCAAGAAAAGCGATTTCCTGCATCTTTTCGCCGTCCTGTTCCTCTTCCACACCCTTGGCTACTACCTTGGCGACGAGCTGAACACGCTTGTATCAGGCAAAGCAGGACGTCTTCTTTGGGGAGCCGCTCACGGCCTCGGTTTCGGAGCTGGCCTAGGCTACCTGATCCATAAGTGCCAGCAGAGATAAGGCGACTACGAAAAATTCCCAAATCTTCTTCTCCTTCTTCTTCAGAATAGCTCAGGAATATGCATAAACTTATGACCACTACAGGGACTTTCGCGCATTCTAGATTTGTTGATTAACATCGCGTCATCCGTCTTCGCTCTTCGAGCTACGCTGTGATAAATCGACGCTGGATCGCCTTCCGTCTTCGCTCTAAGAGCTAGGCCGAGACAAGTCGGCGGCAGGGTCGTTTCGCTTTCGCTCAAGCGTCGTTCCTCGGTACGCTTCGCGAGAACAGGATTCGAATTCTGTGTTTTCTGTGAAATCTGTGGTTACTACGATAAACTGATGCAAGTGTATTCGTCGCCAAGCTATGATCTGTGGTTACTACGATAAACTGATGCAAGTGTATTCGTCGCCAAGCTATGAATACGATTTGCATCCATTGCCTTGTTGATATTAATATCTGTCGGCTCTTAAGGCGACATCTGGTTGGTATTTTCAAGGATTGTATCGACGACGCTTGAGAGGGGCGCTGTGGCATCTATTATGATTCCATTCTTTGGGATATCCTCCTTTGTCGCGTGTAATCGTGCAATGAGTTCCCGTTGACTTGCTTGACTGTCCCACTCGTCTTCAGGTCGATTGGCGAGACGCCGCATTAGCGTATCCAGATCGACCTCAAGAACAAAGACCCCATCGAATCGATCGATGAAACGGTCGAAGTTCCTGGAACCGCCGCAAAAGAACGATGCTGCATGACTTTGGTCGGCCATCAAGGCGCTGACCTTATCGATGTCCCAGATATGATGTTCGTGGGCCAAGCCATCCAACGGCTCGCCGGTCTTTGGATCTCCCTGATAGGCCAACTCCCTGTCACCATGGATGGCGTGATAACCGCGACGCAGCAGCTCGTCGCAGACCGTGGTTTTGCCTGTGCCGGAAACACCTTCGATTAAGTAGTTTTTG
>JANQKI010000034.1 GCA_028281165.1 Opitutaceae bacterium | reverse complement strand
TCAACTGCTCAGTGGAGATCATTTCGCTTTGTTTCATGCTGGCGACGAGCTCGATTATCAGCGGTTTCATCGGATTGCGGAGGAGTTTGATCTCGATTTCGCGATCTTGGGAAATGGATACGAATATCGCCGGGCTTCGATTTTGAAGGATATGGGGAAGACCGTCATTTTGCCATTGGCTTTTCCCAAGACGCCTCGTGTTGAAAGAGAGGATACAGCTTTGGATATCTCCCTCGAGCAGTTGCAGCATTGGGAATTGGCTCCGAGCAATGCGGCTTTTTTGGAAAAGAACGGAGTTTCGTTTTGCTTGAGTTCCCATTTTCTTGGCGATCCAGCCAAGGAGTTTTGGAGTGCTCTGCGCAAGGCGATAAAGCGTGGATTGTCCGCCGAAACGGCTCTTGCCTCGCTAACGACGAACCCCGCTTCCTTGTACGCCGTGTCGGATCAGCTGGGGTCGATCGAGGCTGGCAAGATTGCCAATCTGGTTGTATCCACGGGAGACTTATTCGCTGATGAAAAGGCGAAGGTCGCATTGGTTTGGATTGACGGCGATCCGGCTGAGAAAAAGCCTTGGGAGGCTCCTGAGTTGACTGGAGAGTGGAGCTTCGCATGGCAAGGCGTCGAGGCGTTCGAAAAGGGCGAGTTTAAGACCGAAGGAAGCAAGGTGTCCCTCAAGGCGGATGACGCTAGCATTTCCGGAACCATCGATAAGCGTGAGGTTCTGCTTTTTCTGCCCGATACGATTTTGGGAGGAGAAGACGAATCGGCCGTCGCCAGATTGCGAGCGGATCTGACTGAGGGAATGTTGGCGGGCAGTGGCGTGTTGCCTAGCGGCGAGCGTTTCGCTTGGTCGGCGAAGCGTGTTAAAGGTGAAGGGGAAGATGATGAGGAAGAAGAAGAGGGTGAGGAAGAAGGGGATGGAGAGGAGGAGTCGATTCCAACGCTCGAGTTCGAAAGGTATCCGGCTGGCGCATACGGGGTGAGCGAGCTAGAGCAGCCTTCGGCTATTCTCGTTAAGGATGCCACGATATGGACGAGCGGCCCCGATGGCGTGTTGCAAGAGGCCGATCTGCTCGTTCGCGATGGAAAGGTTTCCAAGCTCGGCAAGAACCTTCGCCCGCCAAGAGGAGCCGTGGTTATCGACGCGGCAGGCAAGCATGTGACACCGGGCTTGATTGATTGCCATTCGCACATTGCGGGAAGTCGAGGTGTCAATGAGGGCGCGAGCGCTATTTCGGTGGAGGTGCGTATTGGCGATATCATCAACCCCGTGGACATTAATATCTATCGGCAGCTTGCGGGCGGGTTGACGACCTCAAACATCCTTCATGGCTCTGCCAATCCCATGGGTGGACAGAATCAAGTCATCAAGCTGCGATGGGGCGATGACGCGGAAGGGTTGAAATTCAAAGGAGCCAAGCCGGGCGTGAAATTCGCCTTGGGCGAAAACGTGAAGCAGAGCAATTGGGGCGACAATTTCACGGGTCGCTATCCCCAGACTCGCATGGGTGTCGGACAGTTCATGATCAGCAACTTTCGAGCGGCGGAGGACTACGAGCGACGATGGGAAGATTTCAATGCGGGCAGAACGTTGATGCCTCCTCGCAAGAATCTGCGCATGGATGCCACGCTGGAGATCCTGAAAGGCGAACGCTCGGTGCATATCCATTCCTATCGGCAGGACGAGATCCTTGCCTTCGCTCGATTGGCAGGTCGTTTCAATCTGGACGTGGCGGCCTTTCAGCATATTCTTGAAGGCTATAAGGTGGCCGACGCCTTGGTAGAGATAGATGCTGGCGGTTCCAGCTTCTCCGACTGGTGGGCCTATAAGTTCGAAGTGTATGACGCGATCCCCTACAACGGGGCTTTGATGCATGAGGCCGGAGTGGTCGTGTCCTATAATTCCGACGACGCGGAGCTCGCTACCCGCATGAACACGGAAGCGGCTAAAGCAGTAAAGTATGGAGGGTTGTCGGAAGAAGTGGCGCTGAAGTTCGTAACCCTTAACCCGGCTATCCAGCTACGTGTCCACGATCGCGTTGGCTCCCTGGAAAAAGGCAAAGATGCGGACTTCGTCATTTGGAATGAGCATCCGCTTTCCACTTACGCTTATGCCGAGCAAACATGGATCGATGGCGTTAAGCGTTTCGACAAGATTGAGAATCGAGAGCGTTTCGAAGCGGATTTGAAGGAGCGTGAACAATTGGTCCAGAAGGCTCTAAAGGCGCGACTCAAGGAGCTAAAGATGGCGACCAAATCCAAGAAGCTTGACAAGGAAGAAGAATACGGCGCTCCGCCTGGCAATGACCCTAATGACCCGGAATGGATCTATCACGATGGAATGATTCACTACAGCTGCTCGGGACTAGAAGAAGGAGGGTATCATGTACATTAATCGGCTCCCGACTTCCTTCTTCTCTTGGCTTCTGAACTTGCTGGCTTTGCTGGCGCTCCCTATGGCCTACGGCCACGACATGGTGCCGGGCTCTCCCGAGGAACAGACCGTTGCGTTAATCAACGGGACTATTCATCCTGTATCGGATGAAACCATACAAAATGGCTCGCTTCTGTTAAAAGACGGAAAGATAGTGGCCGTGGGCGGCAAACTCGACCTTCCGGAAGCGATTCAGGTCATCGACTTGGAGGGTAGGCATGTCTATCCGGGTTTGATTTCATCGCTCTCCAGTTTAGGGCTGGTGGAAATCAATGCGGTTCGCGCCACGCGCGATTTGGCGGAGACCGGCAAGCTCAATCCCAACGCCCGAGCCGAGTCGGCGGTCAATCCAGACAGCGAATTGATTCCCGTGACTCGAGCGAACGGAGTGCTGGTCGCTCATGTTTCGCCCATGACTAGCCGTGGAGGACTGATTGCGGGATCCACTGCGGCCATGTATCTCGATGGCTGGACTTATGAGGATATGACGGTTGCTGCTCCCGTGGGCATTTCAATCAGCTGGCCTGGGGCTCCTAGAGATCCTGCCTTCAATCTGAATCGCAATGTTGTCAATGATCCCAAGAAAGCCGAGGAGAGCTACTCCGAGCAAATCGACGCTTTGGAAGACGCATTTCGGTCCGCCCGTTCTTATCTGAAGGCGAAGGCGGTGGAGCCGATCGATGTCGATTTGCGTTGGGAGGCTTTAGATCCAGTTTTGGGAAAGGAGATTCCGATCTTGGCAAGGGCCAATTCCGCGCGGGAGATTCGCGATGCTGTCGCCTGGGCGAATCGTGAGGACATCCACATTATCATTACAGGTGGTCGCGACGCTTGGAGAGTAGCGGAAACGTTGAAGGAAGAAGAGGTTTCCGTAATACTGGGTCCCATACAAGCTTTGCCGAGGCGGCGTTGGGAGCCTTACGATACCGCGTTTACCAACGCGGCTAAGCTCAGCGCGGCGGGCGTGGATTTCGCTATAGCCTATGGAGGGGGCGGTCCGGTTTCTTCTAACGAGCGCAATCTGCCTTACGAGGCAGGTAAAGCTGTTGCTCACGGCCTTTCTCAAGAGGAGGCCCTTAAAGCGATCACGCTTTACCCTGCTCGTATTCTCGGGATCGACGATCGACTTGGCTCGATCGAAGAAGGCAAGGATGCCACGCTAATCGTTACTACGGGGGACCCGCTTGATATTCGAACCAACGTGGAAATGGCTTTTATTCAAGGACGTTCAGTCGATCTCTCGAGTCGGCATACCCAGCTCTATGAAAAGTACAAGAAAAAGTACGAGCAGATGAGATGAGGACATTTAGCTGGATAGCTTTTCTTCTTGTTGCGTTCGATACGTCGCTTTCCGTAGCGGAAAATCTGATACTTACGAATGGCGAAGTCTACACCATGGAGCCGGAACAGCCATGGGCTCATGGGTTGGTTGTTGGAGGCAACAAGATTCTCGCCGTTCTCGAGGAGGGAGATTCTTACGAATCGTATGTAAAACCGGATACGCGGATCATCGATCTGCAAGGCAAGTTCGTGTTGCCGGGGTTCATTGACGGACATACTCACTTTAATGCTGCGGGACGTCTGATTATCGATGTTAATCTTCTCAAGGTGGCTGACGATGAGGGACTGCGCGACGAAATCGCTCGAGTGGTCGGGATCCTGGAAGAAGGGGAATGGATTTCCGGAGGTCTCTGGGGAGCTTATGAGCAATGGGAGGATGGAGCAGCCTCCGCGTCCGCCATGTCAGAAGCGCGTTGGAAGCCCCATCGGCATCTCATCGACGATCTGACTCCCCACCATCCTTGTCTGCTCAACAGCTTTGATCGAACGCTCTTTTTGGCCAACACTGCAGCTTTGCGTGAAGCGGGATTGATGGATGCTTCGCTAGAAGGAATGGAACTGGATGATACGGGTGAGCCGACGGGCCTGATAATCAATGGCTCGGAGGCGCTGGCCAGGATCAGGTCCGTGATGAAACCGAGATCCGAAACGCGGTTGCTCAATGAAAACAGAGCGGCGTTGAAGCATCTCAGAGAGTGTGGTGTCGTTGAGATCCACGACATCGTTTTTCCTGATCAAACGAAACGCTACCAGCAGCTTCAGCAGAATGGAGAACTCACTTGTCGCATCTGGCTGAGGCCTGACCTTTCTCGAGCTAGAGAGTTTGCCGGAAAGAAGCTCGCCAGAGGCTTGCATCCAGACACAAAGCATCCTGACGGCATGCTACGATACGGAGCGTTTAAAGGCTACATTGATGGCATTATGGGGAATTACAGCGCTCTGTTCTTCCGGGCTTATAATGACCGTCCAAATCATTTTGGATTCTACCGCCATCACACCAGCGATGGACCGCGGCCTTATCGGCTACCCAATATGGAGAAGATGTATCAGCTCCTCTTGGACGCTCGAGAAACAGGCATGGTGGCGAACGTGCATGCCATTGGTACCAAGGGGACGTCTCTCATGCTGGATACTTATGAACGCCTTATGAAGGATATCGGGAGAGATCTGACTGGCTATCGCGTTATTCATGCTCAGGTAATTCGTCCGGAAGACTTTCCGCGTTTCAAGGCGCTTAATGTGATCGCGGAAGTGAACCCGTATCATTTATCTGACGACATGCGTTGGATGGAGGAGCGAATTGGATACGAGCGATGCAAGGGGGCGTATGCCTTCAAGTCATTGCTTGAGAATGGAGCTATGCTTAGTTTCGCTTCGGATTGGCCGGGCACCTCCGCTGCCGTCTACCATGTTCATCCGAAATACTTGATCCACGCGGCGGTGAATCGAACGACGGTTAAAGGACTTCCGGAAGGCGGTTGGTTTCCCGAGCAAAAGATTTCGGTGGAGGAAGCCTTGAAGGCCTATACGATTAACAACGCAATTGCCGCATTCGAGGGAGATATACGCGGATCGATCAAGCCGGGCAAGCTGGCCGACATCACGGTCTGCGACCGCAATCCGCTTACGATCCCGACTGATGACATTCTCAATATGGAAATCGAGATGACCATCGTTGACGGAAAGATCGTTTACGAGCGGGAGAAAAATTAAACGTCTCCAAGCCTCAAAGCTCGCACTGAAACACGTAGCTTCCTGATCCTATTTCTATCCGTGTCGCTTCGGTTTTATCAAAGGTTGTCGAACCGATGGATAGAACGCCTTTCGCATTGCGTATTGGAGTATTGGATTCAGAAACGCTCTCCAGGTTTGAGCTGGGCAGATAGACCACGGCTTGAGTGTTGGGCGGGATTCTAATGTTCCAGTGGAAGGTCCCGTCGGTCGATTCCCAATGGCTGTCGATTTTTCCATGGATGGAATGGTAGTGCCCCTTGGTCCATTCCAACTGGCGCCAAAGCTGAGGCTTCATGACGACCTTTTGAAAGCCAGGCTTCTCAGGTGTGGGAGCGATGCCCAAGACGCGGCGGAAAAACCAAGCATCGAAACCTCCCTGGGCAGGCTGATTCATGGCTCGCGAATTAAGCTCGTAGGATGCGGTCCAGGTCTCCCAAATGGTAGTGGCGCCCCAGCGTATTTGGGCGGCGTAGCTGGGAGGATCTTCAATCGTGAGTGTAGAATAGGCCAGATCGTCTCGCCCGATTTTCCCCAAGGTTTCGAAGAAATAGGGGAGGGCTAGATTGCCGGCGTCGAAGTGACCGTTGAAATCGTCTTCTATAAGCGATGCTAGTTTGCTCTCCAATCGGGTTGTATCCGTTTTCTCATGCAGATCATAAAGCAGCGTGTACATGTAGCTTGACTGGGAACCCAGCTGATTGTTTTGCGTGATTTTATCTTTGTACGCTTGGCGTGTGTCTTCGAGCAAGTTCGCGTACCTCTCCGATTCTCCGATGCGGCCAAGAGTCTTGGCGACCTCGACCATCGCTTCTAGGCTCCTGATATAATAGATGGTTGAAAATATGGCCACTTCCTTGTTGCCCGCCCAATTGTCGTTGCGCGTTCCATCCGGTAGACGCGAGCTAGGCGAGCACCAATCGCCCAGTCCGTAGGGCGCAATTCCTCCACTAGATTGGGTTAAATGGTTTATGTGGTCGATCCACTTAGCCATGTAGGGGTAAGCCTCTTCGAGAGCCTGCCGATCATTGTAGAAAAGGTAGTGTGTCCATGGAATCAATACCATGGCCGATCCCCATTCAGGCGACGCCTCGCCGCTCATGCGAAGACCTGGGGCGATCATGTTGGGTATCCCGGACGGTTTCAATACGAAGGAGCGGTCGTGAAAGCCATCGCCAAAACGCAGAGCTCGATATTCCTTGTTCGCTCCCGTCATGATATCGCGGACGTATTTTTGCCAATAGGTGGCCGCATCGAAGTTGTAGCAGGACATCTCCGAAATGAGAAAGCCGTCTCCGGTCCACCCGCAACGCTCGCGCGTGTTGCTGTCCGCTGGCAGGCTGTGGGCATTGCTGCGAGTGGTGTGCCGAGCCATGGCGTGAATCTGGTTGAGCAACGGATTCGAGGTTTCAAAGCTCCCAACATCTTCCGTCGCCGTGTTGACTTCGATCGCGGTAAGCGTATCCAAATTCGGCTGCTTCCCATTTTTCAGATTTCCATCCGAAATTATCATTTCGACGTATTGAAACCCATGGTACGTGAAACTGGGCTCCCAGGTCTCTGGACCCATTCCGCTGCAGATATAGTTGTCCGTTTGCACCACTCCAGTAGCAAATACTCCGGTGGTCGAGGGATCGATCATGCCGTCGGGCGAGGTCTTTTCCGCAAAACGAAGCTGGATGCGAGTTCCTGCTGCCGCTTCCAAGCTGAGTCTCACCCAGCCCGACATGTTTTGGGGAAACTTGTAGACGAAAACTCCTGGTTTAGGCTGATTGATTTCCAGCGGCCTAAAGCTATCTCGTTTTTTGATGGCAGGGAAATCTTGAGACACAAGTCGACCTCCAGGAGCCTTGGCTACTATGGCTTCGCTCCAATCGGTGTCATTGAAATCTGGAGTCGCCCAGTTTTTTAGTTCCTTCCTCGCATCGTGATTTTCGCCGGCGTAGATGTTGGTCCTGAGAATAGGCCCAGTTGATGCCTTCCAAGACTCATCTGAGATGAAAGTCGTTCGTGATCCGTCTGGATGCGAAACTTCGAGCTGCACGATACCTCTTGGCTGGCCATAACTCAGACCACCTTCTGCCCAGACTTGATCTTGATTGTACCACCCGTCTCCCACGACGAGGCCAATCGCTCCATGGCCTTCTGTCAGAGCTTTGGTGACATTGTAAGCGGCGTAGAAGGTTCGTTGCTCGTAATCCGACATGCCCGGATCAAGCTCGTGATCGCCAATTTTCTGTCCGTTGATAAAGAGCTTGTAGTAGCCCAGTCCTGACACGTAGACCCGAGCGTCTGAAATAGGTTTCTCAATACGGAATTTCCTGTGAAAATAAGCGGCTTGGCGATTGCGTGTTTCCGGATCCAACATAAGCCACTTCGCTTTCCATTGCGAGGGCGCCAGCAATCCCATTTCGAAACTTGCGTATTCGCTCCATGGTGACGATTGGTCGTCCTGGTTCCATGATCGGACCTTCCAATAAACGCGTTGTCGCGAATTCAATGGTTTCCCTTGATAGACGACATTGGTCGACTGATCCGAATCGATCTTTCCTGAATCCCATAGATCAGCCTGGCCAGCTTGAAGCTTGTCAGGATCGCTCGCGGCTAGGATTCGATAAGCGCTTTGTCGTTGATTTCTCTCATCGCTTTCAAGAATCCAGGAGAGTCGCGGGGATAGGTTGTCGATTCCAATTGGGTTCTCTTTGTAGTCGGTGGTCTGCTTGATGATCTCCCAAGCCCGTAGGGAGGAGGTTACTGTAAAGATAGAAGTGACAAAAAGGCAAAGGCTGAAAAGGGGCAGTTTCATTTGGATTTGAGCGGATTCCTATTTTCCAATTAGCGATTTAAGGCTCTCTACTAGGGTCTGTGATCTGACCTTTCTTATTTGTTCAAGGCGAGGGCTTGCCTAATGTCATCGAAGGGAGCTGGACTCAGATTTTCTCGACTCCTTAGGATCCTGGTTGGACGAGTTTTTACCGATTTTATGGATACAAAAGGAGATTGGGCTGTTAGCTTGTCGAGCATCGGAAGCCCATTGATGGCCTGGTCTTTGGTAAAGAAGCGCATGTTTTCCCCTTCGCCTTCAGCGCCTCCGCGCTTTTCAGGAAAATAGAGCAGCAGATCATCGCTATGAAGCTGGATGTGAAATAGGGTGTGAATGAGCGTCAAGGAGTAATATTTCTCGGCCAGCAAGGATTCGGCGTCATCTGGATCCGCTTCTTGATATTCCACTTTTCGTTCCATGGAATCTAGGTCTATATTCGCTTCTTCAATCGCTGCATTGGTCTTTCCAGGCTCCATTTGGTACCGTTGCCTCACATCGCCCAGCGTTACGCCGTCATAAATGAGCTTTGTATCCGAATAGTGGGGAAATGAAAAGCTGCTGGGGTCGAATCCCGCCATCGGTTCGTCTATCAGAAGGATCCGACCATCTAGCTTGCAGACGCGAAAGAACTCCGAAATCGCCGAATAGTATTTCAGCATATGATGAATGGCCTGGCGTATGACTACTACGTCAAAGGCTTCGTTCTGAAAAGGAATACATTCGCCGTCGGCGCAAACCCAGGACCCATTCAAACTCTGCGATCTAGTAGATTGGTGAGACTGCTCTCCAAGTGAGGGCGCGATATCGAGGCAAACGGTATAACAGCCTTTGGGATTCAAATGGTGCAGTTCGCTAAATGAGCAACCAACACTAAGAACCGTTTTCCCTTTCAGGTCCAGGTCGATCGCGTCAAAAAAAAGATCCGCATTCCTGTTAATGTACCTGACCCGGTCTTTGTGTACGTGTTGCGGCACTGTATTCACGTTGAACTCATGTTCACCTATAAGTTCATCTCTTTTCTTTTGCCAGTTTTCGTCGTTCACCAGCATAACTGGGAAACCATCTACCACGAGATACTCGTGACCACTCTTCTCGGCAACTAAGCGACCCTCATTTTTTGCTCTTTGCTCATATCGGAGATCCTCCAGCGTGATAGGACAAACCAAGTTCTGTATGAGAGCTTGGGATTTAATAGGGCAGTTCGACGAGGCTATAATCATAAGGGCTATGCTTTGCCCTTTTGGAGTATTATTGTAAAGCAGATCTTTGTGCAGCGCCTCAGCGATTTCGATGATCTCACGGTCATTGCTATCTGTATCCATGGCTCTGAGTCCATGGATACAATACACGGCATTTTAGTTGCTTTCCTGAACGACGCTTCCTAGTATAGCCATTCCTTTTTCAATCTCCTCCGGACTTGGATAGGTAAAGTTCAGACGCATGTAAGAGTGACCTTCCTCTGCGTTTACGAAAAAGGGATCTCCTGGCATAAAGGCCATGCCGGACGACAAGGCGTCTC
>JANQKI010000011.1 GCA_028281165.1 Opitutaceae bacterium | reverse complement strand
TGGCATGCTTCGTGAAGACGGCAGGTGGATCGAGCGCCCGCTAGGAGAGGGGCAAGATGAGATTTATTACAAGTGGCTGAAGCACGACGACACCTTGTTGGATACGAATAACAAAGCGCAACTGCTTCTTTTTTCCATCAAGGACTTTAAGGTAGACCATGGCGCAGATCCCCATGGCGACCTGATGAATCACGAGGAAAACGACCAGCTCGACATGACTCCTGAAGAATTTGCAAAGCTGGAGTCGATGATAGCGGAGTGGGAAGTATTGGAGAAGAAAGTAGAAACGCTTAAGGAAACAATGCCCCCTATGCCTGAGACCATGGCTATGGCGGTACGCGATTTCCCAGAGCCTAGCGATATTCAGATTGCCGCTCGGGGAACGGTTTCGAGTCGCGTCGGCGACCCGGTACCTCGTGGAGCTATGAAAGTGATTGAGCTGGATGCGCCCTTCGATATACCGGAGGGGCAGAGCGGAAGACTGCAGCTCGCCCAATGGCTAGGTCATGAGGATAATCCGCTCATCGCTCGTGTAATGGTAAACCGGATATGGCAGCATCTGATGGGCGAGGGGATTGTCAGGACGGTTGATAATTTCGGTATCAAGGGCGATCCGCCCAGCCATCCAGAACTGCTGGATTACTTGGCTGTTCGCTTCAAGGAGAATGGCTGGTCGATCAAAAGCATGATCAAGGAGATCATGATGACTCGGTCCTACCAGATGAGCTCGGATTACGATAGTTTTGCTGCTTCGGTAGATCCTGAAAATAGGTTTTATTGGCGTATGAATCGTCGACGTTTGGAGATTGAGGCTATTCGAGACAGCATTCTGGCGGTGAGCGGGAAAATCGATCTAGGTACTCAAGAATCAACTACAGCGCACGTGCAAGATCGAGCTACAGGTTCATCGGTAAAGCCCATCGAGCGCATCTACCCGGATTATCGTAGCATCTATCTGCCGGTCATCCGTTGTGATGTTCGAGCCGAATTCAGCATGTTTGATTTCGCCGATCCTCTGGCGACGACGGGGCGAAGAGGGTCCACGGCGGTTCCTCCCCAGTCGCTTTTCCTGATGAACAGCCCATGGGTTACGGAGGCGGCTAGTGGCGCTGCGCATCTAATTTTGAACTCTATGGATTCTCTCGATGATTCAGCTAGAGTTCAGTACGCTTTCGAGCATATCTTGGGTAGACCGGCAAGTTCGCATGAAAAGGAGCGCTCTTTGGCTATTTTAAGTGAAATGCAAAAACAACTACGTACTGAAGGCAAGTCGACGGAAGAAGTGGAAAAGACCTCTTGGGGCACGGTCTGCCAGGCTTTGATTGCCAGTACTGAATTTCTCAATGTCAACTAGCGAACGTTTCTCCCAAGGGCTCCTACCATGAAAGACGAATACTCTCAGGCCTGTAACTATTTCAATCAGCCGATTAACCGACGTTCCATGCTCAGGAACATGGCATGCGGTTTTGGATACCTAGCCTTTGCCGGTATTCAGGCGAAGGCTTTGGCCAGGAATATTGGATCGAATCCGTTGGCCACGAAGCCACCCCATTTCGCTCCTAAAGCGAAGCGCGTGATCTACATGCTGATGCACGGCGGGTTCAGTCATGTGGATACATTCGACTACAAGCCCGAACTGCAGCGCTACAGCGGGAGCCCCTTTCCCTATGAAGTTCCTCTCGAGCTGGATGGAAACGAAACTCAGTGGGAAACGCCGCTTCTCGGCTCGCCCTGGAAATTCAAACAGCATGGTCAAAGCGGACTTTGGGTTTCCAATCTATTTCCAGAAATCGCCAAGCATGCTGATGATATCTGTGTTCTTAAGGGCATGCACACGGAGGGCCAGGGTCACGGCGAGGCGATGCTTAACTGGTACACCGGCAAGTCTACCGAAATCCGGCCCTCGATTGGTTCCTGGGTGACTTACGGCTTGGGTACAGCTAATGAGAATCTTCCTGGATTCGTTACCTTGGCTCCAACCCGAGCTCATGGGGGCGTGCAACTTTATGGCAGCGCGTTTTTGCCAGCAGCCTATCAGGGAACGCCTATCGGAACGCAGGATACGCACTTCAAAACAGCTCAAATCCACAATCTCCGCAATGAGAAGCTCTCCCGCAAAATGCAGGAGAAGCAATTGGAGTTGATTCAGATGCTGGACAAGGAGCACTTGAAGCGATCGGAGCGAGATCAAATGATCGAGGGCAGCATCCAAGCCAACGAGCTGGCTTTCCGCATGCAGATGGAGGCTCCACCTCTTATGGACCTTTCCAAGGAATCACCAGCCACTCTAAAGATGTACGGTATTGGCGAAAAGGAGACAGATGATTATGGACGTCAATTCCTTCAGGCTCGAAAATTTGCCGAAGCAGGGGTTCGCTTCATTCAGGTCTCTACCAGCTATAAGTGGGATGCCCATGGCAAGCTCTGGATGGGGCACAACAAGATCGCAAGGCAAGTGGACAAGCCGGTGGCGGGTCTTTTGAAGGATCTGAAACTGCGAGGCATGCTGGATGACACGCTGCTCGTATTTGGTACTGAGTTTGGCCGTACGCCTTATGCCGAGAGCAGCGATGGTCGTGACCATAATCCGTCTGGATTTACCATCTGGCTAGCGGGTGGCGGTGTTCGTGGTGGCATGACTTACGGTGGAACCGATGAATTTGGCTTCCGAGCTGTCGAAGGTAGGATGCACTTCAACGATCTGCATGCTACCATTCTCTACCTTCTAGGCTTGGATCATGAACGCCTTACCTATAGCTTCTCAGGTCGCGACTATCGCCTGACTGACCTTGGAGGCAATGTGGCTACGGAGATCTTGGCCTAAAAGCAAAGAGGCATTTTTTTCATGCCTCGTATTGGATTATAGATTACAAATTAGATTTCGTCGGTAGATATCGTTACGTTTCCATCGCGAGTGCTTACTTTGAAACTGGGTCCGCCTCCGTTCAGCGAAGAGAATCCATGGTAGCTATCTCCTTGAATGGTTGTTTTATCCATCTTAACGTCAAGCCGCGCTGATCCGTCCGATATGTGAACTTCCAGGTCTATCTGTAGTCCCGGGTTCATAGACACATGGACATCGCCATCAGAAGCCGATAGGGAGCAATCACCTTCTGGTTGTGAGAGGCCTAGGATTCGAATGTCTCCGTCGTTCGTCTTCCCGTTAACACTGCCGTTCACGCTTTCCAGGCGAATATCGCCATCATTTGTATCCAAATAGAGATTACCATTAATTTGATCGACATAGAGGTCGCCATCATTGGTTTTGAGTCGTATCTCTCCTGACAAATCCTCGGCATCCACATCCCCATCGTTTGTCTTGAGATTTATGTCTCCCGATAGGGCCCTGACATCGATGTCTCCGTCGTTCGTCTTGATATTCAAGTTCCCCTCGATGTTCTCAATAGCTAGGTCGCCATCGTTTGTTTTGATTTCAAGGTTTTGACTGGATGGACATTCGATAATGTATTTCACACGAAAAGACACGTTTGAGCGGTACCAAAAAGAATTCCCTCTTCGCTCTTTTTCGTCAGTAATTACGAGTCGATCGCCTCGCTGTTCGAATTCGACCCTATGGTTTGCGAAAAGTTCTTGAGCGCGTTCCTCACTGGCGCGTCTGACTCGCCGAATAACCTTCACGGCGACTTCATTTTCATTGCCCCCTTTGATTTCCACATCGGCATCGTTAGTGTGGAGTTCGATCGTCTCTATTTCTGCTGCTGCGAAACTTCTTTCAATGTTGTCTTCAAATTCCGCAGCGATTGAGGAGCTCGCCAGAAAAGCAGTCGAAATTATGGCTGCGAGCCCGTTCGACTTAGAAAGGATGCAAAGTGGATTTCTAGTATGAGGATTCATGATTCAGTTTTTGTTATAGATTACTTTCAATACTTGGATCGATAGCAACGGGTTGCGCCCTTTTCGAATAATTGAAGCCAATCCTTTGAAATTCTTCCAAAGTCTCTATCTAAATTAATAGCTTTTGAGTCAAAATGTGTCATATCGACTATTCCAACTTTATAGAAAGGTCCGCTTTATGCTGGAATCCTTTCGATTGACTATTCGCTCGTTGAGATGACCTGCCTTTCAGTAAACATTAACAAGATCGCTCTTCTGCGTAATGCTCGTGGTCGCGATTTTCCCAGCGTTTTGGACTTTGCCAAGAAGTGCTTGGATCTGGGAGCTCACGGCATAACGCTTCACCCGCGTCCTGATCAACGGCATGCTCGGTATTCAGATGTCTTTGACTTGAAGCAGCTCTGCGATGCTCGGGGGGTCGAGCTAAATGTGGAAGGCTATCCGTGCGACGAGTTTCTAGAGGTCGTTTACGAAGCGCGACCTGCTCAATGCACCCTGGTGCCGGACGAGCCGGGTCAGATTACATCAGATCATGGTTGGAGCGTTGCTCAAAATCGGGCTCTACTCGAGAAAGTTATCTCAGAACTAAGTGGTCGGGGCATTCGCGTCAGTCTCTTTATCGATCATGGTAGTGAAGAGCTTGGTCTGGTTAAGGAACTGAATGCGGATCGTATCGAACTGTATACCGAACCCTACGCCGAGGCTTACGGCTCTCAGGATGAGCCCGAGATAATCGAGTCTTTCAGCAGAACGGCTCAGGAGGCCCAGCAACTGGGTTTGGGCGTCAATGCGGGACATGACCTCAACCTTGATAACCTGGCTAATTTCCTGGCGATTCCCGATATTCTGGAGGTTTCCATTGGCCATGCCTTAACCGTCGAGTGTATCGACCTTGGTTTGAAAGCGGTAATCGAGGGTTACTTGAAAATCGTCGAGTGTTCTTAGACAGCTGACTTGTAACTAGTTTTTAGGTACTCGACGATTCGTGAGCAGAGAGAAACTGATTGGGCAGCTTAGCGATTATCTTTCAAGGTGGGGAGAGGAATATGAAACGGTACAGCGATTCATCGACTTTGTTTCTTCGCGCTCGGACTGCTTTGAGCGGGAGTTATCAGTCGGACATGTCACTGGCTCCGCATGGGTGGTAAATAAAGAATGTACTCATGTTTTACTTACGCATCATCGAAAGCTGAATCGCTGGTTGCAGCTAGGCGGGCATGCCGATGGAGATTCCAATACGCTTCACGTAGCTTTACGCGAAGTTGAGGAGGAATCCGGCCTCGAGAGAATTCAACCTATCGGCGATGAGATTTTCGATGTAGATATTCATCGCATACCTGCCAGAGGCCACGAAGCGGAACACTTTCATTATGACGTTCGCTATGCTGTCCAAAGCTTGGGCGATGATCATTACAAAGTGAGCGATGAATCCCATGACCTTGGCTGGATTGAAATCCGTAATCTCGATCGCGTGACTGACGAAGTTTCCATGCTTCGGATGGCTGAGAAGTGGAAGCGACGAGTTGGATTGGAATAGCTGCACTTCTTTTGTATTGGAAGGGACGACGGTCTCCGCCTCAGCAAGGCTTCTGCGTGACACGTCGGTGGTCCTTAACCTAAACGCCTAGCTTATCTATCTGCGCTTTGGTCAGGCCGCCCATTCGGCAGACCTTTTTGAAATGCTTGGCTTCAACGGGTTGGATCGAGAGGCGTTGGCCTCGCATGGTAACTCTCATGCCCTCCAAAGCTTTTTCCGCTTTCATCGATTGAAGGGAAACGAGCTGTTTGAAATCCTGCTTCCACTTCACATCAACCATCAGCCAACGTACATTGTCCGGCGATGACTTGGGGTCGTAGTATTTGGATTTTGGATCCCAGGACGTGTGATCGGGATAAGCTTCTTTCGCTACCGAGGCGAGCCCCACAGCTCCTGTCTCATCGCCGGCTTGCGAGTGGTAGAAGATAACGAGATCGCCTTTTTTCATATCGTCTCGCATGAGATTTCTAGCCTGGTAATTGCGAATGCCATCCCAGGGTTCCGTTTTATTGGGACAAGCTTTGAGGTCGTCGAACGAGAAGGCGTCCGGTTCGGTTTTCATTAGCCAGCATTTCTTGGACATGGCTGGCTATTTTCTCCATCAGCTACGGTAAGCCAAGCTTTGTTTGCCATCCCTCGATCATTTTGGCCGACCTAAGAAATGTTCAAGGAAGTTTGGAAATTTCCTGGTTTTCCTTCGGGAAAATACGCGATCTTTAGGTCAAGTTATTTACTGGAGCGTATAGCAGCGCTACTGTCTCCAAATAGAAACGCAACGTTCACATACCCCTGCACATGCAAAGATCCGCAAAGTTAATTTCGCTTCTCCTCCTCTCACTGTCTGCTCTTGCTTCGGCGGTTGCCGAGATCCAGCGAGTCGAGCCTCCCTTTTGGTGGACAAAGATGCCTGTCAAGGAACTGCAACTACAGCTATATGGAGAAGACATTGGCCATTACAGGGCTTCGGTGGATCATAAAGGCGTATCCATTGTTCGCCAAATGGCTGTAGACTCGACGAATTACCTCTTTCTGTATCTAGAAATTGGGCCCGAAACCAAAGCCGGGACCTTTGATATTCTTCTGCGAAATAAAGACGATGAAACGCGGGTTAGTTATGAGCTGAAAGAGCGAGAGGATCTGGTGGGCCGGAATCTCGGGTTCGATTCGACGGATGCCATCTATTTGATGATGCCTGACCGTTTCGCCAACGGGGATCCTGACAATGATTCCATTCCCGGGATGCTTGAAAAAGTCGATCGCTCTGATCCCACCAAACGTCAAGGAGGGGACCTCAAAGGCGTTCTCGAAAATGTGGACTATATTAAAGACTTAGGGATGACGGCGGTTTGGTTCACCCCTATATTCGAAAATGATATGACTCCTGAGTATGGGGCTTATCATGGATACGCGGCCACAGATTTATACAAGGTAGATCGCAGGTTAGGCAGCAACGAGGAGTATAAACAGCTTATCGATACGCTTCACTCCAAGGGAATGAAGGTAATCATGGATATGATACACAATCATATCGGGATCAACCATTGGTGGATGAGCGATCTTCCAACCAGCGATTGGGTTCACGATTTCGAAAAGTATGGCCAGACGAATTTCAAGGGAACCATCCCTCCAGACCCCCATGCCTCGAAAGCCGATAAAGATCGCCTCGTCAAAGGCTGGTTTGTGCCTGAAATGCCGGATCTCGACCAACGTAACGAGCTTCTGGCGGACTACCTTATTCAGAATACTATTTGGTGGATCGAATATTCAGGCGTAGACGGCATTCGTATGGATACCTATCTTTACCCTTACGCCGATTACATGGCTAGATGGGCCGATGAAATTTTAACGGCGTATCCAAATTTCAATATCGTTGGCGAGGCGTGGGTGGAATCCGTTGCTCACGAGGCCTTCTGGCAATACGACGATCCCGGAGTCGATGACGGCTACGATTCACATCTGCCTAGCGTTACTGATTTTCCGGTCTCTTTCGCTGTTCGCAGCGCGCTCCTCGCCCCGTCAGGTTCGGGGTGGGACACTGGCTTGAAGAAGCTTTATTACACATTAGCCCAAGATGGACTCTACTCTGACCCTAACAAGAACGTCATCTTCCTTGATAACCACGATATGGGTCGGATTTTCGAAACACTCGATCGGGACGAGAAACTATTTAAAATGGCCTACGCCTTTATAATGACCTGTCGCGGCATTCCACAGATCTACTATGGAACGGAGCTTATGATGGGGCATGAAGATAGAGGCGGGGACGACGAGGTTTGGCGTCAAACGATGCCGGGAGGATGGGAGGAAGATTCCAGATCGGTATTCGAAAAATCGGGACGTTCTAAAAAGGAAAACGAAAATTACAGCCACATAAGCAAGATCGCCAACTGGAGAAAAACTTCTGAGGCTGTTCATCGCGGTTCATTTCTCCATTTCATTCCTGAAGACGACGTTTATGTATATTTCAGAACGCTTCCAGATGAAGCGGTTATGGTCGTAATGAATGCCAACCATGGCGAGGTATCTTTGGATACAAATCGTTTTTCTGAAGTTCTTAATGACTACACCTCCGGAGTGGATGTCTTAACTGGAAAGAAGATCGATACGAAGATGTCTATAGCTGTCTCTGGAAAGACCAGCCTGATTTTGGAGCTTCAACTCTAAGGTTTTCCAGCTGGATAGGTTTTGGATAGGGAAAGTCTTTGACACTTGGCTCTTTTCCCAGGCGTTTTTCGTAATTATTCGCCTGCTTGCCGAGGCGTTTAATATCAGAGGAATCTAAGGATGTTTTGTATGGGCACAGTCACTAGACCCATATTCAAAGCGTTAACCGAAGCATCGCTCATATAGTTAAAAGTTCATTATCTTTTTGATAATGAAACGCTTATGTTATTAATTTCCTCTCGTAATCTCAATCTAAGCTTTCCTAAGCTAATTGCATAAAGAAAATGGAGGTCTAAGTTTTGTCCTATTTATATCAGTTTTATTCAGCACTTCCGATTGGAATTTTCTGTAAACTTGAGCGATCTTATTAGCGCAATCAGGGAGCTTATGCCCGGCCAGCATATCACTCCCTCCCAAATACACCTACCCCGCGTCGTAACCAGAAAACCATCACGGTAATCAATATTCGGATACTGACGCGTCATTATCCAAAAACAAATAAAATCAGCTAGTACGATGAAAACAAAATCAGCTTCTCGCAAACCAGTCCAATTGGCCATTCGAAGCTTAGTTGCTGTGTCCCTATTCAGCTTCGGCTTCACAGTTTCCGGTCAAGAAGACGATTCATATTTCGAACTGGAAAGCCTTAGCATTTCCGGAGGCAGCTTTGCTAGCAGCCTTGCCGCTGCGGCCGAAAAAAAGCGTTACTCTCCCATTATTGTTGAAGCCCTTTCGGCTGAAGATCTTGGCAAAATGCCAGACACTAGTATTGCAGAGTCTCTTTCTCGACTGCCCGGCGTCTCTTCGCAGCGGGTTAATGGACGCAGCCAGGTTATTAGCATTCGCGGATTTCCCGCAGAATTCAGTGGCGGTCTCTTGAACGGTCGTGAATTAGCAACTACAAGCAGACACCGCGACATTGAATTCGATCAATTTCCAGCCGAGCTTATGAATGGGGCTGTTATTTATAAGACAGCTAATTCCAGCCTGGCAGGTCAAGGGATTGGCGGTACCGTCGATATGCAGACCGTACGCCCTCTTAGCTACGGAAAGCGAGCGTTCGCAACCAACGTGTTCTATGAGTGGACTGAGCTCGGAGCTCTGAACGCTGGTTCGGACACGGGAGGATTCCGTTACAGCGGTACCTACATCGATCAGTTCTCGGAAGACAAGGCTGGTATTGCTATCGGCTTTTCCCATACCACAAAGCCAGGACAAGGCGAACAGTGGAATGCTTGGGGCTACCCAACCGTGGATACGGGGGACCTTGGTTTTGGCGAAGTAAATATCATTGGCGGGGCCAAGCCTTTCGTGAGGTCAAGTCTGCTTGAGCGCGACTCGCTTATGATGGTTTTGGAAAATCAGCCCAATGAAAACATCCATTCGACGTTTGATTTCTTCTATTCGGACTTTCAGGAAACCCAGACGCTCAGAGGTATCGAGATTCCTCTCGCTTGGAGTTCGGCTCGCTTCATTGAAGAGGGCGCGACGATTGAGAACAGCCTGGTTAACAATGGAGCCTTCGAAAATGTTTTCGGCGTGGTTCGCAACGATGTTGTCTCGCGCGACGCTAACGTTTTTTCTCTCGGATGGAATGTCGAGATTGCCAATCTGGGGGATTGGACGGCGGTAGCAGACCTGAGTTACTCGGAAGTCGATCGCGTGGACACGGTTTTGGAAACCTATTCCGGCACAGGTTCCAATCAGAGTGGAGTTCCGGATACGATCAGTTACTCTCTCGATAGCGGAATCGGGGCAACCTTTTCGCCAAGTATCGATTACACTGATACGAATCTTCTCGTGTTGACGGGACCGCAAGGTTGGGGTGGCGATGTCGTGCCTGGCGGTCAAGTCGGGTTTCTCAAAGAGCCCGATACTTTGGACGAACTTACTCAAATCAAATTGCTGGCCAGAAAAGAAACCGATGGCTTCTTCAGTGATCTAGAGTTTGGAGTTCGCTATACAAAGCGGAAAAAGTCCGAGAACGAGGCTGGAAACTTCCTCGCTTTGGCGAACGGACAAGTGGAAGCTCCCTTTCCGACTTCCATTGGAGTCACGGATCTAAGCTTCATTGGAATATCGGGTATGGCTAGCTATGATCCTCTTGAGCAATTGGCTGGCGGTGTTTACGATGTCATCCCTAATCCGAATGCCGACACCGTGGCTGTTGACTGGAAGGTCGATGAAGAGATTTCCCAAGCTTACGCTCAGGTCGGAATTAACACGCAAATTGGCTCTATTCCCGTGACTGGTAATCTGGGCCTGCAATATGTGCATTCAGATCAGTCTTCGTCCGGTTTGGCGGCTTCTGGTGTTGGCGACGCGGTTGAGGCGATTCCTGTCGATAATTCGCACAGTTACGATGACTTTGTTCCCAGCCTGAATCTGAACTTCTTGCTCAATGAGGGCAAGTACCTGAGATTCAGCGCGGCACGCCAGATCATGCGTCAGAGAATGCAAGACATGCGGGCTGGTTTCGAATTCGAGTATAATTCGGCTAAAGCGCTTTCCAGCGACCCTCTTGACGGACCTTGGACCGGGAAGGGTGGCGACACTGAACTCGAACCCTGGAGAGCCAATGCTATCGACTTGTCTTACGAGCACTATTTCAAAGATGGAATGGGCTACTGGTCGCTGGCTGGATTCTATAAGGACCTTCGGACTTTCGCCTACACGGAAAAGGTTATCAAGGACTTCACCGGATTTCCTTTCACAGGTGTGACCCCTGCCACATTCCTAGGCACGCTTGAAGTTCCTCGCAACGGTGAAGGTGGAACCATTGAAGGACTTGAATTCACTTTATCACTACCGGGCGAAAAGTTCTCCGAGAAACTTGCAGGATTCGGCGCCATCATGAGCTACGCCTATACGGATAGCGCCATTCAGCCAAACTCTGGTGACGCCTCAGTACCGCTGAAAGGCTTCTCTCAAAAGGTTGGTAGTGGAACGCTCTACTATGAAAAGGATGGTTTTTCAGCCCGTGTCGGCGCCCGTTATCGTTCCGAATATCGCGCGAACGTTAGCAGCTTCGGTCCACGTGGAGAAGACTTCCGTATCGTATCTCCGGAGACGCTGATCGATGCTCAAGTTAGCTATACGTTTCAGGACGGTCCTCTACAAGACCTAAGCTTGATTCTTCAAGGATACAATCTGAACGACGAACCGCTTTCGACATTCGAAGGAGACGACCAACGCCTTGTTCGCGACTACCAGAGCTACGGTCGTTCCTACTCGTTCGGCGTATCCAAAAAATTCTAGCATCTCTATCTTTGTACTAAATCGCCCGGCGCATAGTCTGCCGGGCGATTTCTCTGAGAGCTTTCATAGCATAGCTGTCGTCTCTCGCGTACTCTTTCATTTTTCTCAGACTCATGACCTCAAAAACGAAAAGCTGGTTGTCTTCCCGTCATGCTGGAGCGCTAGCTCATATCAGTTCTCTACCCAGCGACGTTGGTATAGGAAATCTCGGACAAGGTACTCGTGACTTCGTAGATTTTCTTGCCGAAGCGGGCTTCTCTCATTGGCAGGTCTGCCCCGTTGGACCGACGGGCTATGGGGATTCGCCTTACCAGTCTTTTTCCGCATTTGCTGGGAATCCTTATTTCATTGATCTGCAGGAGCTTGCCGACCTTGATTTAATTCGTCGGAGCGAGATAAGGGTTCTGGCCGAACTGCCGGTTGACCGGGTCGATTACGGCAAGCTGTATGACCGATTCTGGCAGATTCTCACTCAGGCTTTCGAACGGGTTGAGGAAAGCGCTTTTCAGTTAGAGGGGAGCCTATCGCTTCTTCGCTTTATCGATGAAAATGAGTATTGGCTCGACGACTACACGACTTTTATGGCGCTAAAGCGTCGCTTTGGAAATAGGTCATGGATCGAATGGCCGCGTCAATTCCGCAATCCGAATTCGGATATCAATTCATTGTTGAGCCTGGAAGACCGTCTTGAGAAGTCGCGTCATGCTTTTTATCAATACGTATTCTATGCCCAATGGGAACGTATCAAAAGCTACGCCAATGCCAAGGGTGTTGAGATCATCGGCGACATTCCGATCTACGTCGCTTTGGATAGCGCGGATGCTTGGAAGCATCGCGATGTATTCCTAATCGACGAGGAAGGTCGGCAAGATTTCGTAGCAGGCGTTCCGCCGGACTATTTTTCCGAAACAGGCCAACTTTGGGGCAATCCTCTCTACAACTGGGACTTGCTCGCGAAAATTGGATACGACTGGTGGATAAGAAGAATTGAATCCGGTTTTCAGCTTTTCGATATCCTGCGATTCGATCACTTCCGTGGCTTTAAGAATTATTGGGTTGTTCCTAGCGATGCTCCCGATGCGTCGATGGGCAAATGGGAAGAGGGGCCTGGCATAGATTTCTTTCAGACTATCGAAGATGCCATACCTGAAGCGAAATTCATAGCTGAGGATCTTGGATACATAAATCGCGAAGTCTTCGAACTGCGTGAACGTACCGGTTATCCAGGCATGAAGGTTATGCAATTCGGTTATGGCCATGACGACAACAATGTGAACCTGCCTCACTTCTTTGTGCCTAACCAGGTAATTTATACGGGTACCCACGATAACGATACAACCCAAGGCTGGTTGGAAAGCCTTGAAGGTGAAGAACGCCAGCTTGTCTATGATTACTTTGGACTGACTGGCTATCCCAATGCCGATCAGATCGTCGTCGCGGCTCTGGCCTCAGTAGCTCGTCTCGTCATTATTCCTGTCCAGGATCTGCTGCATTTGCCGTCGCAATCGCGCATGAATAAACCAGGCGAGGCGAGGGGGAATTGGCAATGGCGGCTCAATGGCGAGCAGTTTAGCCGACTGGTCGAGGAAGTCGCGCCCAAATTCCAGGCGCTCAACCAGCGCTACCATCGCATCGATGACCATGTTCAGCGCGATTTTAGCGCCCCTCCGCTAAAAGTAGTCGACGAGGCGGAAGGGGAAGAAAAACTAAGTGGGGCTGCAATGTGAACTTTAATTTCAGCGATGATCGGATAAACTCTTTTTAGCTTAGCAACGCGCCCATCTCGCTACCCCAAATCCTATGGAAAAGCCCCGACTATCCCTCTGGCAGATCTGGAACATGAGTTTCGGATTTTTCGGCATTCAATTCGGCTGGGGATTGCAGATGGCCAATATGAGCGCCATCTACCAATACCTCGGAGCTGACGAAAGCGAAATCCCTCTGCTTTGGCTAGCAGCGCCGCTGACCGGTCTGATCGTTCAGCCAATTGTAGGGTATTTCAGCGACCGTACTTGGACGCGTCTTGGAAGGCGGCGTCCTTACTTTCTAGTGGGAGCCATCTTAGCTAGCCTTGCCCTCATCGCGATGCCGAATTCCTCGACTTTATGGATGGCGGCAGGATTGCTTTGGATTCTGGATGCTTCGGTCAACATCAGCATGGAGCCTTTTAGAGCTTTCGTGGGGGACTTGCTTCCACGCGATCAGCGCAAACGAGGCTTCGCCATGCAAAGCCTCCTAATTGGATTGGGAGCTGTGTTGTCTTCCTCGCTTCCCTGGGTATTGACGAACGTATTTAATATTTCAGGACAAGGATCGACCGAAAACAGCATTCCGCTAGTGGTGCATATTTCCTTCTACGCAGGTTCAGCGCTGTTTTTCTTTGCTGTACTTTATACAGTGCTGACGACGAAAGAACGGCCGCCTGAAGATATGGAGGCTTTCCAGCGAAAGAAGAAGGAAACCGCTGGATTGGCCAATGCCTTCAGCGAAATCTTCCGTGGGATCTTATCCATGCCGCGTGTCATGCGTCAGTTGGCGGTAGCCCAGTTCTTTACCTGGTTCGGCCTGTTTTGCATGTGGATCTATTTCGCTCCGGCCATTGCCACCCACCTGTTTCAGGGGACGCCTGGCTCTGACGAGTATCAACGCGGTATTGAATGGGCCGGGGTGTGCTTCTCCGTATACAATGGAGTCGCTTTCGTATTCTCTTTTCTACTACTTGCTTTAGTGGGAAGATTTACCGCTAAGGGAATTCATACAGTTTGCTTGATCCTAGGAGCTGTTGGCCTGCTTTCGACGACCGTAGCGGCGAGCCCCATGCTGGCCGCCATTTCGATGGTTGGTGTAGGAATTGCCTGGGCTAGCATTCTGTCCATGCCTTATGCGATCCTCTCAAACGCGATTCCCGGAGATAAGATGGGCTTCTACATGGGTGTATTCAATTTCTTCATCGTTCTGCCGCAAATCGTGGCTTCGCTCGGTTTAGGCTGGTTGATGAGCGCGTTTCTTAATGGCAACTCGATGATGGCCATTATCCTTGGCGGCGCTTCAATGTTGCTGGCTGCTGTGGTTCTGCGTTTCGTTAAAGAAGACGAAGAACAAGCCGAGAATGCAGCGGCTATCGCTGTGCAATCCTGAGAGCGTATCCAGAATTTATTGTCGCTTAACTCGCTCTGGCTGGCTTGCCCGGAGAAAAGTCTTCCCGATCATAATAGATAGTCTTGGGCTGACCTTCCTGGCTAGCACGCTTCTTTTCCTTACTAGCTCGATACTCTTGTGGCGATAGACCAGTGAACTTTTTGAATACACGAGCGAAATAAGCCGCGTCGGCAAAACCGCTTGACCAGGCGATTTCGGATACGTAGAGGGGCGTTGTCTGCAAAGCAAGGGCAGCTCCTTCGATTCGAATCCTTTGGATATAATGAATGAGTTTTTCGCCTGTTTGAGAGTGGAACAGATGGGAAAGATAGTCAGGCGAGCACTGCAGTCTTTCGGCTAGATTCTTAACATTCAGTTCTGTATTTGAAATTTGCTCACGTATGAGCCATTTGGCATGGAAGACTTTCCCGATATCCTTGTTGATATCGTTGCTACCGGTTTCTACCAGCTCCTTGAGCATCGAAAACAGGGCGACGGACAGCCCTTTAATCACGCGTTGACTTGAGGTGTTGCTCCGATGGGTGTGTTCAACCAAACTGCTGACAAGCGTTAAGTAAACGTCTAGATTTGGAGCGTCGTAGAACTCGATGACGTCGATGTCTGGCTTCTTCGGTTTGGCTTCGTAAGCCAGATGAATGCTGATCGCATTGCTATAGAAGCCGACCACGAGATTGCGAAAGGCTCCGCTATCGGAGAAAATGGTTTCCTTGTGGGGAGCTCCAGGTGGCATCACCGCGACTTCGCCAGGACGTAAGGTGAGCTTGTCTTTAGGCAGTTCAAACTCCGTCCAGCCACTCATTTGCAGGAAAATTTCGGGCTTAAAATGAAAGTGCATGCCCGGCCTCCTCTGGAGTTTCCCTTCGTCGCTGGGGGCCTTTATCGTAAGACGATTGTATTCCGCGTTTTTGATGCAATCTTCCAGCGCCTCGATCATTTCGAGGCGATCTGATCTGCTCAAAGGATTGCCAAGGGTAGGTGATCCGAGCTCTTTGGTGGCTGGCTCAGTCATGGGGTAGTCTGATGAGATTGCCTTTCGGCTAAGTAGAATCCATGACGAATTTTTTGGAATTTAGCAAGTCTCTTGGCTTTCCACTAAAAGAGAACGCGTTCAGACTGAGCTAAACGTGCTTCTTCTCGACTATATATTGTCGAGCAACACTCCTGATAAACTTAAAAATCTACGACCGCTTTAAATGTCCACTTTTGGGGGTAATCAAGACGTCTGGCTCGGAAGACGACCTCGTCTGTCACATTCAGGAAATTGAGTCGAAAAGTCCAATTGTTCTCGCCTATAGTCGTCCGATACGCGGCGGCCAAGTCAACTACGGTCTCGTCCGGCGTCAAGGTGTTGATGAAATTGCCGCTAAAGTTTGGACGAATGCCTGTTTGGTAGCGAACGCCACCCATAAGGGAAAGGCCCTTGGCATTGCCTTCAGTGAAATCGTAGCGCGTCCAGAAGCTGAAAAGATGCTCTGGTGAACCTGGTAGGGGAGCCCCCACTTCGGCTGGCCGGTCTACGCGACTTTTTGTTTCAGCATCGAGGTAGGTGTAGTTGAATTGCATGCGCACGTTATCGCTTGGAACATACGAAAATTCCGTATCGATTCCTTGGCTTGCTTCTACGCCGCTTAGCTCGGGGATCGTAGTGTCGGGGTCAGTACGTACGATATTCGATTTTTCGATATCGAAAAGCGTTATGGTTCCCGCTCCTTTGCCATCCAAGACGTTGTCGAATTTTATGCCGACATCTAGTGTCTGGCCCTCTTCGGGAGATTCGGAAAAAGCATAGAGCTGTCCGCTTACGATACGATCGTTGTTAGCGCGAAAAGACTCGCCGTAATTGATGAAGGGACGGATGCCAGGAGCGGCTTCGAAAATCACACCGACTGAAGGAACGTAGTGCGGGTCTAGACTGCCTGTGAAGTTGTTCCGAACCGAAGGCAAAGGTAAGGCTCTACGAGGATCGCTGTCTCTGGCATAGGTTCCATTTCGATTCCAGCCGCCAAAGTCTGCCGCTCGGACACCGGTCATCAGAGTTATCTTCTCGTCCATGAAATTCATAATGTTGATCAGATATACGCTATTGGCTACGTTCTGGGTGTTCCGGCGGTTGTTGATATACTTGTCCTGACGAATCAGTCCGTCTTCCAGTCGTGTAACAGCTCCCCAAGTACTGCGATCATTAAGGTCGATAACATTGCGACGAACCTCGCCGAAGAAGGGGTGTTCCGGATCGTTAATGGTCGGCCCAAGGGGGTTGACGATGGCATCAGGGTCGTAGATATCACGGGTCAACCAAGTGAAGCGATCCTCCAAAAAACGACGATATTTGTATCCAACAACCAAGTTGCTCTTATTCTCGCCGATCATGTAGTTGTAGTTGAAATCCACTTGCACGTTTACTTCCGTTTCGTCGTCCCATATGTCTTCATCGCGAACCGCTAGCAAATGGTTCAGCTCTGGAGAGCTGCCTAGCACTCTGTCGCTGTCGCGTTGCAATCGCCACTCGCGGTTGCGAGCCGTAGCCCATGAAGCATTGATGCGCATGGAGAGTCTGTCGGAGAAACGGGCATTGGTTTCGATCGCATAAAGCGCCGAATCCTTGGTTTCTTCTCCCAAAGCTCTGTAGTTGAATGCTGGACCGTGAGCGACTTCGCTACGGTCATAGTTCCACACTACTAGACCGGCTTCACTATCATCATCATCGTTGATCGTTCGTATCGTGAAAGTGGTGTCGAAGCGATTGCTTGGAGCGTATTTCAACTGAAATGAATGAAGTCGCCTCATGAAGTGCTCGAAGGCTCTATGAGTGTCAAATTCATCGTAAAGCCCGATGTATCGGTAAAAAAGCTGATCGCTAAGACCCTCGATGGGAATAGGTCCCGTTAGATCTATGCCGAATCTCAACCGCTCCCAATTGGCGAATTCGAAGGTTGCCGTTCGCTTTGTTTCCGAAAGCGGCTTTTTGGCTACGGTATTGATGGCGCCACCAGGCTGTGTCGTTCCGTACAGAATGGCCGCGGGACCTTTTAGCAATTCCACCCGTTCCCATAGAATAGTTTCACGTGGCATAACGAAGGGCACTTGGGCTCCGTCGTCGAATGTTCGTTGCGATTCGAAGCCACGAATATTGAAGCGATTCCGCTCGAAACTAGAGGGAGTGATGCCGGATGTGTAGTTCATTGCTTCATTCAAGTCGTGGGCTGCCAGATCGCCTATCATCTCCTGATTGACGACGGCGATATCCAATGGAATCTTAGTAAGTTCTTGAGCAATACGGGTTGCTCCTACTGAGCGTGTAGCTCGATATCCAATGTCAGACTTTCCTGATACTTCGAAAGGCGAAAGTTCGAAGACTTCGTTGTCGACTGAATCTTCTTGGGCAAGAGAAGTTGAAGGAAAGAGTAAGGATAAGGCTGAGGCGAGAAACGCTTTGTAGGCGCATATCACCATTAATCGATGATTTGTTTTTAGACGCATTCGTTGCAGGGATTATGGGGTTCTCGTTTAGAATGAAGTCAGTTGGGGGTCCAACTAAGATTGGCATGCCAATCTAAATAGACTGCAATCTATCTGAGATCTCAGTTAAATCCATGATGATGACAAGCTTTTTTTGTCTTTCAAGAAAGGCAAGACCAAGCTCGCCACTTGAGCCTCGAAGATATTAAATCCTCGGACTCGTTTTAGACTACACTGCTCTCATAAGAATTACTCCACATCAATCACGATGCGACGGTAGTCGGTCAGTGGAGCGATTTCATTGTCGTCTTCGACTTCGAGGATGATGTGGATTTGCTTTCCGTGAGCGGAGCTGGGGATAGTGACCGATGTTTGCACGGCCCTTGGGTCCTCAATGTCGAGCTCTCCTGTGAAAGTGCCGGCTTCGCGGTACATCCACCAGTGGAAAGAAAGCAGGTCACCATCCATGTCGCGGCTTCGATCGGCATTAAGCTCTATCGTTTCATCAACACTAGCGGTTAGACGGATAATACCGTCTGCTCGATTAGAACCGAAAGCCGCTTTAGGATGATGGTTGGCTTCTTCCCAATCCTTGACGCACCAGTCCATACGGCATTTTTGATTGTTCCACTGAGCTCTACGCCAGCGCCAGACTGGCGTGTGATCATCGCTATAGCGAATGTCGCTAACGGGATCGGTCCAAGTGTCGCTAGCTTCTCGATACACGTAGAAAGGAGCGTCGCGCTCCTCGTCGATCTTGATATCGGCATGACGCGACCAGAAATTCTTAACTTTGGTTGCGGTGAAGCGACCTGCCCAGCCACCCCATTCGGGATGATCGATGCTGAAAAGTCCCTTGTTAACCAAGCCCAGCCAAGGAATGGTGCCTCCGCCTTCGTGGAATAGGAGTAGTTTATTCCACTCGAGTTGACGGATGGGATAGATGTCTCCCAAGGCTCCATGGTTATTCATGATATGTTCCTGCTCCCAGGCTAGGTGTCCTTTTACGGAATAGGGGTGGGGTTCCCAAACATAGGGTCCAAGGATGTTGTTGCTCGGCCCGCCATAGCAGTAGGTCTGGTAGTTGCTGCGGATCCAATGGATCTTAGGAAAATTGGCGCAAATCCAGGAGCCTGCATTGTCTTGTGATCCGTTTTCGAATACACGGAGTTTGGCGACGAAGGCGTCCATCTCTTCCGGAGAGCGCTTTGCCTTAAGATCGACTAGAGCTTGGGCTAGGGTGTTCGAACCAGCGTTGACCACAACCCAAATCGGGCGTGGGTCTTCGTTTGTGATGGCATCGACGAGCAACTTCGAGCCAGGGCTGCTTTTGCCTTTGCCCACATCATCGATCCCATAGCCTGACTGACCTGCCTTGACGATGCTACGCAGGTATTGGGGCTCCGGCCATCCATCCGCGTGTTTCTTAAGATTGTCTACCACCTTTTCGTAAGCGTTGATCAGCTTAATGAAAAGCTCTGGTTGCGGATCCGTACGTAGGTATTTTCCGGTTACAGCAATAAGTCCTTCGAGATCGAATTCATTGCTGTTGGTTAGCATGTGAATCATCTGCTGCTCTTCGTCGGGCTCGTTACCCATATCGGCGAGGATTATCAGGCGTGATTGGGAGCTGTGAAATTCTTGGTCGGCGGTATTCAAGGCGAAAGAAATGGTTGAAACGAATAGGAGGGTAAATGAAGTGAAGAATCCTTTCATACTAGCCTCATGCCTTGATCAACTCTTTTGCGCAAGTTCATTATGCGATAATAAATCTTGCTGAGATCTCAGTCTGTCACTGCTTCGAAGAGCCTTCATAGCGCGCAATGCTAGCGAGGAAGAAGCAGGAATTGCTTGCCGTTCTCCAAATGCGCGGTCATCAGATTTGCCGCTTTGTCCGCTTCGCCTTTTAGGATGGCGTTAGCTATCCGTTTGTGCTCGGCGTAGCTAGTAACAGGACGTTTTGGATGGCGAGTGAAAACCCGGCTTACAACGCGATATATCTTGTCTTTCAAGTCGTTGATGACGCGATTCATTTCCTGATTGCCGAGAAAACTGCAGATAAGCGCGTGGAAAGAACCATCTAGAAAAACGGATTCCGAAACATCCTCGTTCTCTATACTTTGCTTCTGAGCTTCCAGATTGTCCTTGAGCAGCTGAATTTGTTCAGAGGTGAGGCGTCCTGCTATGTTGCGAGCCACGAAACTTTCCAGAGCTACGCGCAATTCGAAATGGTCGGCTATCTCATGGATGTTCAAATCGCGTACGACGACACCTTGCTGTGGCGAGACCGATATGAATCCTTCGTGTTCGAGTCGCTCGAATGCCGCTTTAATCGGTGTTTTGCTCATTCCAAGCCAACTAGCAACCTGGCGCTCGGACAGAAAAGAGCCTGGACTGAACTTATCGGACAAGATGCGTTCTTTTATGCGAGAGTAGGCTTTGTCCTTGAGGAGGCTTCCTGTAGTCTTTGTCGGCGTCGGGCGTTTTTTCGCCGTTTTTCTCGCTTTTGCCATGGTAGTCTACGGATTAAGCTGTTCTTTTCGTCCGAGACATCAAGGTAATTAGATGTGGTGTTTCGAGGTCTATTGACATTCTACTGAGATCTCAAATGACTCGATAATATCGGCGAGTGGCGATTGAAGCATTGACTACTGAGGTAATTCGAGTGGATTGCGAGCTACTGGGTTGGGAGAGACGATTCCTCATGCATTCATTGGCTAAATCTGATCAGTGTATCGATCCCTTTGCCCTACAGCAATTGGGTCGTTCGACTTTTTCTGTTCCTCAGCTTGGTTTCGGTGGCGGTACCTTGGGCGATCCGAATGAGGTCATTTCCGAAGAGCAAGCTCAGGCGACGATTGACGCTGCTTACGGTAATGGTGTCCGCTATTTCGATACGGCCCCTTGGTACGGTCTTACCAAGAGCGAGCATCGATTAGGGCATTTTTTGCGCCAAAAGCCGCGCGACTCATTCGCTATTAATACTAAGGTTGGACGCATTTTCCGTCGTCCGGATAATCCGGATACATTTAGCTTTCCTCGTTGGAAGGGCGGATTGCCCTTTGAATTCAGGTTCGACTATACCCGGGATGGTTTCCAGCGGTCCTACGAGGACAGCCTGCAGAGGTTAGGTCTCAATTGCCTCGACGCTCTTGCGATTCATGATCTCGACCACAAGTTTCATGGGAATAAGGATGTCGTCCATGCTAAGCTAGATGAACTTGAGAAGGGAGGTGGATTCGACTGGCTGTTGGAGCGTCGCAAGTCTGGAGAGATTAAAGCCATCGGAGCAGGCGTTAATGAGACCGTCATGGTTCCAAAGCTGCTAGAGCGTTTTGACGGCTTCGACTACTTTTTGGTAGCCATGCCCTATACGCTTCTAGATCAGCCCGCTTTGGACGAAACTTTCGATCTCTGCCGTGAACATGGCGTATCCGTTATTATTGGGGCTGTATTCGCTTCAGGAATACTCGCCACAGGAGTTACTGAAAACGCTATTTATCGTTATCTGCCAGCCGACGGGGCGATCGTTAAGAAGGTGAAAGCGATCCAATCCGTTTGCGATCGTTACCGCATTCCTTTGGGATCTGCCGCCCTGCAATTTCCGCTGGGCCACCCTGTAGTGGTATCGGTCATTCCGGGCTCGAATTCTCCCGACATTGTGGAAATCAACCTGAAGTGGATACAGACTCCCATTCCTAACGACTTTTGGACTGAGCTTAAGGCTGAGGGCTTGCTGCGAGAAGACGCTCCTACTCCTTGATTTTATGAATTCCATTTACGATTTTGAGATCTGCGATTGCCATCATCATCTATGGGATTTGCAGGCAAATTATTATCCTTGGTT
>JANQKI010000008.1 GCA_028281165.1 Opitutaceae bacterium | reverse complement strand
TCCGGAATCGGCTTCGTAGATGAGAGCGGTGGCGTCGCCACGCCCGTTTGCGAGGTGGCGGTCGATGCAGTTGGTGGTGAGGTTTAGGCGCCCATTAATAAACCAGCGGGCCCAGGGGAAGCCGTCCGAATCGTCCAGGATTCGGGAAGGCGGTGTGTCCCATTGCACGCCGAGATCTTCCAGAGCGACCAGCCAAAACCAAGCAGGGTCTTCCACGCTTCGACGATGGAGCGTATCGAAGTCTTCGATACCGTGTCGCCTCATGAAGCGGGCCAGGCGGCAATCGTTCGTCCAGGCGTGGTCTTCGGGTTTCCAGATGAGGTCGCTCATGAATCGGCCTCGCTAGAGCCAGCTTTTCGGGTAGGCGGGATCGTCCATGACGATCGCTTCTTCGGCAATGTGCAGGCGATGCTGGGTATCGAACATGACGGCGAGCTCCTCGGTACGGTCGGCGTCCATGCTAGCCATAATCGTGCCGGGATGTGGTCCATGCGGGATGCCTTGCGGATGGAGGGTGAAAGAGCCCGGCTCGACGCCTTTTCGGGAACCGAAGTTGCCGCGGACGTAGAAGAGCACTTCGTCGGCTTCCACGTTGTCGTGCACGTAGGGGACCTTGATGGCATCGGGATGGTGGTCGAGGTAGCGCGGGGCGAAAGTGCAGATGACGTAGCCGCGGCAGTCGAAGGTCTGGTGGATCGGTGGCGGCATGTGGGTCGTGCCGGTGATGGGCTCGAAATCGTCGACGTTGAAAGTGAAGGGAAAGAGGAAGCCATCCCAGCCGATGACGTCGAAAGGATGACTAGCCAGGGTCATGGCGCTGAGGCGATCGCGATCTTTGACCAGAACGTCGACGTCTTTCTCTTCGTCGTTTTCGATAAGCTCGGTCGGGCTATGGAAGTCGCGCTCGCAATAAGGGGCGTCCAAGGTCATTTGCCCGTCGATGTTCTTGTAGCGCTTGGGAATGCTGACGGGGCTGAAGGTCTCGAGAATGAGATGGTCTTCCACGGAGATGTCGTCAGGGGCGAGCCGATACGTAGTCGTTCTCGGAATGACGATGTAATCGCCTTCTCTGTATCTGAGTTTCCCGTACAAGCTTTCTAGAACGCCACTGCCTCGATTGACGAAGATGACTTCGTCGGCCCCTCCGTTGCGATAGTATTCGAAGCCTCCATACGCTTTCTCCGGACGGCAGCGATAGCTGACGACGTCCTGATTGAAGAATATGGGAACGCGGCCTTCGTAGAGATCGCCGCTGCGCTCGATATCGCGTGTCTTGATATGATGGTGACGCAGCGGATGATCTTCGAAGGCCGGGCGCAGTTCAATGCGGCGATGAAGCCGGGCATCGCGAATGCGCGTGGGCGGCTTGAGGTGGTAGATGGTGCTGAAGGCTCTCCAGAATCCCTCGGTCGTGATCACGTGTTCGTAGGCGAGGCCTTCGTTTTTGAAGCTCGTCGCCGGATCGAGCGGCAAACGCGTGTGACGTTTTGGGGGGATTCTTCCGAGGGATCTGTAGAATGGCATGGCGGGTTCGGGTAATCGGAGATTGTCGAATTAATAACTTTGAAATTCTCGGGGGAGCGTAACGAACGCGCTCAGAGATCGCGTTCCACCTTTAATGCAATGTTCGAGAAGGTGGAGCTCGACCTCCGGGCGAGCTGGATTTGGAGCCTCTGCATTTACTTTCACATAAGTCATAGCGTTCCACGCCTCGCTTGCTCGCGCTCGATGGATTCGAAGAGGGCCGTGAAGTTGCCTTCGCCGAAGCCTTTGGCGCCGCCTTTGCGCTGAATGACCTCGTGAAAGAGAGTGGGGCGATCGTAGAGGCACTTGGTGAAGATCTGCAGCAGGTAGCCACTGTCGTCGTCGCGGTCGGCTAGGATGTTGTTGGCGTGCAGGTCTTCGATATCCTCGTCAATCGTCCCCATGCGGCGGTTGAACTCTTCGTCGTAGTAGGCATCGGCAATATCGAGGAACTCCATGCCTTTGGCTCGCATGGAGGTGACGGTTTTGACGATGTCCGAAGTGAGCAAGGCGATGTGCTGCACACCTGGACCATTGTATTCGTCGAGGTATTCCTGAATTTGCGAATTGCCAGAGGAAGGTTCGTTGATGGGCATCTTAATATAGCCGTCCGTACTGCCCATGACCTTGCTCATAAGGGCGCTGCGCCCTGTATTGATATCGAAATGACGGGTGGGCTCGAAACCGAAAACCCGCTCGTAGAATTCGACCCATTCGTCCATGACCTCGACGTTGGCGACCACATGGTCGATCATGGCGAAGTTGATGTCGTCATCTTTCTTTTCTTCGTCGGTTTGTACGTAACCAGGAAAGCTGACATGGGCCCTATCTTCTCGCTGAATGAAAGTATGGATAGTGTCGCCGTAGGCTTTAATGGATCCGCCGATGAAGTGCTCGTGACGGTCGATTTCGCCAATGCGCGTCGCTCCACGCCGTTCCGCTTCCTCGAGGGCATGAGCGCAGTCCTCCACCAAGAAGGCGACGTCCTTGACGCCATTGCCGTGCTTGTCGTGATGCTCTCGGAGAGCCTGGGCTTCGGGACCGTCGCCAAAAGGTTCTGCAATGATAAAATTGATACGTCCCTGCCCTATCAGGTAGGCTCGACGACCTACGAGGCCGGTGGACTCATCACCATAGGCTCGGCAATACATGCCGAATCGATTCACGTAGAAATCGCGCCAAGCGTCCCTATCGTCGACGATGAATTCGATATGGTCGATTCCCTTGATCCCGAGTGGATTCGAGGAGGATTTATTGTATCCAGATGATGGATTTTCCAATGTGTTGGAAACGTTACTCATTTGTATTTTTTGAGACTATCCAAGATATCCATTCCTTCGCCTCCTCGTTCTATTTAGGCTTAAATTCCATTGTTGTTCGCTGCGCTGTCGCCCAGAAAGGGCTCGGTAGCTCACCTCGCAATACCCTCCCGTCTTCGTCCACTACGCCGTGGCACAGCCGGGTATTACTCAGATCGCAGCCTAGAATTTAGTTTCAAAATATAACTTCTGATGCTCGAAAGCGATATATTGGACACTCTCTATGATCTCTATATGTTAGTTAGGCGGGCATGGCTCTGCCCTAATAGATAGTGGTTGTTCTAAAACAGCTTATGCGAACGGGAGCATTGAACTCGCCGTGTAAGGTAATTCCGTCCAATAAATGGATGATGAGACGGATCCTCATCTTTGCTGGAGTCCCGCCTTTAGGCGGATATCAGCCTTGGGTATGCTCGATGCTTATTACCGCCTAAAGGCGGAACTCCAACGGACTGAAGTCGGTAAACCGGATGCTTCCTCAGGAATATAGAGACTACTTTAGAATGATCCCGCTAAGCGGAAGAATGCATATAAGAACGGACGCAGCTCCATATCTGTAGCGCATAATTTTCTAATCCTGAGAGGGACCTCTAGCATAATCGGATATGAGCGTAATAACAGTGTCGTTCAATGAAACGCTAATCTTAAAATAACGCCAACTTCTTTTAGTCAAGTATAAGTGGATACAAATTTAACTGTGTGGTCCACGAACTTACGTTCGCGGCTACATTTTCTATTAGGCGTGGTCATCATTCGCTATCGGACAATCCTATCGCTTCGAGCATCAGCTGGCCGAGCTTCGCGCGAAGGTCGGCCGCTACATCGGCCATTTGGGGATCATCGATCAGGTTGTTCATTTCATAGGGGTCCACTGATAGATCATATAGCTCCGCTGGATGCTTCATCCAATGTATGTATTTGTACTGGCTAGTACGCGCAGCTCGATAGTCCATATCCATCATCCAAGGCATCGGGTTCTCATAGGTGTAGAATTCGACTAGAAGGGCGTCACGCCATTCCGCAGATGCGTTAGCGAGAAGGGGTAGGAGAGATCGCCCTTGTATGTGTTCGCCTATCGGCGCTCCGGCAAGATCGAGCATCGTCGGAGCAATATCGATCGATGATACGAGGGCTTCGACTTGCCTTTTTCCGCGAATCAAAGGCGGGTACCGAATGATCAGGGGATTACGAATAGCTTCCTCGTAGGGCATTCGCCGTTCGATGCTCAAGCCGTGCTCTCCGTAATAATAGCCGTTGTCGCTGGTGACGACCAGAACCGTTTGGTCGAGAATTTCGAGCTCTTCCAATGTCGAGATGATCCGGCCGATTCCCTCATCTATGGAGAGAAGCATTTCGGAACGATCGCGAATCGTTTTCTCGCTCGTTCCGGGATCGAGAAGTTGTCCCCATTCTTTGGATATCTGCTGGGATCCACGATGCTGGAGAGCTTTTCGAAGCGCTGGGCTGCCGACCTCATCGAGGCTTGAGGGCACATTGGGTCTCCGATTGAAGATCGCGTCTCGATATCGGTCGGCATGCCGAGGAGCGGGAGTGAAGCCGCCGGACCTGCTCTTATCGACAGACCCATCGTCAAGCTGGTGAACGTCCGGGTGGATCGCTTTGTGAGCGAAATGGAGAAAGAACGGCTTGTCGCGACGCTCTTCGATAAACGTGACCGCTCGATCCGAAAGAATGTCGGTGACGTAGCCCTCGACCTCGTTCAGCTGTCCATTTTCGTATATAATTGGATTGCGGATACGCCCTTGACCAGGCAAGGCGGCCCAATAGTCGAAACCCGGGCGAGGCGTAGGATCGTTGCCCATGTGCCACTTTCCTAGGAATCCAGTATAGTAGCCGCTTTCCTTCAAGGCGATGGGATAGGTTTGAAGCCGATGGCTCAACTGATTGCGGGCAACGTTGTCAATGATTCCATGACGGGATGGGTACTGACCGGTCAGAATGCTCGCTCGGTTTGGGGAGCACAAAGGCACGGCGTGAAAGGCGTTGGCGAACCATGCGCCTTCCTTGCAGAGCCGGTCGATGTGCGGCGTTTCGAGGTAGGGATGCCCGACATACCCGATTTCGTCCCAGCGGAGATCGTCTATAACAATAACGACGATATTCGGACGTTCCGACCCTTGCGCGATAGATAGCAGCGCGACTAGCAACGAGTAGAGAGGGAAGGCGAGAAAACGATGCATACTCATTATATTCAGCTTATCGAGTTTGTATCGAGGAAATTTAGACAAAACGCAGGTCGATGCCCTTTGTTGTAACACCGGCATACCCGGAATGGCATTTCGCCACTTTGTGACCCAAATTTCCGGCTGAAGCCGGGACTCCAACTAAGACAAACCTCGCCCAACCTTTCTATTCCACCAACTTGCGCTGCTTTAGTGGATACCAATTTTCGATTTCCTCTTTCAGTCGAGCGACGATTTCGGGATGCTGATCCGCGAGATTATTCTTCTCGTGCGGATCCTCGATCACGTTGTACAGCTGAATCGGCGTTTCGCGTGGATGGACGGGCTTGTAGCGATTCACTATTCCGTCGTAGGTGAGAATCAATTTCCAATCGTTTTGGATACACCACAGGTACATGAGGGTCTTTTCCGGATCATCTAGATCGGCGATGTCGTGGGCGTAGAATTCCCCGAAAATCGTATCGCGACCGATTTCTGCGCCTTCCGTTAGATTGAGCCAGAGATCGATTCCCGGCAATCCCTCTGGAGGTTTTATCCCAACTGCGCTGAGGACGGTGGGTACTGTGTCGATACTGTTGGTCAAATCGTCTCGTATTCCCGGTTCAATGACGCCGGGCCAGGAGAACATGATGGGGTTTCGAGCCCCGCCTTCATTGACGCTTTGCTTGGAGCCGGGGGCGAAGCTGGGAAACCAGCCTTCGGGAACTTCGGTATCCGCCGCTCTTTGTATCCAGCCATTGTCGCACACGTAGTAGATGAGGGTGTTTTCGCGCAGCCCTTTTTCTTCCAAGTGCCCGATCAATTCGCCGCAGGTTTCGTCGAACCACTCGCACATGGCGTAGTATTTGGCGACATCCGGATCCAAGTCGAACTGCTTGTAATGCCCCAAAATTCGGTCCGGCGGATTATGCGGCCAGTGCGGCAGGAAAGGAGCATACCAGACGAAGAAGGGCTTTTCCTCTTCTTGAGCGATTTCGATGAAATCGTAAATCGGCTCCAGTCCCTCGCGGCCAATGGTCAAACCGGCATCGCCATGACGGGATCGTCCGCCAGGATCGCCTTGCGTCATGCCATGCGTAAAGCCGCCGCGTCGGTAGTGGCCTTCCCACCACTTGCCGCTTTGATGCGAGAGGTAGCCGTTGCGGGCGAGGATGCGGGGCAGGGTATCGATCTCGTCGATTTTATTGATGAGCTGCTTGGACAGTCTGACGAATTCCGGCGTGTCTCTTGGGGCCAGCTGAGGCGAAGGGTCGTTGCCCGTCACCCCGTGGTCGCGAGCGTAGTGTCCGGTGGCCAAGGTCATAAGAGAAGGGCGACAAAGCGGGGTGGGGACGTAGCCGCGTGGATAGACGACGCTTTCCTGAGCGAGCTTGTCCAGGTGCGGGGTGCGAATGATCTCGTGCCCCATGAAGCTGTAGTCGGTCCACGACTGGTCGTCGGAAAGAATGAGAACAATGTTTGGCTTCGACTCGCTCACCACAGGTGGCCTGCCCTGAGCATCGTCGATGGGTTTTGTGTCGCTTCCGCTTAGCGTCGCTTGAGAGAGCAGGATCGCTAAGATGAGACAACAATTAAAAGATATATATATTCGATTCATGGATACGTTAGCTTGGAATGTAGAATAGCCTCGCGCAAAGTCTAAACTTCGCGCGAGGCCAAATGAGCCCAACAAATGCTTTAATTAGAATGTGAAAGTCGAACGCAGCTCCCAAGTGCGTTCGGCAGGAATGCGATAGACGGGAATGGTTCCGTCTGGATTGGCCACGACGGGAATCAGGTCGTCATTATCCAGCAGATTGCGGATATTGAGCTGAACCTGCCAGTCGATGTCTTCGACGCCCATAAACGCTAGCGGTCGCGACCATCCTACCCAGGCATCAACCTTCAAATCGTTGGAGCCGTAAATCGGATTGGCCAAGTCGGGGATGAAGCCAAGCTCCGGATCGTTGATGACAGGGCGCCCGATGCCGACGGAGTCTTGCCAGCGAGCTGCTCCGCCGACGTTCCAGCCTTTGAAGCGGGAATCCTCGGAGAAGGTATAATTCGTCCCAAGATTCCAGCGCCATTCGCGAATCTCGTTGGTCTTAACGCCGCCGTCCTCCGCGATCTTGACCTTGGAAGTGATAAGGCCGAAACGATTGGTGAAGCTGGCCATGGTTTCGTTCTGACCGTCGTTGGCCGGGAAGTGTCCGAATTCAGCAAGCTGCGGCTCGATGGTTTCCTCGATCAGCTTCGATAAGAGCGGAGCCGTGTTGGTGGCGGATACCTGTTGCTGGGAAACGTTGAAGAACAATCTCCAATTATCATTCAGATTGGCTACGCCCTCGATTTCCAGACCTTCGGAAAGCAAGTCCGTGGGAAAGGTCAATCCTGTGGGAACCGTACGAAGCACTCTGAGCCCATCGTCGCTCTCCACAAGGTTCATCGTTTCCACCACATATTGAGCGTTTCCGAGCGGATCGAAGTTGCGCAGATTCTCGATGTCAGGTTGCTGGAGAACATTGGCGGCGATGGTCGCCTCTTTGCCTGCATCGGTGTAGTTGCCGAGGTAGGGGCCAAGCAAGTTGTTAAACGCGCTCGTCAATCCGGAATCCTCGCCTATCTGCAAGGTCTCGTACCAGTTGACACGCAAGCTGATCTTGTTCTCCATGAATGAGACGGTGAAGCCTTTCTCCGTCGTTTCCCCGCTGACAGGGCCGATCTTCTCGCCCATCAGATTGGTCCTTTCCCGACCAATCTGAACATTGTCCGACTTAGCGTAGTGCAAACTCAATCCCATGTCTCCCGGAAGTTTATTCATCCATTCGTACGGCAAATGGGCTACGATACCGAAATTGGTGGCATCCGATTCCGAACCGAAAGTCGGCGATTCCGGCAGGAAGAAGGCGCTGGGGCTGATATCCCGACTGCCGTCGGACAAGCGAGGCGGAGCTGGGGTGGACCAGATGCTAACATCGTCTTCGCGATAGCCATAGGTGGTCACCAAGTGGCCATTTAGGAATTGGCTGCTCAGGATGATAGCCTGACTATCGATCTCGCTTCGGTTGAGCGACCCGCCCCAAGGAATATCCGACACGACATCATAGGACCTTATGACGGGCAGACCAGTATCCCGATTCAAGATCGATAGATTGTAGCTGGACTGGAAATCGAGTAGGGCGCTCATGTTCGAAGCATTCGCTCCCGCCGCCGTGCTCTGGCCGGAAATGTCGCCGCTCACGTAGACCAAGGTGCCTACGGGGGAAAGGTTGTTAACGTTTACAGAATTTCCGGTCGCGTTGAATTCGGGACCGAACATGTAGTTCTGGAAGTTGATATTGCGCGTGTTGTTTTTGGCGTTTTCGTGCAAGCCAGTGATGGTGTGGCTGCCCAAAATCTGGCCTAGAAGTCCGTCGATATTCTCCGTGGCATCGAGCTTCACGAATCCGGTGAAGCGATTGTTTTCACGATCGTCTTGGGTGGTCGATGTGCCTCCTCTGCTGCCAGCGGTTATCATGAGACGCCCGAAATTCGGATTCGGAATCGGGTCCAGATTCGCGTCCTTGACATGCGGAATATTGAGATTCGGGTCGATGGCGATGGACTGGAATCGGGTTCCGTTGCCTAAGATCGTCATGAAATCGTTACTGTACTCTTCCTTGTTGAAATTGTAGGACAATCCTGCCTTGCCTTCCCAGAATGTCTGCTCGAACGAGGCGCTGAATACATCGAAATCCTCAAGTTCGCGTTTGTTGGGACCATCGATCAGGAGATTGCGGAAATCGAAGATGCTGGTGTCTTGAATCACTTCATTCACATAGAAGTCGCGCGTGGCGGATAGAAGATTGCCGTTCTGGTCTCTTGGCTCGCCAGGCATGCCACCCAAGAGTTGGTTGTATCCACGAATCGTGCCGAACGACTGGAAGTTGAAGCCCGGGAAGCCTTCGAATGCGGTGGTGATGTCTCTTCCGTAGCGAGGGTGCGTTATGGCGATGAAGCCGTCCGAACCATTGGCCAGGTTTCCGTTTCCGACCGACTGGCTTGGATCGCTGTAAACAATAACCGGATCGAAGGTGAAGCCTATTGGTCCGAAGTATTGCTGGTCCGCCACATCAGCCGGCGTACGCCCGGTCGTGTCGCCGCCAGGAAAGAACAAGCGAAGGCGATTGTTAAAGGTCGGGTCATGGGGCGGCTTGGCAATCCCGTTAGGAGCTGTATCGAACCAGCGGCTCACCATGTCCTGCGGAGGTATGGTACGCGGGCGATTCGCAGTGATCGATCCCGACTCGTAGGAGACGCGAAACTTCGAGCCCTCGGCTAGGCGAAATTCACTCACGAGGAAAATACGTTCGTCGCGCTCGAAGGCCGGATCCTGGGCGTATTTCCTATCCTCATACAAGGAGGCAATCCGCAACGAAAGCTTATCTTCGACGAGGACTTTTTCCAAGTCTATCGAGGTCCGCATCGAATCGTAGCTGCCGACTTGCAGTGACACTTTGCCATGATCTCTAAAATAGGGAGTGATGGTGCTATTATTAATAATGCCCGCCGGACTTCCCAAGCCAAACAGCGTGGCGTTGGCCCCTCGGTTGATGACCACGCGATTGGTGTTGTAGGAATCCATGGGCACCACCGTGCTGAAATAGTTGCGCGTCAAATCGGCGGCAGCCAAACCACGAACGCGGGTATTGGTCGCGGGACGCTGAAACTGCTGGTCCGTAATGCCGCCCACGTCGGTTCCTCCATCCGGATTGGCGAAGTTGCCTCCGATGCCCGGAATTTCCGTATTGGCGGTGTAGACGAGAAGTTCCTGAAGATCATCCGAATTGGTGTCTTCCAGAAACTCTGGCGTGATGACGCTTACCGTGGCGGCCACGTCCTTTAGGGCCGTATTGAGGCGCGTACCTGCAAGGGTGGAGGTTGCTTGGTATCCATTATTCGATGACGCTTCGACCGTGAAGGGGCTGAGTTCGTATACATCATCCTCGTCTTCGCTGTCTTGAGCGAATCCGGAAGCCGCCAGAGCGCCGGCGGCGATAACGCTTTTTACTAGTTTGGTTTGGTTCATATTGTTAGCTGAATCGATTGTTGGGTTTGAAATTGCATTAGGCTCTGAGTCCTGGCTTGAAAGGGATTTGCCTGGGTTAGGGCTGGCTCGGGCTGGCTGGTTCGCTTCGGCTCGAACGATTGCGAAGACGCCAGTGTTCTTGTTTCGCTTCGCCACCAGGCCTGTGCCTTCTAGGAGCAGTTCAAGCGCGTCCGAAGGCGTGTGCAGGCCTTTCAACGGTCTGCATCTGACCTTTCGGGTGACGCGCGTGGCGAATATCACTTCCCTGTCCGATTGCCGAGAGAAGCTTTTCAGCGAGGCGGCGGCCGGTCCTGCAGGTATATCGAAAATGCGGTGACGTTCCGCTGCTTGGCCTTGAGCTTTAGCCGCGCTACCCGCAACGATGTCGAATCCGTATATTCCGAATACGAAGATCAACGTTTGAGTGAGGGATATTGGGGGCAGCGAGAAACTCGAGAAAAACCGCACGTATATTTAGGCAATCGATCAGGCTAATTCCCTTACAAATTTTTGCGAAATTTTTTAGAAGAGCGTGCAAAATGGGGTTTAACTGTTTTGATATATTCGGAAAGGTGACGCGAGGCGTCCTGCCTCGGCATAGCTGATAAACGAAGACGGGTCCTTGACTCGCGTTAGAAGAATTTAGTAAAACGCGTCGAGGACGCCGCGTTCCACCTCTTCTATCGCTTATCGGAATGGTCCATGGCCTGACCCTCCTTCGCCGGAGGCTTCGGCGTGGCAGGCTGGCCATGGCTACGAGGTAGCTGCTTCTAGCGTAGCGACAGCGCAATTTGCCCTTCTTGAGACAAGCTGCTGACCTCAAATTCGCTTTCTACGATCCACAGCAACGACTCCACATCATCCGTTCGCAGGGTTCCGCTAATCTCCATCGAGGCTAGGGAAGCGTCTGCGATTACGAGCTCCGGATTGCCGTGCTTCGGAGCTCTTGAATTGAATAGTCGAACGACCTCTGCCAAAGGTGTTTCATCGAATTCGAAACGCGGGATTCGCCAACTCAAACGGGAATTCATTTCCGCTTCATCCAAAGCCTTGATCGCTTTCTCCGCGTTATGCCCGGTTCCTTCAACCACTATCTGGCTTCCGGCTTCGATGGGCAAATCGCCTTTCGATTTTTCAGTCCAATCGGAACGATCCTCCAGCTCTACCGCAACGCGTCCCTCTGTAACCAAAATTTCAATACCTGTGTCATTTCGTTCTACGGAGAACGCGGTGCCCACCGCTCTCACTTCGATTCCACCAGCCACAACTACAAACGGGCGATCAGGGTTCTTCGCCACTTGGAAATGGGCTACGCCTGCTTCAAGTAGCACCCGACGAGTCGACGGGGAAAATTCTACGGCGATCTTGGCATCCTCGACGAAATCAACCACCGTACCATCGGAAAGCGTCTTCGTTTTCGGTTCGAGAAAGGCAATTTTAGCGACAGTCACAGGCGGTTCTGGCCTCCAATTATCTGCCACGCCAAACCAAAGAACGAAAAGAGCGACAACCGCAGTCGACGCGTAGACGGACTTCGCGATTCGCCTCTGCCGTCTGCTTTTGAGTTCGCATTCCAGATCCTCGATAATTGAATCGGCCTGGTCTGCTGCGGCAGACCAATCGAAAGAGCCCCGTCGCGATTCCACCCGATCACCTTTATCGCTCGGCTTATTCATAATCCCGAGACGCAGACGATTCCCTTGTTTTTCAAGAAGGACTCGCATCGTCTGACTCCTTTATTCACCTGCGCTTCGACTGTTTTCTCCGCAATGCCGAGTTTGGAGGCGATATCCTTTTGCGGGAGTCGTTTGAGCATACGCATTACCGTGACTTCTCGACACCGAGGCGGCAGCGAAGCCAAGGCTTCCACCAGCAACTGTCGGGTCTCGTTTTCCAGGACCATCTGACGGGCGCAGGGCTTGCCGTCGAAAACTTGCCTTAGCCCGAAATCCCCGGTAAAGGCGATCGGCGATGCGCGCTCCCTTTTAATCGTATTCAAAGCCACGCGACGGGCGATGGTGAAGAGCAAGCTTCTGGCGGATCGAATGGGTTGATCCGTCATGTACTTCCATAGTCGAAGGTAGCTTTCCTGTACAATATCCTCCAAATCGCGCAACGACGGGAAAGCTTTGCAAAGGTAGGCTCTTAGCTGCTCGTCGTTGCTGTAGACCTCTGAGCTGAACCAGCGAGAGTCATTCGATTGTTTGGGATACATTCGAGTTTGGCAGCCTGCTCTATATATTTTACTAAGCAAGCGTAATTTCATTTGATTCCTCGCCAGCCAACCATGGGCGAAACGCCTTCCAGCTTTCGGCAAAGATCCTTACGGCATAACCGCTTTCCTCTAGTTCGTTATGGACTCGCGGTTCTTTTGACGAAATTCCGTAGGCGACGATCTGTGATGAGCCTTGAACAGTTTTCCGAAGTATCCAATATCCGTATACCCAACCTCGAACATTACTTCCGTGACGTTCAGGGTGGTGCTTAGCAGAAGCTGACCCGCGCGCTTCATTCGATACCTGCGAATGAATCCTTGCGGCGTTTCGTTGGAGATCGCCTTGAGCTTTCGATAAAAAGAGCTTCGGCTCTGTCCCACTATTTCGGCCAGCTCATCGACGCCGAAATCGGGATCCTTCAGATGGCTGTCCAGGATGTCCACGACCTTTTTCAAGAAAGCTTGTTCGCTATTTTCGATGACGAGGGTTCCTGGGTCGCTCAGGAACTGCGAGGTCAGGCGATGCTGCAGCTTCGATCGCGTCTCCAGTAAATTTCGAATGCGCAGGTCGAGCTTCACCATTGAGATCGGCTTGGAGAGGTACTCGTCGGCGCCCGACTCGAGCCCTAGCTTCTCGAACTCGCTGGATGATCGAGCCGTCAACATGATGACAGGGATATGGCTTGTGGCTTCGTCCTGTTTCAATTCTCGACAGAACTCAATGCCGTTCATCTCGGGCATCATCACATCGGCAATCACCAAGTCGGGAATGTGCTCTTTGGCCGCCTCAAGCCCTTTGAGCCCGTTCTCGGCGGTCAATATTTCGTATCGTTCGGAAAATTCGCGCAAGAGAAACTCTAGTAGATCCTCGTTGTCATCGACGATCAACACCCGCAATTCCCGAGAGTCGCGCCCTCCTGCTGAGGCGGCTGGGGAATCTCTCGACGCTTCGCCCTTGTCGTCATTCGTATCCATCGCTTGGAGCGAGCCTGGCTGCAGCATCTCTTCGAAAGGAAACAGTACAGAAAAACGCGTACCAGATTTTTCGATACCATTGTCTCTAATGGGACTTTCCACTTCGATCGTTCCTTCCAGAAGATCCACCAATTGTTTTGACAAGCTAAGTCCTAAGCCCGTACCGGTCGCTTCGTGGGCCGCCTTTGAATTTCCGCGATAAAAAGGCTCGAATATATGCTTTTGCCGCTTGGCCGAGATGCCGCGTCCGTTGTCCTCCACCTTTATCAAGGCCTTTTCTTTGCCATTCTGTTTTCTTGAAACGAATTCGAGGGTCACGCGGATGCTTCCTTCGAAGGGAGTGTACTTTACCGCGTTGGAGACAAGGTTGGCCACGACTTTGTGCAGCTTTTCCTGATCGTAGCGAGCATAGCGACTGTCCTCCAAGCAACGGAAGACCAAGCTCTGCCTTTTCGTTTCCGCAAGCGGGAGAAAAGATACTACGATGTCGTCGATCTGTGATACCATATCGGCTGTCATCAGCTCGGTTTCCATGGCATTCGACTCTATCTTGCGGAAATCCAGAAGCTGGTCTACCAGTTGATTCAGGCGGCGAGCGCTCTTGAGGGCCAGCTTCAGATCGCGTTGCCGTTCGACATCGCGCGTCTTCTCAACCACTTTTTCGAGCGGGGCGAGAATGAGAGCCAGTGGCGTTCGGAGCTCGTGCGATATGTTAGTGAAAAAATTGATACGCTGCTCGTCGTATTCGATTAGATGAAGCCATCGCTGCCGAAAAATGATCGCGACCAAGGCGATGATAAGCAGGGTCACGCCGATTGTCGAAAATATGAACCAGCTTTGCCTCCAGATCGGCGGAGGAATGAAAAAAGAATGTATAGCTGGGGTAGGGTCTACATTGAAGGACTGGTCGCGAGCTCGGACTTCAAGGATATGATCTCCATCGTCCAGCTGGTGAAAGCTATGCTTCTGGTCGGCTATGAATTGCGACCAGGGACCTCCGTCCAAGCGAAATGAATACCTCAATTCGCGCGACGCGGTCTCGCTCCATCTATCCCGAGCGGACCATACCACGCTTAGTCCTCGGTCCCGCGTGTTAGGCTCATGCAATATTTCCAGATAGGTCTCCGGGGCGTCGCCATCTGGCTGATACAAGATGGACCTGAAAGCCTCGTCTTCAGGCTTTTGGTAGTCGAACTGCGGAAGAGCTCGATCCAGCCAAGGCTTATTGGCTTGTATTATCCAAATGGATCCATTCCTGCCCGCCGATAAATAGGAAGAAGACCGATGATTGGCCAGCTCCGAAGGTCCTCCGACCGCGTACCAGCGGGTACCGTCGAACCGGTCCACTCCATCGCTGGTCAAAACCAGCATGTCCTTCGAAACCGGATCTTCCATCACGCTGGAGGCGAACCGACTCGCTAGGCCATCTTTCTCCGAAAATGCGGTCCACTGATTCTCAAGATCCCATTTCACGACGCCGTAGCCCCAACTCGCCAGCCAGATATTCCCGTCGGAATCCACCGTAACATCGTCTATCCAGAACCCGCGAATGCCCTCTGGGAGCTGAAGCTGGCTCCACATATTGTCGTGGCGCTTGTAAGCCGCGAATCCCTCCACCGCGATAAGGTCCTCTCCAACCATACAGATATTGGAGATGCGCGAATGAAGCTCGGGGCTGGAGAACAGTCCGTCGTCAGCAATTCTTCCGTCGCTCTCGACGAACATGACGCCACCAACGTCGCGAGGGATCCAATCTTGGTAATTGACGTTGCATAGGGCTATTTTCCCCGACGGCATTTCAACAGGCCTCTCATTGCGTATGGCGTCTCCAAATTCAGGGTACATTTTTCGCGTCCATCGATCGCCCGTCCGAATCGCCAGGGCTGCTGTGCCTTGATGACTGCCAACCGCCCACAGCGATCCGTTGCTTAACTCGAAAAGACCCAGCACGTTATCGATTAGCCCATCCTGCTGATCATGCTTTTCCCACTCCAGATAAGCTTCCCCGAAATTGCGGACCACGTCGCCCTCTTCTGAAACGAACCAACGATCCCCATCCGACGTTTCCGCTTGCAGCAAGTAGCCCTCGAAACTTCTCCAGCGGCGGCTGCCGTAATCGATCCGATAAAGATTGATTCGATAGTCCAGCAGCCACAGGTCTCCAGTCTCGGACTCCTCGAGACTGGCTCGCATAGGCCCATGTCGCGAGGAAAGCTTGCGACGGATCGCCCACTCGCCTTCAACGAGTCCGTGTAGTACGCCATCGGATACCGTCCAGACAATGCCGTCGCGCGTCTGGTATTGGGCCTGAACTTGATTGGATCCACCGAAGTCTCGAAAGTCCTGTTCGCCCCAAATGTCCGTCCTTGGATCGTAATAGCGAGCCACATCTTCAGGGTCGGTGCTGAATCTCCAGATCAACCCGTCCGGCGATTGGGCAAAGCCGTACCGAGAAGACTGCGAGGCATTGGACTCCAACATGATTTCCCATTTGTCCGGCTCGGCCAAAGCCCCGTTTTCCACCGGTATGCGGTAGGTCTTCCCATCGTTAAGAACGACAGTCCAAATATTTCCGAAATTATCTTCAAAGACGGCCCCAAGCGTTTCGCCAAATCCGCTGTGAAGCACGTACTTGCCGCCACGAATCTGCAACAGTCCCTGCTGGGTCGCCGCCCAAACCGTCCCATCGGCTCCCTCGGCCGCGATCTTCATGGTCTCGTTGTTCACCCTTCCTTGAAATACGGATGTCCATTGCCCATTCCGAAAATAGCTCACGCCAGAGCGCTGAAACAGATAGATTTCGCCAGAGCGGGTCCCTAAAACCGAGACCGTGTGCCCATTCGCTATACCATCTTCGACGCCAAAGCGCTTGATGTCGCCGCCGTCATAGTAGGCCACGCCATTCGTCAATCCGATCCATAGCGCTCCCTGCCGGTCCACGGTAAGGCAGGTCATCTGCAAATCGCCTAGCTCTTCGATGGCCCGCCAATTGAATTCTTCGCTTACGGGGTTGGCGAAGCTGGGTACAAAGGACTCCTTAGCGGCTGCCAGGCCCGAAAAAACCAAAGACCCGCAGAGGACAACGATGCCCCATAAAACAGGCTTAAGAGCGGTCAATCTTGGTTGCAATGGCGTCATTTGGGATATCGCCGAAATCACCCAAGAGCGACCTCCTGATCGCGAATTGGGTGAATAGACTTGATATATGATTTCATTTTTGAGGCAAGAGCCAACGCTGCCGCAAACGCGCGACGTTTCAGATTAACTACGCGAAGACGGGTGTATTCTGCGGGTTCCGTGGTATTGAATATAACTTTAACCACAGAGAGCGCAGAGTACACGGAGTGGATGTGGTCGATTAAGTAGTTTTCGAGTAGAGAATTTTCTATAAGTCGTTTGGATGGCTTGATGCCGAATGTGGCACTATCTGCTACAACCTATTCTGTGTGTTCTGTGCATTCTGTGGTTTATATTTTAACCACGGAGTGGATTGAGTAGTTCTTGATTCTGTGTATTTTTTCGCCATCTACACCTCGCTCCGTCTGTGTGTTCTGTGGTTAAATTTCTGATACTGTTTGATCAATCAATCTTCTCATATCGCTCAGATCCTAATCTAGAAACATCTGTCAGTTAGAGAATAGGGATCGAGACCTGAAAAAGCGCGACTCGACACGCTCTAAGCGCCTACACTGCGGTCAGCAGCATGCTTTCCTGGAATTGGGAAGCGGTCGTTTCAGAAGATCGATACCTGCCATCCACGACCACCGTTTCTGGAATCTCAGGCAAGCCTCGAACATTGTCATTGCTTTGGGAAACCAGCAGTCTGACCGCTTCTTCGGCTATAAGCTGATAGGGAATGCTTAGTCCAGACACGCTTTCCGGCATTCCAACCGTATCGAAAGCGGCAAACCCGATTTCTTCCGGCGCTTGCCTGCCCAAGGCCTCAAGTGTGGCTGACGTTTTCCGATCGCCCAGTATCAAGTCGAGCTGATGAATGCGTATCCAAGCTTGAAAAGCGGAGGCATCATCGAGCTCGCTATTGTAATCAGGGGCTCGCGAAGCTTCCGGCATTTCGTAAAGGTGGTAATCGAGAGATGAGTTGATCATGCGATTTCGCAAAAGCCCTCTTTTCAAAGGCGGCGCCACGCCAACCCGTCGATACCCTTGGGCTAGGGTCTCGCGCATCAGTTGATCCATCATCTTCAGGTAATTGGGACAAATTCGATTCAGCCCGAGAGACTCGTCTTCGGAACCGATGCCTATGGCGGCCAGCCCCGAAAAATCGAACCCGCGAATCGAAGAATGATCATCGCTTGGCAGAACCACTACCGCGCTTATTCCGCGGGCATCGAGAATCTGCCGCAAGCGTTGCGGACGTAGTCCTTCCTTCGCTACATCAAACACGTTCAAGGCATAGCCTTCGCTCTCGGCTTTTCGTCTGATCCCCACCATCAATTCGCGATGTATAGCGTCGTAGCCTCTTTCCGCATCCAATGGCCGGGTGACGAGAACGCCCAAGGCGCCATTCACGGAGCCTCTGCCGCCTTTTCGCAGATGACTCATCAGCTCCGAAAGACGCGCGTCTCGAACGTAGCCCAAGCGATCGCATACTTCTAAAATGAACGCCTTGCGTTCTTCAGAAATGCGAGGGCTGTTTCTCAACGCCAATGAAACGGTGGCGGTGGAAACGCCCGATGCGGTCGCGATATCCTTTAGCGTAATTCTAGGCGCGGGTCTGGTTGCTGGGAAGTCTCGGAAAGGGGCGATCATATCAGGGGTTGTCGAATCGAATGACAATCCGCTTGGCGGCTCGGACCATTGGAATCTACACGATCGCCGCGATATGCGCTATGGGCATTCCGTTCAAATCCTAGAGAAGGATGTTGCGCAGCTCGGAATCCGCTAAATTTCCAATCATTTTGCCTTCCTATCCGATTGCTCTTCGCCGGCGGAATCATTGAGATTAAGGACGCCAGGCAACGTTTAACGATTAAACAAAGACCACATGGCCATTAGCTCCGATGCGCTGTTGTATGCGATGATCACCCACGTGTTTCGAGAACTCTCACGTCTTCACGTAAAACGCGTTTATCCAGACCAACACTACACCAGAACAGAATCGTAAAAGCGCAAATAGCCATGATCAAACTCGCACTACCCAAACTTCCAGGCAGTCCAGCTCCTACAACGGTCCTAGCCTCACTACTGACTCTAGGCGCCCTTTTCACGCACTCCACAATCCAAGCTCAAAACAGCGAGGAAGCCGTATTCGAACTCTCGCCTTTCGTAGTGGATGGCTCCGGCGACGTTGGCTACGCCGCTCAGAACACTCTGGCCGGCAGCCGCCTCAACACCGAGCTCAAGGATGTCGCCGCCCCCGTCGAAGTCTTCACCAAGGAATTTCTAGAGGATATCGCCGCGGACTCGATTGAGGACGCTCTCGAGTATCATTCGAACGCTCAAGAAGACTTAGGCGATGAAAACTCTGGCATGCAGCAAGACTATAAAATGCAGGCCCAGGTGCGAACTCGCTACAAAGTGCGCGGCATGCCGCAAACGCGCTCCCGCGACTACTTCCGCTCCCACCTGCCTCTCGACTTTTTTAGCACCGAGCGCGTCGATGCTTCTCGAGGACCGAATTCTATTCTATTCGGTATCGGAAATGCAGGTGGCGTGACCAATATCACCAGCAAGCAGGCTCTTTTGGGAAGAAACCGCACTTCGGTTGGCATCAAAGCGGGCGACGACAGCCTGCTGCGCCTTACGCTCGATCACAACCATGTCATCGTCGAAGACAAGTTCGCCCTTCGCCTCAATCTTCTTCACCAAGATGGCGGAGCCTGGCATGCTTATGGTCGGAACGAGAAAGAAGGCATCCAGCTAGCCACCAAGTGGAGGCTTTCAGAAAAGACTACCATCCGAACCGACTTCGAGTATGGCACTAAAGGCGACATGGCCACCCGCACCTTCCCCGTGCAGAATCGGGCCCACTACTGGGATCTTGCTGGCCGGCCGACCTTCGATCTATCGACGGTTCGCACCAACGGGAATCTCAACAACGAACCGACCGCTATTCTCACCCGAACCAATCCCAACACGGGAGCGGATGTTTCCCAACGCGTCGTCAATGGCGTCCGCAACGACGGAACCGAGCGCTATGTTTTCATCGATAACGACGGCACTTTCTTCAGCTCCAACAACCGCTACGAATCGCGCAATCTAGGCGATCCGCAGCTGGGTCAGGATGTCATCTACGGCACCATGATCAACGGTCCGAGCACCGAACGCGATCTGACTTACAAGACCTGGAGCGCCTTTATCGAGCAAAAGGTCACCAGAGACATTCACCTCGAGCTCGCCTATAACCACTACGAGCGCGATTGGTACGCCAGCAACTTCGGCAACGAAGCCCAAATGAAGGGCGAGGCCTCTACCTTCTTCTATCGCGACGCTCCCGCCGGAGACATCGCGGACGGAGCCAGCGTCGTCGATACAGTGCCACACGATTTCGGCGGTCTGTATTACTATGAAGACGACGCCCGAAACGAGGTTCGCTATGGGGATTTCGACAGTCTTCGCCTCACCGCTTCCTACGAGCTCGATACCGAGCGTCTGGGAACGCACCGCTTCGCCGCCATGGTATCTACCGAAGAATCCACCGCTGGCGTGAACGTGAAGCGGGCCTCCGTACTGACTAATCCAGACGGAACGCTCGTCGCCAATCCAGAACACAATAGCAATCGTGTATTCGTTCGCCACTACATTACCAACGAAAACGATCCAGCGGATTTCCGTAACGCGGATATGAATACGTTCCCCAGCTCGTTTACCGATCCCTTTACCGGTCACACCTATCAAACGGGATTCGCCAATATAACCGACAATTTTTCCGAATCGTCGGTCGATTCCAAGCTGATCGCGATGCAGAACTATTTCCTAGACAACCGCCTCGTGACGACGTTCGGCTACCGTAGGGACGACGCCAATACGAAAGCCTTTGGATCTAGCGTCATCGGCGACGACGGTCTGCCCACCGGCGAAGTTAATCGCGACGCCTTGAACAACAGGATCTACAACCGCGCGGACGTTACGCGCGACGTCGACCAGGAGAGCAGTACCCGTACTTTCGGAGCCGTCTACCATCTCAACAACTACCTTTCGCTTACCTTCAACGATTCCGAAAACAACGGTCCTCCGTACGGAGGCTGGGGAGCTCCCAATACCACCGAGCCCATAGACCTATCGACTCTGCGCGGCACTCAAGACTTCGAGCCATGGGCACCAACTGGCAGCGGTCGAGACTATGGCCTGAAACTGAACCTGCTTAACGGCAAGGTCTACGTTACAGCCAACTATTTCGAAACCGAAGGCACTGGAGCTCTCACCTGGAGAGATACGGGACTAGACAATCGATTCGCGGAAATCGTTCGCTCCCTCTACGG
>JANQKI010000076.1 GCA_028281165.1 Opitutaceae bacterium | reverse complement strand
CTATCCCTCGCTGCTTTGTAGGGGAATATTTATGACAAAGCTAAGAATCTATCTGCCGTAGCGCTCGCCATAGCGAGCTCGATGTCGAGCGTAGGAGTAATTGGTGTCGTGGAAAATTTTGGTTTCGCGTCGGCGTTTGGTAACGCTCTTGCCTGGGGCTTTGAAAATATCCGTTTCAGGGTGAAAGGCGTACCAGGCAAACCAATACAATGATATGGAGGGCAGTATATTCCCTTCCATGTCGCGAACAACAGCATTTCGAGCTCCTGGCTCGATTTCCAAAAACAGATCCTGTCCGGCAACGCGATCGATGCAGGGCAATTCCTCTTTGGCTTCGAGTTCTCTAATGGGATAGGCTTTGTACTCTCCGTTCAACTCCAGGCCCAAGACGACTTCTTTGGGGTGGAGCTTGCGATTTTTGTTTTCCAAGGGAAACCATACCTTTTTGCTTTCGGCATAGCCTGGATAGGATTCTCGTTCGTAGAGCTGTTCGGGATAGATGCCCTGGTTTGTCGAGAGCACAAGAGTGTCAGGATGATTGGCTTTCCAGGTGGACCATGTAGTGTTGCTGGTAACGATCTGCTCGAGTGAAGTTCCGTTCAGAGGGCCCGCAATGGCTTCACCCTTTATTTGCGACCAAAGCGAATCCGTCTGTCGATCATATAGGAGCACGTCACTGTTGTATAGCAATCCGGATACGCCAAAGCTCTTTCTGCCGTTAGCATCCGCATTGAAGGCAACCCCGCTGCCGCAGAGAGGGCAATAGGTGACGACAACCGGCTTTCCATTGAACGAGTCGTTAACGATTTCGTGTTTATCCAGAATTTTAATGGGGTAGGCTTTCGCGACTCCGTCAATTTCGACGCCTAATACACGATCGGTAGAATGTAAGCGATGGTAATCATCCGCTTCCTGGAATCTTGGATTATCGATGGACGGGATCTCGTCTCGTTGAGGTCCTCCAGATTGTATGTATTTTTTAGGTACAGAGAGATCGCTTAAATCGAATCCATTCAGGCTTTGGGCTTTCAGAGCGAAAGGAGAAAAGATCAGGAAGAATGACGTAAGGGTCGAAAGGGCAAGGCCATGCTGACGCGTTTGATGAAGGTGGGAGGTCATCATTTCATGTGGGGTTGTTTCGGAGAAAATAAACGGACGAACACACGCTATGAATTCATGTGTCTACGCGTATTCAATTGAATGTCATTAAGCGTGAATAGCAAGTTATCTTGCTATGCTGACACACTAAATTCGCCTAATCTTAACCCTGCTATATATATTTAACAAGGTTTGTAATACTATTTAAAATACAAGTATTACAAATGGACCGAAATCAAGTCGTCTGTCTGTTTAATTCTTTCGCTCCGATATCTCGGCGGAGATATTTTGAATCAAAGCTGATTCTGTCGCAAAGACGATACGCTTTTTCGGCAGCTTCGTGGAGATTGCTTCCAAGAGCCGTCGCTCCAAGTACGCGACCTCCATTGGTAAGAATATTGCCGTCCGCGTCCTTTTTGGTTCCGGCATGGAATACCATCTCATTGTCTTCTAGCGTTTTTGGAAGACTGATGATCTCCCCCTTGGGATAGCTCTCCGGATAGCCTTGGGATGCTAGGACTACGGTGATGGCGTAGTCGTTTTTGATTTTTACATCAAGCGATCCCAGCTCGCCCTTGATGGTGGCTAGCATTATCTCGACAGGATCGGTTTCCAATCGAGGAATGAGAACCTGAGTTTCGGGATCTCCAAATCTAACATTGAATTCGATAACTTTTGGGCCCGTTGTCGTGATCATGAGCCCAATGTAAAGCGTTCCGCGATAGTCGACACCTTCGGCCACCAGACCGTCGACGCTCGGCTTCACGATTTCCGCTTCGATGCGCTGCATCAGCGTGTCGTCTATTAAATCCGCTGGAGAGTAAGCTCCCATTCCCCCGGTGTTGGGGCCTTTATCGCCCTCGAAAATCGGTTTATGGTCCTGGCTGGTTGGAAGGATAATGTAGTCCGATCCGGATACAATAACGTGGATGGACGTTTCTTCCCCCACGAGGCATTCTTCGATGAGAATGGTTTTGCTGCTCTCGCCAAACTTGGCGCCGACGATCATGTCGTCGACCGTTTGAAGAGCCGTTTCATGGTCTTCCGCGATAATGACTCCTTTGCCTGCAGCTAGACCGTCGGCCTTAATCACAATCGGATAGGCCGCTGTATTCAAATATTCCTTCGCCGCCGATGCGTCTTCAAACGAATCGGCTGCTCCAGTCGGTATGCCATACTTAAGAAGAAAGGCCTTTGTATGAGACTTGCTCGCTTCGAAAAGGGCTCCGTCCGCTTTTGGGCCGTAAGCCATGATGCCCGCTTGAGCCAGCGCGTCTACCAGGCCTAGGGAGAGAGGCACCTCGGGTCCAACCACGACAAGGTCGACGCACGTTTCTACTGCGAGCTGGACGATTTCTTCAATATTGTCTGCCGCAACGTTCTCGCACTCGCATCCGTCTTTGGCCATCCCAGGATTTCCTGGGGCGGCGATGACGCGTTGGACGAGAGGGCTTTTCTGGCAAGCCCAAGCGAGCGTGTGTTCACGTCCGCCGGAGCCAACTACAAGGACGGTGAGGGGAGATTGCTCTGACATGTTTTCCGAATGAGGGTTTTGGATCATCTTCATCTTTGGTCCAGCTTCCAGCTGACCATTCGGTTACATGATCTGAAGCGTCTTTCGGTAAAACTCAATGATCTCTTCTGGATCGCCGGAAAAAAGTATGTAGTCCTGCATCCATGCTGGCATACGGCTATCCTTGATCATGCGTCTCAACTGCAGCTCCAGATCTTCAAAGAAATCGGTGTGGTAGAAAACAAAGGGCACACGTGGGCGGATCCCGAGCTTTAGGTTACAGAGCTCGATGCCGATTTCCTCGAGCGTTCCCGCTCCTCCCATATTGAAAATGCAAAAGTCAGCGACCTGGAACCATTTCTGGCGGTTATGGCGATTTTGCTCCTGGAAGGTGTTGTAGAAATCGACGCCGGCTTTGGGCGGCTGCGCTTCAAGTTCCAGGTAGGCTGCTCCGGTCAGGCAGTTCTTCTTGCGGCCAACTTCCGAAGCAAGACCCATGACCCCTTCGCCACCTCCGGTCAGGATGCCAACATTAGGACCGAAGAAATCGGTCATCTTAACGACTAGCTGCGTAATGCGTTTCCGCTGCTCTTTGCTCATCTCGAAGGCCGAGCCGTAGAAGGCCAAGATAGTGCAAGCCAAGAAGCGGTCTACATTCTCTTCCTTGATGAAATAGCCGTGATCATTCTTGTAGACATGCAGGTAGATGTCGTTGAAGTAGGGATTAAACCAATACACCTTGATCCCTAGCTGCTCGTAGGTTTCGAGCATGCTGTGCGACTCGCTTGGCAGAAAGAAGTCGTGCATGGGCGTAGCTTGGCGAAAAACGATACGCTCGATCTTCATTCGCTTAACCCGAGCCAGGATCTCGATGTGTTCTGGTAGGCTAGGGAAGTGATCCATGATGAGCGTGTCCGCTTCAGGATCGCCTTTTCGAATAGCTTGATTCAGAGTCCGGTAACCGAAGTGGCTATTTCTGGATACACGAGCGATCTCTCGTTTTATATTCTCGTCTCCCTTGAGCAACACGCTTTGATTCTCCGCTCTGGCGCTTCGACCGCTAACCGCGATTTCAACGGTTGGGCGGATACGCGAGAAATGAGCCTTCGGGTTGGCGTCGAGCTGACGATAGACGGTATCCATGTTCGAGAAGAATATCAGGCGCTGATCGCGTCTCTCCATCTTCTCGTTGATGTCGAAGAGCGGGGAATGATAGACCTCGATCGAGAGCACTGGGTTAATGACCAGCTCGTTGGTTCGATTGTATATCTCCAGAATAACGTTGGACCCGAAGGTTTTTACCGGGTCCAACAGGACTGCTCCAGAATGTAGACCGAAGTTCCCTTCGCCGCGATTGAGGACTACGTAGTGCTCTTTTAAGTACATGGAGCAACTGGTTAGAATTCCCGATTTGGCTGGAATATCTACGACCTCAAGTTCTTCTCGAATCTGGACTTTATCCAAGTAGGCCCGAGGCTGATGACCCTTAATGATACGATAATGATCGATTTCCGTCAGTGAATTTGGCAGTGTGTAGCGAACTTTGTGCGGCGTAAGAAAAACGCTGCCAAAGCGATCGATGGAAATCGTATTCGGAAGTTTGATGCGGTTTTCCTTGAGAGCCTGCCAAATCTCGTCGGATGACAGCTTTTGGCTCTCTGGAGCATAGAAAAGTCTTCCGACAGGCGTGCCTGGTTTCAAAAGGTTTTCATAGTAGCGAGCGCAGGGAAATGACTTGTCGTAAACGTAGGCTTGGCCTTCGAGGATGATTCGATCTTTGTTGAGTCGCGGTGGTTTGGGAGCGAATATCTCAAGTCCGATCCTTGCCAGCGAGCTGCGTTCGCTAAACTGGATTTTTTTCAGTCGCGACTTGGCTAAATCGAGTTCCGCCTGGTTCCGGAGCTTGAAGGTAATCGTCAGGTCGCAATCCCCATTCGATTTTCCTTTCCTGACGTTTGTGATGACCCCGTCTTCGCTTATCCAAAAACTTTCTTTTCTCATAAAGGAGGATACCGGTTTATTTTGCTAATCGCTCTTGATTCAATTCGTTTCGTTGAGCCTGACTCGAATCCTGAAAGAGCCTCTTTACAATAGAGGTCATTCTGTTAGGAGTTTCAAACACTATATCTTGTTTCACCTAGTTGTTGAAAATACATCTCCTTGCCACGGAATACCTTATGAAGAAGCTGATCGTACTCGCCTGTTTTTGGGGCAGTTTATCCTTTGCTCAAAACCAGACCCCGGAGACGGCTTTATCGTCTCAAATCGCTCCACCCGAGTATAGCGAGTTGCAGCTTCTGGA
>JANQKI010000049.1 GCA_028281165.1 Opitutaceae bacterium | reverse complement strand
TCTCTTTTTGACGCGGGCGTAGCTCAGTTGGTAGAGCACCACCTTGCCAAGGTGGCTGTCGTGAGTTCGAATCTCATCGCCCGCTCCAGCCTTCGCTCGCAGCGCAGCGAAGAGCGGAAGGCTGTTACGCCGTAGTCCTCCTAGGCGAAGGCGAACCTAGAATGTTACCCAACTGCTGCGAGACTACGGCTTGGCATGCCACCATCGGAATTCAACTATGTGTACATATTGACGAGCGTCAAAAATCCTGAGCGTCATTATGTTGGATCGACTAGAGATCTAGAAACTCGCCTCAAAGCCCATAATCAGGGTCGAGTAAGTTACACGGCAAAATATTGTCCCTGGAATTTGGAGACCGCAATAGCCTTTCGTAGCAAACAAAAAGCAGCAACCTTTGAAAAGTATTTGAAGTCGGGATCTGGTAGAGAGTTTGCTAGGCGTCATTTTTAGCGATACTTCGTGCATCAAGCTTGGTAATGTATTCCGCAAAAGGACCCATTCCTAGCTTGCCGCTCTCGCCGAGACTGCCACCTTCGTTGGTGTGAAAGCCTCCGATTTTTTTTCGTATCCAGAAAATATGCCTTTTGCGCATTGCTTCGATCCAGATGCTGCGCCTTGGGAATGGATCAAGCAGATCAAGGTGGCTTTGGACGGACTGGAATATTCAGAAGTGCCTCACGAGTTGCCCTCCGGCGTTCATATAGAAGGAAAGGTTGTTCTGCATGAGTCGGTAAAGCTGCCCGCGTTCTGTTCCATAACGGGACCTTGCTGGATCGGAGAAGGCGTCGAAATTCGCCCCGGAGCTTACATTCGAGGAAATTTGATTGCTGGTCCAAATTGCGTGTTGGGCAACTCCAGCGAGTTTAAGAATTGTCTTTTGATCGAGAACGTTCAGGTACCCCATTTTTCCTATGTCGGCGATTCCGTTTTGGGAGCTGGCGTCCATTTGGGAGCGGGAACGATCCTATCTAATCTGCGCCTCGATCAAAAGTCGGTTCACGTTAAAATCAGTGATAATTTAGTGGATACAGGTATGAGGAAACTCGGCGCGATTATGGGAGATGAATCGGAGACGGGTTCCAATGCCGCGTTGATGCCGGGTTCAATCGTTGGCAAAAAGTCGCTCATAGGACCAGTCTCCTGTTTTAAAGGAGTACTTCCTGAAGCCAGCATTTGGATGGAGCAAAGTCAGGGAAGAATCTATCCTCGGCGGGATATCTAGTCCGGCGCCTCAAAATCGATCGCGCCGAAAAAGTCTTGAATTCTAATCCGTAGCTTCAGTTTGCTTGAACTCGTCCAGTCAGGGCTCTACACAACCGCCTTTTCTCATCACTAAGAATTTCTAAGCGAACCGACATGCGTATTCTATCCGGTATCCAGCCCTCCGGGCCACTCCATATTGGCAACTATTTCGGCATGATGAAGCCGTCTATTGAGCTGCAGGAACAGGGCGAAGCTTTCTATTTCATAGCGAACTATCACTCCATGACCTCTATTTTCGACGCGGATACGCGGCGGGAATATTCCGAACGTAACGCCCTCGATTTTCTGGCCTGCGGGCTGGACCCAGAAAAAGCCGTTCTGTTCATGCAATCCGATGTGCCCGAGCATGTAGAGCTTTCTTGGATACTGTCTTCAATCTGTCCGATGGGGCTTCTGGAACGTTGCCACAGCTACAAAGACAAGGTTGCGAAAGGCATTTCACCAAACCATGGATTGTTCGCCTATCCGGTTTTGATGGCTGCTGATATCCTCATTTATGATTCCGACCTCGTCCCTGTGGGCCAAGACCAGAAGCAACACTTGGAGGTCACTCGCGATCTTGCGATCAAGTTCAATCAAACCTATGGAGAAACGTTTGTCGTCCCTGAACCGAGGATACAGGAGGGGATTGCCAAAATCCCAGGCCTCGATGGCGAGAAAATGAGCGCTAGCTACAACAATACGATCTATATTTTCGGAGACGAAAAGGAGATGCGAAAGCGGGTCATGAGCATCGTAATGGACAGCCGAACCCGAGAGGAGCCAAAACCGGATGCCGATCAAAATAACGCCATTCAGATTCTTCGACATTTGGCGGACGAAGCTGAATACAAGGACGAAGTAGAGAAATTGAAGGCCGGAGGTTACGGGTACGGCGATCTTAAGAAAAAGCTTTTCGATCTCTATTGGACTTATTTTGAGCCAGCTCGCCAGCGTAGAGCCGAACTCGAGGCGAATCTTGATTATGTGCGCGAGATTCTGAGAAAAGGCGCTGAGAAGGCTCGAGAAATCGCGTCGGCTGTTAATAAGCGAGCTCGTATTGCTTCAGGGTTAGAATAGAGAAGAGCGACCCCTGTTTTTCCGATTCAAATCTGATTCACAGTTAGTATTTCCTTATTTTTTGGATACGAATTTCCACTTACATAAAACTTCAAGTTTAGCTCAGCTTGCATCGGTCGATCATGCTTTTACTTCGCTAGCATTTATTTTGACTGAAAAACGGAATATTTCACCAACTGAGCTTTGACATGGCTAAACCCTCTGCTACATAGGGCGTTCATTTAAAGCAACTTGAGGAAAACATCCTCATAGTTGATGTACTTTTCTTTTACTCGCTTTGCTTGGAAAATATGGTTCTTGGACGGAAGATCAGTGTAATGGTCGTCGATGATTCTGCTACGGCCAGGCGGATTCTGGCGGATATCATTAATCGCAGCCCGGATATGGAAGTGACCGCAGCCGTATCTGATCCGTACGAAGCAGTGGCGGAGCTTAAAAAATCGACGCCTCAAGTGATGGTACTTGATGTGCAAATGCCAAGGATGGACGGCATAACCTTTCTCAAAAAATTAATGCAACAACACCCGTTGCCGGTCGTAATGTGCTCAAGCTTCACGGCCAAGGGATCTTCTATTTCGCTACAATGTTTGGAAAACGGAGCGGTCGATATTATCGCCAAGCCAAAGGTGGCCACCAAAAGCGACATGGAGGAGCTGGAAACACATATCCACGACACAGTGCGCTCGGCAGCCATCGCCCGTTTTCGCCAACGAGACGGAGGAAAGCTTTCGCCAGCAGCCAAGCAAGCGCAACCAGTTGAAGCTCGACCTCAAGCCAAGCTAAGCGCTAACGAAGTCCTGCCTCCCCCCAGCCTAATTTCAATCAAAAACATCCCCACTACTCCCGATAAGATTTTGGCAGTCGGGGCTTCAACGGGCGGTACCGATGCGATCCGCGTCTTTCTGCAAAAATTGCCAACAGATTGTCCTGGTATCGTCATGGTGCAGCACATGCCGGAACACTTTACCGAGTCTTTTGCCAACCGCTTGGATGAGACCTGCCCCATTACCGTCAAGGAAGCCAAAAATGGCGATACGATTCAAAAGGGATTGGCCCTCTTGGCTCCAGGTAGCCACCACATGGTGGTCAAACGATCTGGCATGAGGTATTTTGTGGAAGTTCGAGAAGGGCCTTTGGTGAGTCGTCACCGCCCCTCCGTTGATGTGCTTTTTCGATCCGTTGCCCTGAGCGCTGGTCGTAATGCCGCTGGAGTGATTCTTACCGGTATGGGTGATGATGGAGCCACGGGTATGAAAGAAATGCGTGAAGCAGGAGCTTATAATTTCGCTCAAAACGCGGAAACATGCGTCGTCTTTGGAATGCCGAACGAGGCGATCAAAGCAGGGGCCGTGCACGAAACCCTACCCTTGGAAAAAATAGCCGACGCTTGCCTGCGTCGATTACAATAGCGATTTTCGCGAGCCTTGAATCTGCGAAGGCGGATCGACTCGTATCAGCTTTCAGTGCTTCTAAACTTGTCCTAAGCTAATTTCTCGATAGGATCCTGCTAAGTTTGGGATTCGGTGGATTGAAAATTTGATTTCTCCTGTATGTTTATTTGTGGAAGAGTGATTATCCGGTTCCTAGGCCTTGCCCCGATCGTCGCTTTCCTAATCGCGTCTGCCCAGGCTAAGAGTAGGGAGTACGAGCCCGAGCCTGAGGAGCTCTACGCTTCAGCTTTGGCCTACCTTTCGGGAAATGAGGTGGCTCAAAATCCGCGAAAGGCGTCGACCCTACTGAAAAAAGCGGCGGCTAAAGATCACGCCCGAGCCCAGAATCTTTTGGCTTTGCTTTATCTGGAGGGACAAGGCGTCCGTAAAAGCATGCGGCAAAGCGCCTATTGGTTTCAGCAATCGGCCGAAAATGATTACCCGCCCGCCATGTACAATCTCGGCTATGCCTACATAACGGGTAGGGGGGTGTCGCGCGATTATGGATTGGCCCACGAATGGCTTATGCGCGTTGCCTCTCCTGAAAGGCCGCTTCCCATCAGCCCCGAGGATTTTGCCTTTTTCAAGGAAATCGTCGCTTCCTCCCAGTATCAGATTGGGCTGATGCACGCTACGGGAGTCCATGTGGAAAGGGATTTGGCGGCAGCGGCGGAATGGATCGAGAAAGCGGCTGATGAAGGCAACTATCAAGCAAGCCTTTATATGGCTAGCGCCTTTGCTCGGGGAGAGGGGGTAGTCAGGGATATCGAACGTTCCAATCATTACTTGCAGATGATGTCTCTCGGAGCCCAAAACTCCTTCCGCATGATGCTCTCAAAGTATTATTTCCAAGATATCGAAGGGGCTTTTGAGAGCGAACTGGATCATCTAGCCGAGTCCTTCGACGAGGAAATGCAGGCTGAAATCATCAAAAAGCAAATCGAGATCGCCCAAGATTTCCTCGATGAGCTGAATCCGGATCGAAATGAAGCTGAGGCTGTTAAGTGGCTGCGACTTGCCTCTGCGTCGGGGAGCAGCGAGGCCAAGCATTTGCTTGCGAATCTCGTGTACCGGGGAATCGGGACTCAAAGCGATCCTCAAGAGGCCTACGCATTGTATTCAGAGGTTTCTGACGCTTACCCGATTGCTGCTTACAATAGGGCGGTTTTAATTGAAAAGGAAGCGTCATTAAAAACTGGTGACGAATCGCAAAAACTGCTTTCCAGCGCTGCTGAGGGGGCTCTCTACGTCGCGATCAGAGCGAAGCAAGATCCTGGCTATCTGCAGCAGATGAGCGCTCGAGAAGCCCTCGAGGCCTGTGTTCAGGCAGCCCTTTCAGGGGACCCAGCTGCCCAGTATTGCCTAGCGATTCGGCGCATGTTGGGACGAGGCTTAGAAAAGGATGTCAAAAAGGCTAGGCAGCTTTACGAAAGTTCGGCTCAGCAAGGCTACGCTAGTGGTCAACACGGTATCGGAGCGATGCATTACTTGGGTTATGCAGTGAAACGAAACCTCGAGCTCGCCCGGCTGTGGTTCGAAAAGGCGGCGGAGCAGGACCATGCCGAAGCCTTGTTCAGGTTGGGTTTGATGTACGAATCAGGACAAGGAGTCGATAAAAATTTGTACCGATCTTTCAACTACTACAGCAGAGCGGCCGAGCTAGGGCATGTTTCAGCCCAAAATAATCTGGGCGTTATGCTTTGGAGCGACAAAGGGCCTTATCAGAACAAAGAGAGAGGCCTTAAATATTTAAGAATGGCTGCTGAGCAAGGCGATGAGGTCGCTCTCTACAATCTTTCCATTGAAATGATCAAGGGCAATCGCTTGGACAACGATCCCGAAGAATCGATAAACATGTTGATGGAATCAGCGGAAAAGGGATACGCCAATGCCCAACTGACTCTAGCAAAGCTATTCGAGCATGGCCATCACGTAGAGCAGGATATCACTGAAGCTGCTGTCTGGTTCGAGAAGGCTGCAGAACAAGGCGTTTACGAGGCGCAGATGAAGGTAGCTAGCATTTATAAAGAGGGGAAAGGCGTCCCAAGAAGCCGGACCAAGGCTTTCATTTGGTACGGTCAGGCCAGTCAATATCAATCCTTTGAAGCTGCTTGCGAAGTCGCCAAACTTCAGAAGGAACCCAACTGGACAGGATCTGATCCATCTGCTGCGAAGTCGCAATTCGTCAAGCTTATCAAAGACGGATATGCTCCGGCTTACATTGAGCTTGCCGAGATGTACGAGAAGGGAATTGGCGTCAAGGCGAACAAGAGAAAAGCCATGCGGCTTTATCAAAGCTGCGCCAAAATCAAATCTTTCACCTTCAGTAGCGCTGTGACTGAGGCCATGTATCATCTCGGTCGCTGCTTCAGTGATGGAATGGGCAAGTCTCCGGACCTGTTGAAATCTCTCCAGTGGTATTCGAAAGCCTCTGAGCGCGGGCATTCGAAAGCTCAATACGAGCTGGCTCTGATGTATTTGAATGGGACTGGTATTGAAACCAATGTTACAGAAGCGATGAAATGGATGCGATTTGCGGCCGAAAATCGAAATCTCGAAGCGCTAGAATTTCTAGGCATGGCCTATATCAATGGTCAGGCGGGAGCTCCCGAGCGTAAACAAGCTATCGAGTATCTCAAGATGGCTGCAGAGATCGGTAGCGCAACGGCAGCCGAAGCTTTACGACAATTAGGCGAGACCACGGAGCCTTTGCATGTCGAGCCTGATACGCGGCAGAACGAGGATCAGGAAGGGGATCGTCTTATCGATCTAGATTTGGCCTAACGGTCCACTTCAAGCAGATCAGTTCTTCATTTCGTCTCGAGATTTCAACTATACGCTTACTTTGCTTGGGTTGCAGGAACCACCTTCACTTGCGCTTGTGGATGCCAATTCGGTTTCCGTCAGGATCGGAGATAACGGCAATTGAGCAGTTAGGTCCTTCGAAAGGCCCTAGGTCGAAGGTTGCCTGACAGCTCTCAATGTGAGCAATAGCTTCCCAAAAATCGTCGACCTCTAGCACTAGACCTGCGCTTGGCTCTTCGGGCGGTTTGCCGCCTGACCAGGTAGTAGTGATCGCTAAAGTGTGTGGACCTATTTCGTATTCCAAAAATCCTTGTTCCGAATCAAGCGTGCCTTGCAGAACGTTTGGCGGCTCGAGGCGCAGAACCTCTTCGTAGAATTTTCTAGCCCGTCGCAGGTTCGCTACGGGATGGCCAACAAAGGCGAATTCGGTGACTTTCATTGTTTAAGCAAGTCTAGTTGGGGAGATAGGACAATGATAGTCTTAGTTTGCGGAGCTAGCTGGTCTTTAGGAATAATATTTTCTAAGAAATACCAACGCTCTCGCGTTACCCTTTTGAAACCTATGATGAAAACGAAGATCTAGAGTTTGGTGTGTATGACTTCGGAAGTGTCGGGAGAGCTTGAATGGGAGTGGGTAAAGAAGGCCATTGAACAGCATCAGTCTTCGCTAATTCGTTATGCAGCAAGCATTTTGAGGGATAACGAGTTAGCCAAAGATGTCGTTCAGGATACCTTCATAAAGCTCTGTCAAATTGAGTTTTCCAGCATTAAGAATCACCTGATCCCCTGGCTCTTTCGAGTGACCCGAAATCGAGCTCTAGATGTGTTGAGGAAGGAAGAGAGAATGAGTCAGTTCGACGAGCCGGAAACAATAGGCAGCTTGGCAGATGTGGGTGTGAGCGAAGCCAAGGATGAGAGAGATAAACGAGAAGCGATTGATACGCTTCTGCAGTTGGTTCGTTCCTTGCCAGGCAAGCAACGCGAGGTGGTCCTGCTGAAGTTTCAGCAGGACCTCTCTTACAAGGAAATCAGCGAGATTACAGGAATGAGCGTTAGCAATGTGGGCTACGTCCTGCACCACGCTCTTAAGGATTTAAAGCAAAGATGGAAGATGGTTGAGGCCGCATGACGAGAGAGGAGCCAAACATGAAGAAGCTAAAAGCAAATGACCCTAGATTTACCGCCAAAGCGTTGAATGAAAAATGGAATGGCAGCGATCGGATCGATGTCGATCCGGCCAATGAGGAGGAGTTCGAAGAGCTGCAGGAATTCGCTGATTTGCTTAAGAACGAACTGAAAAGCGAAGATGGAATTGAGTCGCTTGATTCTGAACGAATCGAAAAAATCAAGACCTCTTTGTCTCCGAGAAAACAATACAATTTATTAAGATTCCCCGTTTGGATATCAACTGTGGCGGCGACTCTGGCAGTCGGTTTCGTGACGCTTATCGCCGTAAGGACCTGGCAAACGGGCGATTCGATTGCTCAACAGGAAATTGAAGTCTTTTCTCAGGAGGTGATGAGTGATGGTTCCCGGGAGGAACTCTCTGTGTCGCTTCAAGACGAAAATGTCCAGGAGGCCTCGCAATTGAGCACGCTTGAAACGGCAATCAGCCCGAAGTCATTTCGAAGCGAGGAACGAGACCGTCTTAGCGAACTAGACGCAGTCGTTGTATCCGAAATGAAACGACAGAATATTGTAGAGATGGAGGCGGAATCTACTCGAACAGACAATGAAAACAATATTCCATTGCCTGCTATCCCTATCGATGCGTTTCAGTCGACTGATCCTGCCGTGATCCTCTCTCAGAGCCAAAAGGACAATCTTGGTTTGGGCGCGAAAAACGAACAGACTTTACCTCCTCTTGCTCAATCCGCGAGTCCAGACTCAGAATACAGGCCAACGAACACGCTGGGAGGCTCTAGGTTGGAGATGAAAGCTCCCGAAGGGATTCTTGCGAAAGTCGATACTGACGACACATTTCTTCGGTCTCCGGATTCGGTCGCTG
>JANQKI010000276.1 GCA_028281165.1 Opitutaceae bacterium | reverse complement strand
GAGCAGGTCGCGAGCCTGGGCTTTTAGATGTTCCAAGCTCGGTTTTCGGGGCAGTTTTTTGGTAGGCATAACCTCCAGTCCTTTCTAAGGATTGAGCTCGGCGTTCGCGTAGCGAGCAGGAATGAAGGTTCCTTAATATGTGTTATTAGCCAAGCGGGATTCTTCCCTTTCCGCGAACCGGCAGCTTGCTTGAGCAGCTTTTTCATGCAAGTGATTGCCTAACGGGATGCAAATCAAAAAAAGACTTTTCTCTAAATCAGGTCTAATATAGCTGTCTCATTTTTAGTATCATGAAACCTGAAACAAAGCGCCTTATCTTTAAATCGGTGATTGTTCCCACGATTATCGGCCTGGTTTTTTCAGGCGCATTGTTGCTTGTGGCGCCAGACCTGGGCCTGGGGGTTGCTTTTGCCGCATGGATTGGGACTTTCTTCGTTTACAGCGTGTGGTTTGGCATCACGAATAGCTTCAATGAGTGATCCCGGACCTCAAGCGTTCGAGTCAGTGATCTGTCGGGTGGAGGGAGCGATGCAGCCACATGGCATACCGATTCCCGACGAAGTTTCCGAAAAATTTTGGAAAGCGGGTATCAAAAGACTGCTGGTATCCATAAATGGATACGAATTGAGGAGAGGCTTGCAGGGGAGTCGAGAGCTGGGAAGCCATCTGGTTGTCGGAAAGAACTTGCTAAAGCAAGCAGGCGTCGCGTTAGACGACAAGGTTTCTGTTATCCTCAGTGTCGATCCCGATCCAAATTATGTGGAGGTCTGCGAGGAGTTTCTCATCGCTCTGGAACAAGATGCCGAGGCCAAGGAGAGGTGGGAAGGATTGACTCCAGGCATGCAGAGAAGCCTCGCTCATTATGTGAACGGAGCAAAACGCGAGGAAACTAGAGTTAGGCGAGCTTTGGAGATGGCGATGAAACTAAGAACGCGTACGTTGCATGGAGATTGAGATGCCAGTCGGCAGTTTGCTGTTGCCAGTTGTAGCGTCGATCGTTGATCGTCGAAGAATTGAGAGATTAAAGGTCGTCGATCAACGATCGACGCTACAGTAATTAGTGAAAAAGTTATGCGAAGATTTGCATTTTGTATTTTTATTTTAATGACGATTTCGGTTCTTTGGGCTGATTTCGAAGTCCAGGTCTTCAAGGATATTGATTACAAGTCTGGTCCTGAATTAAGCGATTATGAGAAAGAGCGCTGCAGGTTGGATTTGCATGTTCCAAAGGGGAAACATGCTTTTCCTACCTTAGTCTGGTTTCACGGAGGAGGCATTAAGCGTGGCGATAAAGCCAATGAAGTTACGTTCGGCGTGGCTACCACGCTTGCCAAGCGAGGATTAGCTATAGCTGCTATTAATTATCGGCTTTCGCCGAATGTCCTGTTCCCAGCTTATATCCAAGATTGCGCAGCATCGATTAAATGGATACATGAGCGGATCGTTCGGCATGGAGGCGACCCCAAGCGAATCTTCGTTGGCGGGCACTCGGCAGGTGGCTATCTTGCCATGATTTTGCTCGATCCGATATACTTCGAGAGAGAGGGACTAAGCATGAGCGATATTGCTGGTTTTATTCCGGTTAGCGGGCAGATGGTAACCCACTCGACGGTTCGGGAAGAACGGAATCTCTCATCGACGCGGATTATCGTCGATCAAGCCGCTCCACTATATCATGCGCGAGGCGATTTGCCTCCTGTTTTGATTTTAGCTGCTGATAATGATAGTCCTATGAGGCTAGAGGAGAACATCCTTATGGAGGCTGCTTTGAAGGCGGCCGGAAACGATTCGATTAGCTTGTTTGTGGCCAGAGAAAGGAATCACGGTTCAATTGTACGACGTATCCCGGAAAACGGAGATCCGGTTGCAAAGGCGATTCTCGATTTCGTTAAACCCTAGATCAATGCTCTCGTCCGGCTAAGCGGTGGCAATTGATGGACAGCGCAAAGCGAGACGACTTTGGTGGAACGTGGCGTCCTCGACACGTTTTTCAGTTCACTTGATGAGCGAGTCGGGGACCCGTCTTCGTTTATCAGCTACGCCGAGGCAGGCTGCTTCGCCCCACCTTAAATAGATTCTAGTCCTAGAGCGCGGAGTAATAGGTATCCAAATATTGGGGAACAATAATTTCTGCTGTGAAATGGGATCGAGCCCGAGCTTGGGCGTTTGCCCCTAGTTCATCAGCCTTGGAAGGGCTTGCAACGAGACTATCGATTGATTTGGCCATGGCCTCGACATCTCCGAATGGATGCAGAAGTCCGCATTGCTCATTGCCAGTGACTTCGGGAATCCCTCCCACCGAGAAAGCTATGGGCGGCTTGGCAAAGAACATTGTCTCCAGAATGCTGAGACAGAAGCTTTCTTTTTCGGACGTGTAAACGCCGGCATCGGCTGCCTGCAGATAGTCTTCGACCATGGTTGCATTGGTCTCGACTTGAACGTAATTGCCTATTCCCAAATCTTCCACCTTTTGGCGGTATGAGTCGAAGTCATCTCCAGCGAGTATAACCAGTCTTAAGTTTTCCTTTTCCTCGCACAAAGCGATCGCTTGCAACAGTAAGTCGATGCGCTTGACGGGGCGGAGATTCGACATGTGCAGCAGCATGAAACGTTGGCCGATGCCGAGAGACTCCCTCATTTTCTCCCGAGTGGAGGTTGGGGATGAAGGGCTGAAAAAATTGTAGATGACGCGAATCTCTTTTTCGATTTCGAAAGTTTGCAAAGTATCCTGTTTCAGACTTTCGGATACAGTGGTAATAACATCCGATTGGTTTAGGGCGTGTTGAATGGCAAATTTGTAATTCGGGTTTTGTCCAAGCAGCGTCGTGTCGGTGCCGTGGAGAGTCGTAACGATTTTGGGTCGATCGCTCCCAATCATTTCTCTGGCTATGCATGAAGCCGTGGCGTGGGGCACGGCATAGTGAGCATGGATAATATCCAGTTTTTCTTTGGCTGAAATTTCCGCGATTTTGATGGCCAACGGAAGCGTGTATTCAGCGTATTTAAAAGGTCGGTAATTGTTTACGGATACGCGATGGAAGTGGATACCTGTCGAATCAAGATCGATACGTATCGGACTATCGTAGCTGAAAATATGAACCTCGTGTCCGCGATTTGCCAGTTGGGTGGCGAGTGATGAAGCGAGAATCCCGCTTCCTCCTATGAGCGGATAGCAAATGATGCCGATTTTCAGCTGTTGTGACACTCTCTAAAATACTCTAGCTGTACCAGGGAGTTCGGATATGTTTTCAGCGATGAATGCATCAATTGAATACAGAGCTTGCGCGTACTCAAAGCCGGCTTGTAGTCCCCAAACCCTAGCTCTAGCTTCTTGCAGTTCCAAATAGCGCCTTGTCTGCATCTGGGAAGCATGGCATTCCATAAGCTGGAGCCATTTTTGATGTACGTCGCTGATATCAATTAAAATGTCAGGGCGAGCTTTGGGCTCGGCCCTGGGCGTGATAGCGAATTCAAGCAAACTATCGATGTCATGGGCTTCTTGAGACGCGAGTTCTTCGATTCCTCCGTAGCGAGCTAGTCGAGCAGCCTTACGAGTCAAGCGACTGATTGAGACGTGATCTGGATGCTGATTCTCAACACTGGTTGGACAGAGAAGAAGATTTGGCCTCGTTTCTCGAACGGTCGCGGCTATCAAAAATGCATTTTCGCTAGAATCTTCAATTCTGGTGTCGCCACCTAATTCGAGAAAACTTAGCTCGGCTCCTAGCAGTTTTGCAGACGCTTGACTTTCCGCTACACGCTCCTCCACGGTACCGTTAGTGCCAGACTCTCCTTTAGAGCCTATAAGAATATGGATACGAGTCCCTTTTTCCGCTTCTTGGAGAAGGATTCCTCCGCAACCAAACTCAACGTCATCGGGATGGGCTCCGATAGCCAAAATATTTTTGTAAGCAGGTTGGATCACGTATGTAGGTTGATAGGTGTTGGGTGTTTAGGATTTTTCGGCGATCGACGATCGACGCTACAATAGTTAGATTGTTGTATGGGCACTGGCTCTTGTGGTCTGTCTCCTGGACTTAGTCTTCTCCTATGTATGCTTCGTCCAATCGATCGATGTAATCCCTTTCGATGAAGGTTATTTCGGGTGTTTCCTGGGTATTCATATATTTAATTTCGCTGGCTCCGGCAATGTAGTGAGTACAGCCTACGACAGACTGCATCCAACGCAAGCGTGTGTCGCGTGTCGGGCTAATTAGGGATTTGCTGTAATGGCTATCCGGCAATTCGATGTATTCATCGCCGCCCTTATGGAGGAGTAGTTTGCCATCGGCTTTTCTCGCTCGGACGCATTCGCCTTCATAAGGGACATCAACGAAAAAGTCCTCGACGTCTATAGCTCGTTGCCTCAATTCTGGATCGCTGGATCTCGCTATTTCCATGTTTTCCAATAGATCCATGCCCTGATACATTTCGAGGCAGAAGTCAGCGACTTTTTCCGCTTTGATTTCGGAGAAAAGTTCGACTAGCGGCTGGCTGACGTAGTTGGGAAGTTGCCGTTTCGTATTCAATTTCCAACTATTCTGGATGTGTTTCGCGTAGAGCGGGGAATACTTTTTCTGGCAAGCGTTTTGGCAAACAAAGTTAAGACGATCAATTCTTCCCGTATGCCGTTCCTTAAGTAGGGTTGTCGTTTCGCGTGGATCATGATCGCTGTCGTGAAAGAAAAACACGATCCTGCCTCCTATTTCCTGTTGCAGACGTCGAGCAGTAGTAATTTTTGAATACAAAAAGCGTTTAGGAAAAAAACCACAGGGTTGTTGACCAAAGCAGATGATGTTGTCGCTCATGGATCACGCAGTCTGCTTGTTCGAGCTAGGCAACAAACTCTGAATGCCCATTGAGAGCAAAACGACCGCTGCGCAGCCGATGGGATTATACCAGAGGTAACCGATATCGGAGGTTTTATACATGACGATAACGATTGTCTGGGAAATCAGAGCCGCAGTGAAAACCGCTGTCCCCTTCACGAATCGAATGAAGAAGGCCACCACAAAGATGCCAAGAATTATCCCGTAGAAGATGGACCCTAAAATGTTTACGGCTTCTATCAGATTTTCGACCAACTTGGCGAAGAGGGCGAAGAGAATGGCTATGACTCCCCAAAGCGTCGTGAAAAACCTCGAGGCTCTTATGTAGTGGGCATCGTCCGCTTCTCCTTTTTTCAGTTGGCGGTAGAAGTCTACGGTTGTCGTTGAGCCCAAGGCGTTTAGTTCGGAGGCAGTGGAGGACATGGCGGCGGAGAAAATGACCGCGATTAAAAGGCCAACGATTCCAACGGGCAGATAGTTCAGTATGAATGTGATGAATACATAATCGGAGTCGTTTGTCTCCAGATCCGCATCCATTGTTTCGATAACCGATTTCAACTGGTCCCGAATCGCGAGGCCTCCGGCTTCCAGGCTGGTTAAGACCTCCCTCTCTATTTGAATGGCTCCCTCCTGGCCGCTTTCCATCGACGACGCCAAGCGCCTGATAGCCGCTTCCTTTGCTTCGAGGTTCTGCTCGTATTGGCTTTCTAGCGATTCAAGTTCGTTGGCATATTCGCTGTTGGCCACCATTTCCAGGGTCGCCTGATTGAAAAAGATGGGAGGTCGTTCGAATTGATAAAAAACGAAAACCATTACACCCACGAACAGGATGAAGAACTGCATGGGAATCTTGACTACAGCGTTGAAGATGAGGCCTAATCTGCTCTCTGCTGTCGAGGTTCCGGCGATATAGCGCTGAACTTGCGATTGGTCGGTCCCGAAGTAAGACAATGAAAGAAAAAGACCTCCTAGGATCCCCGACCAGAAGGTGTAGCGTTTGTTGAAATCCAAGGAGAAATCGACGGCCTCCAGTTTGCCCATGACGCCGGCTACCGAAACGGCTTGGCGCCATGAAATGTCTTCTGGAAGTTTAGCGATAATCATGCAAAAGGCCACGAACATGCCGATCAGGATAATGGCCATTTGGTATCTCTGCGTGATGCTAACGGCTTTGGTTCCGCCAGAGACGGTGTAGATTATCACAAGGGTCCCTACCAGGAAAATGGTGATATCTAGATTCCATCCAAGGATAGTGGATACGATAATGGCTGGGGCGTAAATCGTAATGCCAGCGGCCAAGCCTCTTTGCAGCAGAAAGGCGAATGCTCCTAGGTATCTCGTTTTTCTGTCGAATCGTTGCCCCAGGTATTCGTAAGCCGTATACACCTTGAGTCGCTTGTAGATGGGGATGAAGAAGATGCAGATAATGATGAGGGCGAATGGCATCCCGAAGTAGTTTTGCACAAATGCCATGCCACTGGTGTAGGCTTGTCCAGGAGTGGAGAGGAAGGTGATGGCGCTGGCTTGAGTGGCCATTACGGAAAGGCCAATGGTTCCCCACTTGATCGTGTGATCTCCCTTCAAGTAGGAATTCAAGTCGCCTGCAACACGCGTGCGCCACATGCCATAAAGGGCGATCGTGAGCAGTGTCCCGACAAGAATGGTATAATCTAGCGGAGTCACGAATAGAGTTTCGTAAAGAAGTAGAAGAGGACCACTTCGGCTACGAAAAAGAGGACGACGAACCAGTAGGCTTTGGGCCAGCTTCCGAAAAGCGGTGGCTGGCTGTTTTGGTCTTCTTTCTCTTCAGTGGGGATCATTTGGATTAATTTCCCAGCGAAACTAGATTGGCAAAAAGACGATAGGCGCCTGGCACACCGGCTGGCAACTGTCTAAACCAGGAATAGCCAGTGTACACAAAGTAGCCGTCCCCATACTTTGCCACCAGCAGTCCTCCCTTTTTTGGACTTTCTCCAGGATCTGACGACGAGAGCAAAGGAACGAAAGCTTCGTCCCAGCGATCTGGAAAGTACAGGCCGCGCTCCTGTATCCAGCCTTCGAAATCGATTTGCGTGATGCGGTTTGGGCTAAGCAGAGCGGGATGATCAGGTTGGACGATGGATACGGGAGCCGATTCATCGGTTATGCGATCTCGCGAAAGGCGTAGCGGGTAGGGCGCCAGTTGTTGCGCTTTGAGCGAGCGATTCGTGTTGTACTGGACTATAAGAGTGCCTCCATTTTCAGCGTATTGAAATAGACTAGGCAAGTAGCTATCTAAATTGTCTACTGTATTGTAAGCGCGGATACCCAGAATAATCGTATCAAAACGAGTCAGGGCTTGCTCATTCATATCCTCGCTGCCCAACATTTCAACCTGATAGCCGATCTCTCTCAGACTCTGTGGGATGGCATCGCCTGCTCCTTCCAGATAGCCAACCAGATTTCCCTTCTTCTTGATGGATTCGCTTACGATGCGTGACTGAGCGAGGGGAAACAGGGTTTGCTTGGGAATGTGGTCGTACTCGATAACGGTTCTTCCTCGATTATACTTACGGTTGGAAGATTCAAAAACGGCTTCGAGCGCGCCGACGGTTGACTCGCTGGGCGGAGTGACCAGAAAGTCAGCAAAAAGCCCGCCGTTGTTTTTTTCTAAAATCAGTTCTCGTTCCTTGGGTCTGATTTGCCACCCTTTGGGAGCGCTCAGTCGAAGCGTTCCCTGCATTGAGTTTTCATTTGTCGATACCTTGACCTGAATGGATTTCGGTTTGTCATTAGAAAACAAGTACATCGGAGAGGAAAATTCCACAAAGGCAGCAGGAGCTACTTCCACTTTTTCTCTGGACTCTCCTTTGACAGGGCTGACGGTTTTAAACTCGACGGGGATGGAGTAGGTTAGGCTAGTGTCGTTGATGACCAACTCTACCTCGACTTCAGGAGTGGCGGATTTCTCGGGCAGACCGATATCCCTTTGGTGGGCGACTTCGTACCTTCCTTTGTTTCCAGATTGATTTAGCCAGTGTGGTTGCGAGATGCTCTTGCTTTCAGATAAATCCAGTTGAAAGGCATTTTCAATTATGCGATTTGTTTCGAGCGTCTGATGCAGGGAGTCGTTTTTGCCGGTGTTGGGAGACTTTACGGCTTTTAGCGCTACGGGAACTTGGGATCGATTGATAACTTGGATACGAAGATCCAACGTCTCGCCTGGATTGGCAACAGGCGAATCGTTCAAAGCTTCTGCGTGAAGCCCTAGGCAACTAGCGATGATTTGATCGAGGTCGCTTATTTTTGATGTGATCCTTGAGTTTTGAGGCAAGGCAACGATTCGTTTGCGTAGTTCAAGCAGGTTGGCGACTGAGGCCGATGGATCGCTTGTATCAAAAGAAGTCCGAATTTCTTGGATTTCCGTTTCGATCTCATCGCCTCCAGCGAAACGACTCCAAGATTTATCGATTTCATCTATCACTGAATTTTCGAGGGGCGAGCCTTTGAGCAAACGGAAGTACTCCGTGTTGTTCCCACGAGAAATAGCGGAGCCGAAGCCCTGGCTCTTGTGCATCGTTCTGCTGGCAGAAGCGATTTCCCCGTATGACTTGCCTAAATACGCATTATAATCTCCTACCTCGACAGGAACGAGCCCTGTCGTATCGAAGGCTCGACCTTGGGCTCGAAAGAAAAAGCCGGAAACATTCCATACAATTCGTTTCGCCTGCCACGTATCCACATACTTGAGCTGTTTAGGGAATGCATTTGGATCGGCTGCCAAATCGAAGGCTTCGAGGGCCAGTTGAGCAGACGCTGTATGATGACCATGGGTACGGCTGGGTTGAGGCGAGAAACGGGTTACAATCGCATCTGGTCTAAATTTTCGAATCACCCAGACCACATCGGAAAGCACATCTTCGTGCCCCCAGATTTTCATGGTTTCTTCGGAGGATTTGGAAAAGCCGAAATCCCTAGCTCGAGTAAAGAACTGTTTTCCCCCATCGATTCTTCGGGCAGCCAACAGTTCTTGGGTCCGGATCAGACCGAGAGCTTCACCCAATTGAGGCCCAATCAAGTTCTGACCTCCTCCGCCTCGGGTGAGCGACAAATAAGCGGCGTCGTATAAAGCCCCATTGGACCAATAGCTGATGAGGCGTGTATTTTCATCGTCGGGATGGGCTGCTACATGCAAGACTCGCCCCATGACCCCCAACTTTTTGAGGGCCAACTCTATTTCGGAAGAGCTTCTTTGCTGAGGCAAGGGCGTTGCTCCGTGAACCGTAGAGATTTGAACGATGCAGAGAATAAAAACTAGGCGTAGAAGGATCATACTTTATGGTCGCTTCGAAAAGCTACAACGATTGAAGAGCGGGAATCATGCCTTCAATTTGCGGAATCCAGTTTTTCGATAAGCTCGCGACACTTTTCGATAAAAACGGGATGCCGGGCCTCTTTCGCTAAAATCAAGGCTCTGTGAGCGGAAGAAAGTCCTTCATTAATCATGCCGAGCTCTGACTCAATTTGAGCTTGGGTGTAGTACATCCAATAAGCCGGCTTTTCTCTCAGACTATTGGCCTTTGTGATCCAGTCGTGCGCGACTTCGAGATCATGGCCATTTTCGTAATAAAAGACAGCCGCCGCATTGAGCGTCCCCACGGTTTGGGATTCAGGTTTGCCCATCTCCGTCTTCAATTGGGAGTAGACGTGACTTTTTGTATCCACTTCCAACGGAATGACGACGCGCGTGTATTCCCAATCTAGATAGATGTTCGCTGTTTCGTCGCGCAGGTCGCCGATGCTTACGGTGAATGTCTCTACAAGTCCATCGAGTTTAATAGTTTTAGCCTTAAAGCGGACCAAGTCGTCTTTCGGATCATAGGAAAAGGCTCCCCACAGCTCGCTGTTTTTATAGATAATGATCGTCCAGTCGTTCTTTTCGGGAATAGTATAGAGAGCGTATTTTCCCGCGGGGACAAGGTGGCCCCCAAGTCTGACGTCATTGCTGAAGCTAATGTTAGTGGATGCGTTTGCCCCTGTTCTCCAAACCACGCCGTATGGCTCATGCTTCCCGAAGATAACGCGATTCTTCACGCCAGGCCGAGAGTACTCGATCTCAATATCCGTTATGCCAACGACCTGCTTCAGATTAGAGGCAGGACTGGGAAGGGGAAATCTGGGTTGGGCTGAAATTTCAAGAGGAGCCATCCCCGCAAGCCATAGGGCAAACAGCGAAGAGAGTATAAATCGAGGTAGATTCATAATGAAGAAAGTTTGAGCCATGATTGGGCTCTGTCGATAACGCAAAGAATTTGATCAGTTCGGTCGCTCCTTCTCGGAATGATCGACATGGATGCCTGCGAGAAAGGAACGTGGTTTCTATTTCTACGCGCAAGACAGGCATCTGGATCCAGATGATCCTTATTTTCAACGGGTTAAACGTTAATCTGTTTATGTCCGAACCTTCAGACAGATTTCGAATCCAACTGAATGCGGGGCCCTAGGTAGTTTGCTTCGTGTACAATGTACAAGCTGACCAGTAAAAACGTGTCGGGGACGCCACGTTTCACCTCAAGGTCTTATCGAGACGCAAAGAAGCCGCTGCCTCCCCAGGCAACGGCTCCGTATTCCCACTTTGCGACTTTTAATCAGCTTTGCTGATCTGTACTTACCTCTAAAATTCTTTCGGTCGGACGTGGTTTAGTGGTTAGGCTCATCTTGCGGATTGTCTTCATAGATCCCATCAGTTCTGCTACATCTAGGCCTCCTGACTGATTGGCGTCGTGATCGTTCAGCAGGGAAATCGCCGCGTCTTCGGGAATTGGATACATGGTAACGACTCCACTTGTGACCTCGCTCGCGGGAATGACGCCACTCTCTTCTAGTCTCGCTTTGCGCGATTTGATGGCGGCATTGCGTTTGGCGTACATGGATTCAACCGCTTGTTCAAGTTCGCTAGCGTCAAGGGCTTGATCTGAATTGATGTCGTAAAGAGCAATG
>JANQKI010000033.1 GCA_028281165.1 Opitutaceae bacterium | reverse complement strand
GCCGCGATTATTTCATGTAGTTCACTTTGGTGAGCCCTTGGTTCTTGAGAAACTCGTAGCCGAATCCTTGCTTGGCCGAGAGCATTCCTAAAATAATGTGTTCGGCGCCTACCCAAGTGTGGCCGAGGTCTTTGGCCTCGCTGGAGGCCTGTTTCAGAGCAAGCGACGCGTTTTTGGTCAAGTCCAGCGTTTTGGTTCGCATCTCTAAATCGCGATCCATCTGCTCGATCAGCTCGTCTCGCATGACATTGGGATCGAGACCCAGTTCAGCGAAAAGTTTGAAGGCGACCGATTTTGGAGAATACAAAACAGACAGAAGTATGTGCTCTTGGCCGACGTAGGAATGACCGAAATCGATGGCAAATTCGCGAGCTTTCACCAGGGCTTGGATAGCGTTGCCTGTGAAGTTTTTGGAATGGGCTCGAACCTTGTTAAGCCAACCCTCGACGCCATCGCGTCTTCCCGCTGTTTGCGAAGCCGTTTCCGCTTCTAGAAAGTTGGCTAGCTCTCTTTCAGAGATGAGCCATTTCCTGCCAATTTGCAGGCCAGGCAAACGACCATCCTTAAGAAACTTGTAGACTGTGTTTTTCTCCAGTCCCAATTTTTCCGCTACCCATTCGGGGTCTTTATAGTCGAGAAAGGGTTCTTCTTGGGGCATCCTTTAGCAAGAGTAGCTCCCTCTAGAAGAGTCAACTAAATAGGCTAAAGTAGGAAAAAATGCCCTAAACTTGGTAGTGAAGAGGCTCCTTAGTTCTCCGATTCGGAGTTCAAGCGATGGCATTGACGTAGGGTATGCCTGATGTCTTCCAGTCGACAGGGCTTTTCCAGTCTGGCGTGGGAAAGCTTGTCGGCTTTTTCAACCATCGAGTCTTCCGAACAACCTGATAACACGATCCTCGTAATATCTGGATACTCTTCGCGAGTGTGTTCAAGCAGCTCAATCCCATCGGAATTGGGCATGAGCAAATCGGTCACTAGGACGTCGCAGACCCATTCATTTAAAACGCGTTTAGCCTCCTCGCCGTCTTTTACCGACCGTGTTTGCCAATCTTCATCTTCGCTCTCCATGAGGCTCTTGAAGATATCGAGATTCAGTTTTTCATCATCAACGAATAGAACTTTTGGCATAGGACGAGTTGGAGAGTGTTTAGATTGGGGTCTTGAACAAGGACAGCTATAGAACGGTCGAGCTTCTCAACGATTAACTAGGAATTTCACAGGAATTCCCTCTACGCTGCTCTGTGAGTTTTTCGCAGGGTTGGTTTTCAAACCCCGCCAACGATCGCGAACGATATCCAACCTATTCGAAAGGAAGCTCCTCAACCAATACCAGTCGATCGCCTGCATCCTCTAGTTTGAAGAAATGAGCTCGTTCTTCTGGATTGCGATTCGGTTGGTGGAGCGAAAGCATTAGCTGCCCCTCGAAGGTCTTGAAGATCATGCCATGCCCGCCGTCTTTTTTGAAGAGAGGCTCTTCCATCTGTTTCCAAGGACCCTTTATGCTGCCTGATTCCGAGTAGGCCATGCCAACGGCGTAGCGTTGGATCCCAAAGCTCGACCAAATCATAAGAAGCCGGTCTGTCTTGGTGCGATAAATAAAAGGGCCATCCGTCACCCATCCATGGCTACGCTCATGTACTGGCCGGTTGCCCACCTCTCTCATGCTTCGGGACCAGGGCGCCTCGGATCCGTAGAAAAGCAATTCGGGTTGCGTCACGACGCTAGAAAGGTCCGGCGTGAGTTGGACGAGATCCATGCTCCCATCCACGATTTGCCACCATTCGTGACAAAAAATCATATAGGGAACGCCCTCTTCCTCCCAAAGCGTTCCATCGAGCGACATCCAGTTTTGCGGTGTGTGGGGTACATTGGAAAACGCTTTGAAAGGCCCAGCCGGACCGTCGGCGACCATGACCTGAGTGGCTCGTTTAATGTTCGGTCGGCGCTTGGGAGAAGTGGGTAGTGGATCGTTGGACGCGAAGGTGGCGAAGAGGTAATACTTGCCTTTGTATTCATGAACCTCTGGCGCCCAAATCGCGTCAGGGCCCCAAAATCCGTCGGCCGTTTCGTAAACAGTGATGGCATCTTCCCAATGCTGAAGGTCTTTTGAACGGTACGCGCCGACCCCCCTGACTTTTTCCCCATCCGCTCTTGTTACCATCATCGAGGCATACATGTAGTAGGTTTTCGAGGGCTCGTGGGCCACGACATAGGGATCGCGTATCCGAATTTCGGATCGCTTTCGCAGATTTTCAGAAGAGGAGGCGATAGACACGAAAAGAGAAGAAACGAGGAGAGCTATAGCTGCGAGATATGAGGGTTTCATGGCAGGTTTCATCCGAAGGCGCCGCAGGTGGTAGTTCAAGGGAAAAGGAGGCGCTACTCTGGCTGCCAGTTTCGGTTGGTTTGGCGATTGTGATGGAGCTTTGCGTTGGGTTAGACGGTTTGGATCTGCCTGGCGTTGTTTTTAGTGAATGTCGTACCTATTATTGTTTTGCGAAAACAACGGAGATCTGTCCAATAAAGCAGGAATGGGAAAGGCCGCTCCTGACACGAATCCGGAATTATTTGAATACCTGCTAACTAATTCGCTACGCGATTCTGACATCAAGAAACGTCTCCGAGAAGAGACTGCGAATTTGCCGGAAGGCGGCATGCAAATCACTCCTGAGCAAGGCCAGTTCATGGCGCTGTTGGTGAAGGCCCTGGGAGTTAAGAAGGCCTTGGAGATCGGAACGTTTACGGGCTATAGCGCATTGTGCGTGGCTGAAGCATTGCCTGAAGACGGAAAATTGGTGGCTTGCGATGCGAGTGAGGATTGGACTCGGATTGGACGAAAATACTGGGAGGAAGCGGGTGTTGCTAATGAAATCGAGCTAAGAATTGGAGATGCGATTCAAAGTTTGGATACATTGCTTTCGCAGGGAGAAGCGGATTCGTTCGATTTGGCGTTTATCGATGCGGACAAGGTGAATATGGATGCCTACTACGAGCGTTGTCTAAAGCTGGTTAGACAAGGCGGTATGATTCTTCTGGATAACGTTCTATGGGGAGGCCGCGTTGTTGACACAGCCATCAATGATGAAGACACCGTTGCGATTCGAGCTCTCAACGCGAAAATCCGAGACGACGACCGGGTCGATGCCAGTATGCTCATGGTGGGCGATGGATTGTATCTGGCTAGGAAACGCTGACTCAGCCTCAGGTTTCTTAAAGACTTTCAGCCAGGTCGAATTCCTTAAACCGACTGTCTTTGGGTCGCTAGAATTTTTCGGATTTTCTCTGGCTTCCTTTTTGGGGAAGTTGTTGATTCATCGCATTCGATAAAATCATGAGTACCGATCCCTCTTCCATCCGTCCTCCCTTTTCTTCAACCGGTCAGCCTAATCCATTTCCCGACTTTCCGTTTGGAGCTGTTTATTTTCGCAAGTCCTATCCGCCTAAGGAAGACTGGGAACGTGACTACAAAGTGGCTGCTGAAGACGGGTACACCGTGTTTCGGCACTGGTTCATTTGGTCGGCTATCGAAGTTAAGGAAGGCGTGTATGACTGGAGCGACTACGATGCCCAGCTTGATCTGGCTGCCAAAAATGGAATCAAGACAGTGATTGCGGATATGTTGGTCATTGCTCCGGAATGGCTAGGCCGGCGCTATGAAAGCATGAGACACATTAATCGCGATGGCAGTGTGATGGATGCCGGTATGCACGTTAGTTGCGCTGTAGGCGGCATTCATCATCTCTGTTTGGATAACCCTGAAATCAAGGAACGAGCTGAAGCTTTTCTCAAGGCAATGGTCGAGCGCTATCGGGATCATCCGGGTTTAGGTGGCTATGATATCATGAATGAGTGTAATGTTCCCCTTTCCTACGGCGAGGCTACAGCTCGAAAATTTAGAACGTGGTTAAAAAACAAATACGGAGACTTGGAAACTCTGGGCAATGCTTGGTTTCGTCATAGCTTGGGAGATTGGGATAATATCAACCCTCCAAAACATTTTGGAGTGTATCCAGATGTTATGGACTGGCAGGAGTTTCATTTGGATCGTACCTACGAAATGATGCGATGGCGTTTCGATCTGATTCGCAGTCTGGATTCGAAGCATCCGATTACGGCTCATGGCATTGCCAAAACCTTTGATCGGGCTGCTCCTAGCGCGGGCGATGACTGGCGAGCCGCTGCTGAAGTTGAAAGCTTTGGGCTGACTTGGGGATCTTGTCGTCATGGCGATGAGCCATGGAAGCAGTTCCACGCTATGGACTTGGTTCGCGCGGCTTGTCGCGGGAAGCCATTCTGGCATGCCGAGTCTTATGCGGGACCGTTATGGATGGCGAAAAATGTGGTTGGAAAACCGCGTGACGAGGGTCGTATCGCTTCGCCTGACGATATCCAGTATTGGCACTTGGCTGCTTATATGGCTGGGGCTAGTGGGTCGATGTACTTGCGTTGGAGACCGCTTTTGAATGGACCGCTTTTTGGAGCTTTTGGTCCCTACGATCTCGATGGATCTCGAACAGAACGTTCAGCAATGTCTTCGAAGATTGCCAAGTGGGTAGCGGCCCCTGAGCAAGCGGAACTGTGGAAGTCGCGTCCGGTTAAAGGAGAAATAGGCATCGTTTACGCTCCCGAGTCGCAGATTTTCACCTACGCTCTGCGAAATGGCGAGACGGAGTTCTATTCGGGTTCTATGGAAGGGGCGTATCAAGGATTCTTTGACAACAATATTCAGGCGGACTGGGTACACATCGATGACATTGAGAGCTATCCAGCTATCTACTTGCCGTTTCCTGCCATGCTGAAACAGGCAAGCGCTGATAAATTGAAGAGCTATGTAGAGCAGGGCGGCGTTCTCATAAGCGAAGGTTGTCCTGGATATTTTGGCGATGCGGGTCGTGTTGGAGTCAAGCAGCCCAACCTCGGCTTGGATGAGCTTTTCGGCGTTAAAGAAAGCTATGCCGAATTCACGCCAGATCTATTGACGGATCTTCAGCTCGATGTCGCTGGTGTTCGCGCTCGGGGCGCTCTTTTCATGCAGGCCTATGAGGCTCAATCTGGGGAAGCCAAGGGGAGCTACGATGATGGTCGTGTGGCCGCAGTTGATAACGCATATGGAAAGGGTCGTACCCGTCTGTTGGGTACGATGTGCGGCTACGGTTATGGCAGTCATCCTGAAAATCGCGATCCATCGATCTGGGCAGAATTGCTTCGCTTTGCTGGAATCGAGCCTCGAGTTTCATCGAGCGATTCTCGATTAAAAGCTCGTATTCATGAAGGCGAAGGCGGGCTCTGGCTTTGGGTGGCGAACCCGACTCGTGAAAATATCGCCGCGACCATTACGCTTAATGGTCAGGATGCCTTAACAACAGCTTCGGTGCATTGGGGCGGAGAGATGTCTGTTGATGGGAACGCGTTGTTCGTAAATGCGTCCGCTCGAAATGTAACGATCGCGAAGCTGGATTAAGTCTCAGGATTTTTCCGTTAAGAATTCGTTGTCAGAAAAAGAATTAGCAGTAGGCTTCTTAAGCTCCAGAAACCCGTTCGGATCCAATTGCTGAATACAAGCCGCTTGATGATTGCTGGATCGTATTGCCTTTGCAGCCGGGCGTGCAAAGGCACCTGAACGAAGAAGGTCGAAATCCAAATCAATACCACGAGTAGCATGCCGAGCGATATCAGGCTCGACTGAAACTGCGTAAACAGCAGGTAGAAGCCAGTTGCTAGTTCAACCAGCATTATCGGAGCAGCCACATAGCCTGTAAGTTTGGCGTGTCTGCGAGCATGGACGGTAAACCATCGTCGCTCGTAAGCTTCCATTAAAGGATAGTGCACTATTTGGACAAACCATATGAGACCGGTCAGGGCAAAAGTAGACCATGTATGTATCCAAATAGCCATGATTCTTACTTTATTCTATTGAAAGCATCCAATGCTTTGTTTCTGGCCGCGACATGGTCTACGATAGGTTTTGGGTAGGTTTTGCCAAGCTGGACACCTGCCGTATTCAAAGTCGGTTGGTCTGCTGTCCAAGGATCGAAAAGATGTTTGAGGGGAAGTTTTTCGAGTTCAGGTACCCAACGCCTAGTATAGACGCCTTCAGGATCGAATTTCTGACCTTGTGTAATGGGATTGAAAATACGGAAATAAGGAGAAGCGTCGGCTCCGCATCCGGCCGTCCATTGCCAGCCTTGGGTGTTGTTTGCCAGGTCGGCGTCAACCAGCGTATCCCAGAACCAAGCAGCCCCCTCCTGCCAAGGCTGAAGCAGATGCTTGACCAGGAAAGAGGCTGTAATCATGCGAACTCGGTTGTGCATCCAGCCGGTGTGCCAGAGTTCGCGCATTCCTGCGTCGACGATCGGATAGCCTGTTTCGCCACGATGCCATGCTTTTAGGAATTTCTCTCTTCGCTTCCATGGAAAGTTGGCGAATTTCTCTCTAAGAGGGAGTTCCGGCGTCTGCGGAAAATGATAGATCAAGTGATAGGAAAACTCGCGCCAGCCAATTTCCGATAGATACACCTGAGGGCTATAGAGATTGAGGAGCTTTGCCTCTGAAATAGCATGGTATATTTCGCGTGGCCCTATTTGTCCGAAATGAAGGTAGGGAGATAGTGAAGATGTATGGGGAAGATCAGGACGATTTCGGTTTTCCGCATAGGTCTTAGCCTTTTCTTGAACGAGTTGCTTTAGGCGCTCAGCTGCGCCTTTACGGGTAGGCGTCCAGCGATCGTAAAACCCCGAGTCCCATTTGATGCTTGGAAGTAGTCCTAACTTTTTTATCGATTCGGATCTTGGCCATTTCGAAGGGCTTTTCAGTTTTTCAAGCTCCGCCACGACCGGCTTATCTATGGGCAATTGTCTACAATGCTTCCAAAAACGAGTGAAGACTTGGAAGGGTTTCCCCGATTTATTTTGTATAGTATGGGGTTCGAAAAGCAGGGATGCGTTGAAACTTCTGGCCTCGATGAGGTTCTTTCTAAGGGTCGTTTTGATGATTGAGTCTCTCTCAATCAAATCCGGTTCGTAACGACGATTCCAGTACACGCCTGTGGCGCGCGTTTTTCGGATAATTCCGTCTAAGACTTTTCCACTTGGACCGATCTGGATGACAAGTTTGGAGCCAAGTTCCTCTAGTTGCTTTTGAAGATCTATTAGAGCATGGTGCAACCACCATCGACTGGCGCCTCCAAGTGGCCATTTTCCCTCTCTCAAGTCATCATGTATGTATAATGGTACTACAGAACTGCCATTTTTGATTGCTGCGAAAAGGGCAGGGTTGTCCTCCAGTCGAAGGTCTTTGCGAAACCATACAATGATCGTCTCACTCACTTTGGTGATGGCGTTTTAGCTTTGATCCAATAAAGCCTTGCTTAGCCTTTTGGTTGCCGGATGGTTCCCTAGCCAGATGGCGAAATAGGCCTGAGCAAAATCGAAGCCTTCAATTGTTGTCTGGGGTTCGTCATTCAACAGAAGCTGTGTGCCTAAATCAGGATCATAGAAAAGCGTGTATTGGTCTCCCTTGGACACGTCTTGATAAACCTGATTGATCGCTTCAATTTTCTCATCCAAGTCTAGCAGAACTTCATCTGGATACAAATCATTCAGAATTTCGTCGGCGCTGTTTATCAACTGATCACGCGTAAAAGGACGGTGGTAGCGAAGATTAAGCGAAAACCGGAAATCGCCCGGGAATTGGTCTGCACTGTAACCCTCTTGCAAATACAAAGCCGCGTCAAAGGCCTTGAATAGCTTCAAGAAGCGGAATGTAGCCTCGCCCGACTTAAGCAGTCGCGTTTCGTCTGCTTTTAGATACTCGGGGAATTCAGTTGCGGCAGCTGCTCGGTTTGGGGAAAAGCAAAGTCCTGCTGCCAATAAAGCTATGAAAACGCGTTTCATCGTGAACTGAGGCGTATTACACGCATGCGGTCTAGTGCCCAAATCGCTGGATACAGAATATCGCATTCGAACCAGCGGGTAGCGAAATTCGCTCTATTCGGGTAGCGGTGGTGATTGTTCTGAAAGGTTTCTCCTAAGAAGAAGAGGTCCCACAAAAAAGTATTCCTCGAATGATCGCCTGTGCTGTAGTTGCGATATCCGTACTTGTGGCCACACCAATTGACGAATGCCCCATGAATGGGTCCCATCAGAAAGTGAATGGGTAAGAGAATGAACCACCAGAAAGATGGAGCGTAGAGGACGTAGACTAGGGTATAAAGCCCGCAAAAGCCGATGCGAATCAGAAGACTATTGCCTAGGCTATCGATCAGAGGCCATGTGTTGAGACTTTGGATATGAGGCGATGCGCTTTGGCGTTTGCCCAAGCGAAAGTCCATGTACACGCGAAAGGTGTTGAGCATCATGTTGTAGAGATCTTTGAAGAAATGGGGCGAGTGCGGATCGTGTTCCGTATCGCTGTGAATGTGATGCTCCATATGCAGTTGGGCGTAGGCTTTTGGATGAAGAAACGACGAGCCTTGGGCCACGAAAGTAAACAAGTAGAAGAATTTCTCCCAGAACGGACTCATCTTAAACATGCCGTGCGACATGTAGCGATGGAGGAAAAAGCTCTGAGCGAAGGCGCTCGCGTACCAATGAACGATGAAAAATGTTAAAACGATTATCATTTCCTTCAAACCGTTAGCTCTGTTTTTTCGCGAAAAGGTAATGGGATACGCCCCATTCGCTACCTTCCTTGTATCCAAAAAGTTCAGCGCAGGCTAAGAAAAAGAGCCGCCAGCGCCACATCCATTTCGTTGCCATATCCTTGCCATAGCAATCGGCGAAAATCTCTAGAATCCGTTCTTCATTCCGGTTCATATTCTGCAGCCAAGCTTCACTGGTCTTTTGATAGTGAACTCCATTTAGCTTCCACGACTCCAGCGCTTCAAGATCACGATTGAAACTTGGCAGAAGCGAATGCGAGGGCATGATTCCTCCCGTGAAAAAGTGCTTAGCCATCCACTCGTTCTCGTCTTTGTCATTGTATTCGTAGGCGTATTTTCCGTGAGAGAAAACATGAGCAAAGAGTTTCCCGTCATCCTTTATCCATTGGCTGACTCGTAAAAATAGCGAATCGTAGTTTCTCATGTGCTCTAGCATTTCGATCGAAACTACACGGTCGTATTTAGCTTTTGGATCGAAATGGTTCATATCGGCCGTGATGACATCCAAATTCATCAGGCCGCGTTCCTTAGCCAGATTGCGGATGAAGTCTCCCTGTATTCGCGAATTGGAAACAGAGGTGATTTCGGCTTGCGGGAAATGCTTGGCCGCCCAAAGCGAAAAAGAACCCCAACCGCACCCCATATCGAGTATTTTCATGCCATCTTTTATTTCCGCTCTGAGACTGACTTGACGAAGAGAAAGGGCTTCGGCTTCGGCCAATGTTTGGCAACCCTCTGGCCAATAGCAGGCGCTGTATTTAAGATTCGGCCCTAGTACGAGCTGAAAGAATTCGGTTGGTAGCTCATAGTGTTGCTCGTTGGCTTTATCCGTGTCTTTGGCAATGGGAGCATGAGCCAAATCCTCGACAAACTTTACCCTTTCAGCATCGTTCTTTTGAGCCTCCAAGGCTAGCTTGCGACGCAGTCGCATCCTAATTCCAAAGCGAATCAGCCAGTAGGGAAGCATTCCGTTTTCTGCAAAATTTATAGCGTTCATTTGTATTCAGTAATTTATTTCAATTCTTGGAAGTGTTGGTAAACCAGGGGATGAATGGGCTGGTTTCATTCTGATAGCGTCGGTAGTCTTCGCCTCGACGCTTTAAAGCTTGGCGTTCGGTATGCGGGATACCCGTTACTTTGAGAACCAAGAGAAGCATGGCCAGGGGACTAAGCAGCGTAATCCAGAACCAATCGGAATGGATGGCGAAGAATGGAAAGCTCCACCAGTAGACCCATTCGAAAAAATAGTTTGGGTGACGCGAATAGCGCCAAAGGCCCTCCCGGCAGGTTTTTCCGGCGTTCGCCGGGTTGGCTTTAAACCGCTTCAGCTGGCGATCGGCGACCCCCTCGCCGACAACCGCTGTAACTGCGATTAGAATAGCGATCCAATCCCAAACCGAGCCAAAGGGTACGTTGTTTCGCAGGGCGATGAGAAAAGCTATGCTGAGAAAACTGTCGGCAACCGCTTGTAGTTGAAAAAAGGTGAAGAACTTTATGTTAGCGATTCCCTTCCAGTGCTCTTTCAGAGTATGATAGCGACTGTCGTCCGACTCGCTGCCAACGCGTCGGTGCAGGTAGAAACCCAATCGTAGCGACCATGCCATGACAAGAGCGAGTACGATCCATTGACGCGCTCCTATATTTTCCGTTCCTAGAGTCGCGAAATAGAATAGAGCTAGGAAGCCGAGGGCGAATGTCCAAACCACGTCGACAATTCCTGCTTTGTTTATCTGGATAGCTCGCAACCAAGCTAAAGCCATGGCTATCGCGACCAGCAGGTACCCGCCAAAAATCTGCCAAGTTAGACTCATCAGAAGCTTTCCGCCAATTGCCGTTCAACCACTTCGTTTTCCTTGTTGTTGTAGTTGAATTTTTCGTACAAATATGCCCTAACGTCTGGTTTCGAGAATACTATCTGACTGACGTTTACGTGTCTTTCCAGGAATCCCGCTTCGCAGTAGCTCAGGTAGAAATTCCATTTTCTACGGAAGGTTTCATCGAACCCTAGAGGCCAGATCGCTTGCCAGTTAGCATTGAAGCGCTGCTGCCAGAGATTAAGCGTTTTCGCGTAATGCAGACCGAAGCTTTCTTGGTGCATCATTTCGAACGAGCCGTTTTCGCTGGCTGATTCTACAAGATGGCCAAGCGATGGCAAATGGGCGCCAGGAAAGACATATTTTCGTATGAAGTCCACCCGTCGACAATAGCCGTCGTAGTGAGCAGTTGGGCATGTGATTCCTTGAATAGCCAGAAGGCAATCCTCGCTGGCCAATCGGTGAAATTGGGCAAAGTAGGCATCCAAATATGCATGACCAACTGCTTCGATCATCTCTATTGAGACGATGCGATCGAATTTTCCTTGCAGGTCGCGATAGTCGGTAAGGAGAAGTTCAATACGATCTCCCAGGCCTTCGCTTTCGATTCTTTCTTGAGCGAATTCGTACTGGCGGCGGGAGATGGTTGTCGCGCTAACGCGACAACCGTATTCTCTCGCTGCGTGGATGGAGAACCCGCCCCATCCGCAGCCAACCTCTAATAAATGGTTTTCGCAAGACAGGTCCAACTTGCGGCAGATTCGATCGTATTTTTCAAATTGAGCTTCCTCCAAGCTCATACGATTCGCAGCGAAAAAGGCCGATGAGTAGGTCATCGAAGGATCCAGAAAGGCCTGGTAAAATTCATTCCCAAGATCGTAGTGAGCCGCAATATTCCTCCTGCTTCCTGTAGTTGAATTTTTATTGAGGCCGTGTTGAATTCTTTCCAATCCCAGCAAGACTTGCTTAGCGGCTTTCGCGAAAATTCCTTCTGGGGTTGAGTCGAAGAAAGGTCTATTGGCTATGAGCCAGCGGATGAATCCTGTCAGGTCGTTCGTGTCCCATTTTCCGTTGAAATAACTGTCGCCCAGGCCGATGTCATTTCTTAGAGCGATGTCTTTGAATGCCGACTCGTCTTTAATATGGAGTTTTATTTCGGGCGCCGCGCAGTCTTCTCGGAAGGTTTCTCTTCGGTTGTCAGGAAAGATGATGGTAAGCCATCCGTATTCGGCCTTCTGAAAGGCCCGGAGGAGGGCGCGTTCATATACTGAGTTCATTTTTCAATCGGTGTTTGGGTGCTGTATCAATAAAATGGTGGCGTTTCCGCAGGTAGACTTGTTTCCCTTTTTGGAGTTCCGGATTTGCCGCTTTTCTCCGGACGCGAATACGTTTGAAGTAGAGTTTAAGAGCCTGCCAGTGAATCGCTCCAACGATCTGCAGCGTTATAAAGGGGAAGCGAAGAGTGTACTTAAGGAGGTTCCAATCCGTTAGTTCTCTCCTTTCGCCAACTAGCGAACTGAAGAAATACGTTTTACCCTTCTGCGACTGGTTGATCGAAATAGCGAGACGCTCATCGGGTTCGCTTAGGATAAAGCTGAATTCCGTGTCTAAATCGCTGTAGGGAGAAACATAGAATTCCTTACTCTGTTTCTCTCTGTATTGGCTTTTGGCGAAATATTCTGAACCGATAACGAACAGCTTTTGCTCGTTGAAGGTGTTGGCTACTTCGGCTATGGCGCAAAGCGGCTGGTCTTCGATTCCACGTATGAAATAAAAGGATACTGGATTGAAGATGTGTCCAAAGGTCCTCAGGTGAGTAACTAGAGTAATCTGTCCTAGCGGTTCGGTCATTCCTTGCTCGTGAAGATAGCTTGTCAGGTTGGCTCGAATGTTTTTCTTGCCCTCTTTCCAATGATCGTCGTCTCGAAACGAATAGAGGTTTCGCTTGTTCCGACTTACCAGCTTCAGGCGGCTAGCAACATCGTCGATTTCATCGATGTCCAAGGCGAACATGAAGATGCGATAAGCGAAAGCGTGCCTTTTCGGATGTATCCGATTATGGCTTACTTTGCAGCTATACAGTCGCGAGTTCATTTGGCGTTCTCCTAAGACCGACAAGTTTTCGAACCACTTCTAGGGCGGAGGACAGGGCATCCTCGTGGAAGCCATACCTAAAATAGCTCCCGCAAAAAAAAATCGGCCCTTCTTCGTTTAGTTTCGGCAGGGATTTCTGCGCATTAATTGCAGCCTGGTCGAAGCGGGGGTGTTCGTATTCAAATTCCCAATGGATCTTTTCAGCGTCCACTTTTTCATCATAATCCACGCTCACAAAATAGTTCTTTTGTTCCGATACCTTCTGGAGATTGTTCATCCAGTAATGGGTCGAAGCCTTCGGATGTGTATTTGTAGAGTGGTCGTACCTAAAATTCCATGATGCCCATGCTCGACGTTCTCTAGGCATCACGGACTCGTCTGAGTGAAGCTTGACTGGGTTTTTGTTATATTTGAAAGATCCCAGCAGCCTGGCCTCTTGGGCCGTCGGCCTGTCTAGCATGGCGAGGGTTTGATCGGCGTGCGAAGCGATGACTACTGCATCGTATGGTTTGCATTGCCCATTTTCGATTCTGACAATGGCTTGGTCTCCCTCTCGAGCTACGGACGTGACCGGCGAATCGAGTTCGATCCGATCTTTGAGGGGCTCAAGTATGCGCTTTTTATAACTGTCGCTCCCACCCTTGACAGTCTTCCATTGTAGTTGAATTCCAATGCCAAGAAGATGGTGATTCTTCATGAATCTCAACAAGGTTGAGGCGGGATAGTCGAAAATTCCCTCAGGCGGGGTAGACCAAATGGCTGCGGCCATCGGTAGAACAAACTTGTTGGCCAGCGATGGCGAAAATCGATTTTGCTTCAGGAATTCTCCGATGGTCAGAGAGCTGGGCTGAGTTGTTTGGAGAGATTCATTGGCTACTTTGAAATAGCGAATGATTTCACGCAAGAGGAGCCAGTGACGCGGATCGACTAGATTTTTTCTTTGAGCAAAGAAGGTCCTCAGGTTGGTGCAGCTGAATTCGAGGTTGTGGATTCTGTTCTGCAGGCCGAAGGACATCGAAGTATCCATCGATTCGACCTTTAGTTCGTTAAACAGACGGACCAGATTTGGATACGTCTTTTCATTGTAAACCATGAAGCCGGTATCAACTGGTATCTTTTGGCTGTTTTCTTTCACGTGGACCGTATTGGTGTGCCCGCCGGCGTAGTTATTCTTCTCGTACAAATCGACATCGTAGTCATGTCGAGAATACCAGGCTGTCGCCATACCCGCGATTCCAGTGCCGATGACGGCTAGTTTTGGCCTGTTCGGAGTCGGATGCAAAGCTTAGGCTTCCTCTTTGGGTATTTCCAGGTTGTCCTTTTCGCACAGGTAGAGCAGGGCGTTTTCTACCAATGAACGAGCTTTGCCTATTTCATAGCCCAGATGAGCGTGAACTTCCGCATCGGCTGGAGACTCGATTTCACAACGCCGACAATAGTTTTCAAAAGAGGCGAGACTTGCGACAAGAGCGGAGATGTGATGTGGACATTCGCACTTGATGTTCGGATTGGTCGAAGCGATAAGGGTCAGTTGGCGATCCGAGAAGACTCTCTGCGGCGCGCTTCCTGTAACCGTACCGTCTTCCATGCCAATCGGTTCCGTTTGATGGCTGGCGTTGGCAATGGCTGCGACAATGTAGTGCTCCAGGACTTCTTTAGGGGTTGGCCATCTTATGAGGAAATACCCTGCATCGGAAAACTGCTTGATCAGCTCTCTTGGAGCGAAGTCGTAAATCAGAGCTATTGGTGTATCGGGATGTTCGTGACGAGCTAGACTGACGCGACGACGCGTTTCTACCGCATTGGCATCCATAGCGATCACGACTAGATCGTATCGGCCTTCCTCGCTCGGACTGTATTTGAATCTTGATGACAAAGAGGCAAGCCAATCCTTTGCCTGCTTGCCTTCTGTCAGGATGTACAGTTCGCCTCGCGTTTCGTGAGTAGCGGCGGTTTGTCCGCTATGGTATTCAAGCAGGCGCTTGCGAAGTTCTTCCAGGTCGAGCTGCGACAAGGCGCTAATAGCATCCCCTTGGTCGGTGAGCTTCTTCATTAAAGCCAGCTGTTCAACTTGATCTTGTGAATAGCGCCTTCGGCCAGATTCCGATCTATTGGCAGCTTTAATGAATCCACGTCGCTCCCAGGTTCTGATGGTATGTGGCGACAAGCCTGTTATTTTTGAGACGGCTCCTACTTCAAAGTAGGACTTTCCAGGTTGTTCAATTGTATTTAGCATCGTTTTTGAAGTTGTTTAGAGGAATATTTAGATAAAGCGAATAAAAAATGAACCTAAATTGGCTATTTTTAACTTCAATAATATGTTCATAAATGATTCAAATTGTTGTTCAAAGGTGATAACCCTATTCAAATCGCGGTGTTATTCTTATTTTTGGATTGTTCAAACCGAGACGCCTGTCGATTCGGCTTCCGTGAGGGATCAATGCCTCCATCTCAGGTTTGAATCGGTGAATGACTTCCCGTTTCGTTTTCTTTTGACAGAGCGGTCCATCGATCAGGCAATTGCCCTCCCTCGTCCGGTTAGAACTATGAAACGACTCGCTTCTATCTTCAGTTGGCTGGCCTTTGCCTTTCTTTTTCTTGCTTCCAATCTAGCGGCCGAAAAACCGAATGTGCTTTTTCTGGTAGTCGATGACTTGAATGACTACCCGCTTTTGGGCAATTATCCCAACGTTAAGGCCCCTTCGCTTCAGCAGTTTTCGCAAAAGGCTGTGACATTCGAGCGAGGCTACTGCGCAGCTCCAATTTGCGTTCCCTCCAGGACAGCGACCTTTAGTGGCAAGAATCCTTGGAGCACTGGTTCTTATTATAATCAGCCTACGACATGGCCTCACGAACAAATGAAGGGCATGGAATCGATACCCGAGTGCTTTAAGCGAAATGGCTACAAGACATTTGGGGCGGGAAAGCTTTTCCATCAGGGGCCGGGGAAAGAGCGGATGGATGCGATGTGGGACGATTATTCGAACTATGGGGGTGGTTTTGGACCATTCCCCGAAGAAAGCGAGCAGGTGATTGGTTCGAGGTTTTTCTCCTATAAAGCCTGGAATGGGCCGGATGAAGATTTTCCTGATGTTCGTAATACCGATGCGGCTATTGCGTTTTTGCAATCGTCGCATGATAGACCCTTCTTTTTGGCTTTAGGACTCTATCGACCGCATTGTCCCTGGACAGCTCCTCGCCGCTTTTTTGATGAATATAACAAAAGTCGACTGCCCAGGCCCCCAGGGCGTATTCGCGATGACCTAGACGATGCTCGGCCCATGGGAATCGAGTTCGCCCAAGTTGGAGACAGGCTAAAGAAGATCAACGACCAGAAAGCTTATAGAGATTTCCTGCATGGCTACCTGGCTTCGGTGACATTTGCCGATTGGAATGTGGGACGCATCCTTGATGCTTTGTGGGCCAGCCCTCATGCAGAGGATACCATAGTTGTTTTGTGGTCAGATCATGGATACCACTTTGGTGAAAAGGATCATATCGGCAAGGCAACGCTCTGGGAGCAGGCTACGCGATCTCTGGTCATGATGCGTGTTCCTGGATACAGCGCGGATAGCGAGCGATGCGAAAAACCGATCAGCCTGGTCGATATCTATCCCACTCTGGTGGCACTGTGCGATCTTGAAGAGCCTCCTCAAAGATTGGACGGAGTCGATCTGAGCCCTCTGCTTAAGAAGCCTGCTCGGAAGAAGTGGAAGCGTCCCGTGGTCATGGCTCATGGTCCGGGAAGCGTGGCGGTTCGCGACGAGCAGTATCGCTATATTCGCTACGCCGATGGAACGGAGGAGCTTTTCGATCACGCCACCGATCGTTATGAGTTCTTTAATCTAGCTGATCTGGCAGCGTATTCGAAGGTCAAGAAGAAGCTCTCTAAACACTTTCCTGATCGGTGGGCTCCAGAGATTAGGAATGAGGGAGCGAGGCTCTGGTAGTGTTTACTTGGATATGTTTATCATTATTGTGGCGCTTCAAAGAAGCGCCACTGTTCCAGGTTTAATTTTTCTACAATCCGTTCTAGTTGCTTGTTAAAGCGCCGCTATCCTTGAACACGAACGGCTGCGCTAGCTCAACCATAGCTGGTTTTCCCTTGACCGTTGGAGGTGTGAATTTCCATTGCTGTAGAGCTTCTTGAGCAGCTAACAGCATATCCACGTTGAGATCGCCTTCGCTGCGTAGAAGGGTTGGCATACGCACATTGCCTTCGCTATCCACGTAAAACTTGAAGATGCCTTTGCTGCCTTTGTTGTTGTCGATTATTTCCCGCGAGACGAGAGGATCGACTCTCGTAATGGGCTGAGGATAGTTGTCCAGCTTGTCGATTGGCGAAATCAAAGACTTTCTCCTTTCGAGAAGCTTTCCGAATGAGGTGCGCATGTTGGCTGCGCCTGCCACATTCATGCTGACGATGCCTCCGTCTCTCGAAAATTTGATTTCGAGGCTGGCTACAATAGACACTGGTTCTCCATTCATCTTCGGTACGGAGCAATCCCATTTTTCCACCACGCTTTCCACCGATCTGACAAAAGCCTTATGGCTGGATTCCGTTACCAAATAGTCCCGTATTTCTCCGTAGTGATCTACTTCGAAGACGAGAAGAACCGATCCGCTATAAATGCCTGCGCTTTCAAGCGAATAGGGAAAGATCGGCATCGGCTTCATATCGATTTCCAACTCAATGCTTTGATTGGCGATCTTGAATACATCTGCCTGCAAGACGGCGCTAAAGCTTATGGCCAGCATGGCTGCGATGGTAGATGCTGAATACAATTTTTTCATGTTAAATCCCTTCCTTAAGATTGTCTGCCTAGAGCCGCTTTTTAGGCGGGTTGTTTTGATAATCTATACCCCAAAGAGGATTTAAGCCCTTCAGTAACCGTCTTAATCTAGGCGCAGAAAAGCCGCATGCTCGTCATGAGCTATGCGGCCTTCAAAAAGCGTTTTGAAGTGTAGCCTTTAGTTGCTGGCGAGGCCCCGCGGATTGAAATAGAAGGGCTGGGCTAGCTGAATGGCGACGGGTCGCCCTTTGGATTTGGGTGTTTCGAATTTCCACTCATGCAGAGCGTCCTGCGCGGCTACCAAAGCTCGACTGTCGATGTTCGGGTCGGCTTTGCTCAGGGCTGCCATACGCACGTTGCCTTGGGTGTCTACAAAGAATGTGAAAACGGCTTTTTTGCCCTCAACTTGCTCCAGAATTTCTAGTGGAATGAAAGGGTTTTGCGAGTGAATCACTTGGGGATATGCGTCAAGGTCATCGATCTCCGCTAAGGTGTACTTATTCCGTAAAACGTTCTTACCTTGGTTGAAAACATTTTCAAACAGGCCGGAGGAGAGGTTGAATTCTATAAGAGCGCCTTTTGCGGCGAAATTTACTTCCACTCCTCGAACGATAGAGATGGGTTCGCCCTTCCATTTTGGTGGCGTGAAATCCCAGGTTTCGATCACATATTCGATTGACCTGGCAAAGTCGCGGTGGCTCGCGTAGACGACCATGTAGTCCCTCAACTCCCCATGGTGATCAATCTCTACAATGATATGGACTTCCCCTTCCGTATAGCCGCTCTGGATTAGGTTCTGGGGAAAAATCGGCATTTGGCCTACATTTATCTCTGTTTCTATATCCTCAAGCTCTGCGTCGTACGCATATTCGGCCGCCGAGGCGAGAGAGTATCCTAACACTCCTGCAAGGCTGGCAAGGGCCGTAGCTTTTATTTGTTTTCCTACATTCTCCATGTCATTCACCTTCCCCTTCTTCAAATTAGCTTAATCATTAAAACAAATCGTTATACCAACTCAATAAACCTGATCGGCAACTGATACTTCATATTTTAGCTGATATGATCGGTAATGCAAGTTTAGTTCACCCACCTGGTCGCGATCTCGTTGAAGCCGCAACGCGTATCGATTAGTATCAATAGACCGTAAGCGAAAACCAAGCGTAGCGAACGGGCGGCTGAGTAAAACTACTCAGTTTTTCTCCGACCGGTCTTGCTTTTGCCATGTTCCAGATTTTGTCCCTGATTCTATCTCCGCTGGGTTTCTTTGCTTGTCATGCAGATGCGAACGGCTGAGGACCTGTTCTCATCGCTGAACTGGCTTGAGACGCAGAAGCGTTCCTAGAACGGCTGCCGTAAACCCGCCCGTCGTGTTGCATAGCAAATCCAGGTAGCTCGCATCGCGAGTCGGCATTAGTATCTGAAGCCATTCGATCGAGAGACTGAAAAAAAATGCGAGAACCCCAGTAGCTATAACGATCATGAACAGATTGAGGCTGGTACGTCTTAGAAAAATAAACACACAAAGGCCAATAGGCATGAAGCCGATTACATTGATGATGTTGTCTCTGCTCAGCCACTTGAATTCTCGGTCGAAACTTCTTGGATGTGTCATCCGTTCTCTGGATACAGGCTTGAATCGCTTTGGAACTCTCAAGTTGTAAGCTTCGGAGACTTGATTTTCTACTTGTTCAAATTCTGGCTTTACGAAGCCGTAAGAGATGATCGGTTGAATCGAAGTGTCGGTTAGCTGATTGATTGAGATCTCCTTGTTGTAGATGCGAATCTGCTTGATAGCTCCATGCCAAGGCCGAATCCCATGAGCATTGTTTCCAATGACAAGTTTTCCGAAAAAGGGGTTTGCGCCGTCTATCAAATGGAACGCGCTACGCCTCTGTTCCAGCCTTCCGTTCTTGAAGTATGAAGTTCCTTCTTCGTTTGAGACCAGTAGTATGGATACGTTTTCATTGTCAAATAGACAGTCGCGCAAACCTCTTTCCTGGTAGGGGATTTCTCGGTTTTCCGCTAATCTCCGGCTTCGTATAGCGAGGTGATTTTTCCACTGGGCAATCATTATCGGGGGTTGCTCATGTTCATCGTTCAGTGTCAGTATCATTCCCAGGCCTTCGGGAACTTTATGCGGCTCGAGCTCTAGAAGAACGCTTATTTCCTTCCATCCGCTTAGGTCGAGCGTTTCTGTAGTAAACGCTAGACCCCTTTTATGGGATTCCCTTTCCAGGCTTGAGCTGTTAAAAACGAATTTGTTTGTATCCGAATTCCAGATAACATCGTTTTCGCTGAAGAAATTGAACGGATAAAGCCCAAACCATAAGGTGATCAGAAAGATGGCGATAAAAGCGATTCGAAAAAGCGGCATCTTTTCGGAAATTGATATCGATTTGTTAAAGTAGAGTACACTACTTCTTTAGATATAGATAATCGACGTTTGGCGCATTCTTCGCCCATTCGATTTCCCAAGGAGCAAATCCTAGCTTTTGAAAGAGAGCTTTTACGGCTGTATTCTTTTCGTGGTGACTCGTTGCTATGATTTCAACATCAGGATTGAGGTTTAATCTCCGGATCATTTCTCGAGCGGCCGCTTCACCATAACCCTTTCTTTGAAAGCGATGATCGATATACAGGCTTAAAATGAAACCCAAGCCTGCTTCCACTTGGTACATGGCGAAGCCGACCATCGGTTGTTGCGGGCTGATCCAGCCTCTCTGGGATGCGTCGTACACGCAAAGCGGAACCATAGATGAATCGACGTAGGCATCTGCCAGACTCTTGTAGATGTTTGTCACCATTGGCCCTTGGTCGGGGGTTACCTTGAGATTGAGACATTCCTTGTAGTTGGCCTTGTTGATGGATCGTAAGGTGACGGCTGACATAAGATCGCTAGTAATGATGGCTAAGGGTTGGCGATCAATGACGAAATCGACGAAGTCTTTAGTTGTCGCTAAGAAGTTGCTTTGCTAGACCGTAGCGAAGATTGTAACGCGAGGTAAGAATATGACTGCTGCCAAGCAGATCGAGCGCTGAACTTAGAATAGTCGTGGCTGTGGGGAAAACGTCGGCTCTTGGCTCTGGTATGTTCAAAAGTTGGATACGGGTGGAGAGATCTGCTGAGCAGACTTTTCTGTGGAACGCTTCCAGAGTCGATCTATCGATAGTGTAGCTCCCGATTAGCTTCGAGGCTATGGTAGCAGTACCCCCCGTCAAAACGGTGGTGGCGGTCGACGTACCCGCTTGTTGAGGAATGAATTCGCTTACTAGATTTCGCGTGTGAGTGGCGATCTTTCTTTCGATCTCCGGATCCAGAGGCAACGTTCTATCATTCACGAATTGCGAAGCTATTCTTACGCATCCTAGCGGAAAGCTATGGGAGAAGACTGATTCGTTTGCCGTGAACTGTACCAGTTCTAGTGAACCGCCTCCTAAATCGATCAACGTGTAATCAGGAATCAACGACATCCTTGGATCGCATTGGATGCCTTGGCCAATCAAGTCGGCTTCTTCCTTTCCCGAAAGTATGGAGAGTTCTAGTCCGGCATTTTTTTGGACAGCTTCCCTTAGCTGATCTTGATTGCTAGCCTCCCTAGCTGCGCTGGTGGCCACTGCCTTTATGGCGATCGGATCGAACGTTTTGGCCCTATTGGCTAACCTGGCAATTGCCTCAGCGGCTAGCGCGATGGCGGTGTCAGATATCCGAGGGGGAGATCCAGTTATGCCTTCGCCAATACGTGTTTCTTCGGCTGCATAGCTTAGCGTAGCGATTGAGCCATCCGTATTCAAGCCAGCCACGAGTAGCTTTATCGAATTGCTCCCTACGTCTATGATAGCTACACAGGGAGTCTTGCCTTTGCTAGAGTTCATAACCTTCCGGAGCAACGACCACGACGAACTCGCCTTTTTTGCTTGAGGAGTTCAGTTTTTCGACGACCTGCGAGGCGGGACCAGTCAGGATTGTTTCGAATTTCTTCGTAAGCTCGCGTCCCACACATATTTGGCGATTCGAACCCAGTGTGTTCAGGATATCGCCCAAAAGCTTTTCTATCCTGTGACAAGATTCGTAAAGAATAATTGAATACTTAAAATTGCGATTTTCTTCCAGAAATCTTTGCCGAGCTGCTTTTTTCGGAGGCAGAAAGCCGACAAACAGAAATGCATTGGTTGGCAATCCGCTTACGCTTAAAAGCGAAATGGCCGCCGAAGGTCCTGGAATAGGGGATACGGGAATCCCTTGTCTTCGGCATTCGCGTACTAGTCTGAATCCGGGATCGCTAATTCCTGGTGTTCCTGCATCGGATACAAGAGCAGCCGATTCTCCAGTTTGTAGCTTCTCTACTATTGAGGCGGCAGCTTCCTTTTCATTGTGCTCATGGTAGGAAACGAGCGTTTTTCTGAATCCCAAGCGAGCTAGTAAAGACCCAGTGGACCTAGTGTCTTCGCAGGCGATCAGATCTGCATTTTGCAAAATCGATTTGGCCCGTTCCGATAGATCGGACATGTTTCCGATCGGAGTGGCTACAACGTACAGGCAACCGGATTGTGGGGTGAGAGATGTATTCCCACCAGCCATACTAATACTAAGCAGAGATCTTCAATCTGCCTTGCAGTTCAGGTTACATGGTTCCACCAAGGCCAGGAACGCCGCCTTCCCAATCCTTAGGTCGGCTCCAAGGTATGGTGGACTCATCCACATCAGCGCAGCCAGTGAAGAAGAAAGGTAACGTCAAAAAGGCTGTAACGAGGATGATTGAAATGACTTTTTTCATTTTGTTTGCGGTTCGATTTTAAAATGGTCGAGGCTAGTTGCTGGTAACAATATCTCCCGCTATGGGATCTTTAGTGAGGGATTCTGGCAAAATGTGGGCGATGCTCAAGTTTTCCTTTACCTCCGTGACTTGTAATCGAGCGATTTGTTCTCCGCCGCGCCTGATATTCAGACCGTGAGAAAGGCGAATGCCCTCGTTGTATCCCACGTTGACGACAACGAAAGAGGATTGAGGCCCTACTGTTAGGATCTTTCCTTTGAGATTCGCTGGGGCTGCTTTGGTTTCGTCGATCGCGCTAGCTGCCGATCCCGGAAAGCTTCGCCGAGAATCACGCAGCTCAAGTATCTCTGCTTCGAGTTTGGCTATCTCCTCTTGATATTGAGCAACTTCGTCTACGCTCACGGTGGTGGCCCTCAATTCCGCAACGCGTCTGTTAAGATCTACGATTTGGCCTTGCAGCTTCTCTTCCTTATCAATGCGCTGGTCGAGTTCATCGCTGAAGCGTCTGGTCTCTCGCTTCAATTGGTTGGCTCTAGCTGTGAGGATGGCGTTGTTGGAAATTGCCTCCTCAAGCTCGTGGGTTTTCGTTTCGAGTGTTTTTTGCAGTTCCTCGTTGCGCTGCTGGAGAGCTTGAGCCTCGTTTCGTTGCGAGCCCAATGAGCTTTGCATCCGATCGAGCTGCGCTTGAAGGTCTTGTTTATTTGCCTCAGTCAAAAAGTAGAAGATGCCTGAGAGTACGGCTCCAAGAACAGCTATTATATAGAGGAGCGTATTCGTCATTTTCATAGCCAAAACTGATTAGCTCTAAGTGAGAGAAGGTCAGCGTGTTAATTATTTTCTATTTTGCAAAGTATATTCTTCCTCACTCGAATTCCATCGCCTGTTCGAGCTGGACTCTCGTTTTTTACAAAAAAAGTCGGTTTCTTATATCAATGTGACCCTAGAGCTTACCGGAAGATTACCTCTTATCGCGTTGATAAGAAAGTCTGCAAGTGATTGTGGTTTATGTTCTTAATTAATAAGGATGAAATACAATTATCTCAAATTTTATCAAAAATTCCTGTCAGGCTGATGCCATTAACTTTGACAGCTTCAAAAGCCAGGAACCAACTGGAATCATATGGCACGTCAACCTCGACTTCAATTCTCGGGCGCCCATTACCTCATTTTCAATAGGGGCGACGATGGAAGACGGATATTCATGCAGCACGATGGGGCCGCGCTTTTTCAGGAAGCGTTGGCAGAGGCCTGTCGCCGCAATGGATGGCGTCTCTTTGCATATGCGGTTTTGAAAAATCGCTATTATCTCGTTATCGAGACTCCCAAAGGAAATCTCACTGAAGGCATGCAATGGTTGCAAAGCGCCTTCAGCAACAGGCTGAATCTCCGACGCCGTTCCAGCGGTCACATTTTCAGCGGACGCTACAAGGCTCAGTTAATTGAGCCTAATCACCATTTGCTCTCCGCGGTTGATTTCGTCCACTTAAGTCCCGTTAGACTAAAGCTTTGCGAATGGGAAAATATGGATTCCTATAACTGTTTCAGCTACTCGCAGTACGCCCATCGCGGTCCAATGCGCAGTTCCTTGCTTTGCGAACCTTGGCTGAAGCATTTGGGTGTCTTCTACGAAGATCCTGCCCGTGTTTGGCCGATGTATCGGAATCATCTGATAAACGTTCAGGAAAGCTTCGACAAGGACGACATTACGCCTCGCAAGTTTCTTTCCGGCTGGGTGATCGGTTCTAAAGATTACAAAAAACAGATGGTGGCTAAGCTCAAAGAAGGCAGCCAGATCAAGGACTGGGGTGGCAGTTCCATGAGGGAGATCAACGAATTGGAGTGGGAATCTCTTCTGGAAAAATGCCTGGATCGCTTAAGCAAGGATTCTGACGACGTCTCGGGAGATCGCAAGTCGGCCACCTGGAAGATTGCTATCGCGGCCTACTTGAAGAACCATACGAGTGTATCCAATCCTTGGATAGGAAAGAATCTCAACATGGGAGCTCCCGCCGCCGTTAGCCGCTATGTCGGCACTTATTTGAGGAGCAACGGCAAGGAAGATCCAGACTATGTTTCTCTCGCTGGAGTGGAATAGCCAATTTGGATTCGTTTAGTTATGAAGGCCGGCTTTTTTCGAAGGCCGGTCTTTTTATTCGCCTAGAAAGTATGTCGTACTCGCTGTAGTCCCGATTAATGCTTCATTTCTCAATCCCAAACGTCGCTTCATGCCAGACTACGTTATCCGATTTTCGGATACCATCTTTCGCGTTAGCCGCCATGTGGTTTGCTAGCTTGTAGACGAGTTCGGCGTTTTCTGGCTCTTCGATTGCGTTTGCCAGATCGGGCGCGCTGAGAAATTGGCCTTCCAGCTCTTTGAGCTTTGCAGAAATTTTGCGACAAGTCTCAATCGCCGTTCCCGCCGCTTTCTTTCCGGCTTCAACGCCTGGTTGATGATAGGCGTTGATGTTTACCAAAGTAGCGTAGTAGCCCACCGCTCTTTCGTAGAGAGCGATCAAGCGACTTACTGAAGTAGCATTTACTTCGCTGGCTGTAATGGTAATCGAAGGACGATCGTTTTCGCTTAGAGCTTCTCTGGTGCCCAGCAAAAAGCCCTGCAAGTAGTCGCCGGACGTTATACCTTCCTCCACTTCGATGGATTCTGACGACCGATCCTTGAGCACTTCGATAAATGTAACGAAGAAATTGGATACGCCTTCTCTTAGTTGCTGCACGTAGGCATGCTGGTCGGTCGACCCTTTGTTGCCGTAGACGGCGATGCCTTGATTGACGACATTTCCTTCCAAATCGTATTCCTTGCCCAGAGACTCCATGATCAATTGCTGCAAGTAGCGGGAGAAAAGGAGAAGACGATCTTTATAGGGTAGAACGACCATATCCTTTTCGCCCTTTTCATTCGTGGCGTAAAGCCACCCTAAAGCGAGTAAGGCGGCAGGATTCGCTTTCAATTCGCTCTTTCGCGTCTGGACGTCAATCGATCGAGCTCCTGCTAGCAAAGCATCAATATCGATTCCTTGTAAAGCGGCAGGAATCAGGCCAACTGTAGCCAAAACACTGGTACGGCCACCAACCCAATCCCACATGGGGAATCGTTCTAGCCAACCTTCTGTTTCGGCAACCTTGTCAAGCTTGCTCCTTTGGCCAGTTATGGCCACGGCATGCTTGGCGAAATCCAGTCCCGATTGTTTGTAGGCCGCTTGGGCTTCGAGCATTCCATTGCGCGTTTCAGCCGTTCCTCCCGATTTTGATATAACAATTGATAGGGTAGTACCTAATCGACCTGAAAGCCCATCTAGGACGAGGTCCATTCCGTCTGGATCCGTATTATCTAAAAAATGGATACGAGCCTTGTCTGATGAAGGCGAACCTAGAGCGTGGGCTATAAATTGAGGGCCTAAAGCCGAGCCTCCGATTCCGATGACAAGAACATCAGTGAAGGATCCTTCCTGTCCGACAATAATTCCGGCATGGATATCGGCGGCGAACGCTTTAATTCGCTGAACGGTAGACTCGATTTCCCTTTGAATTTCTTCGTTGGGAGCCAGCCCAGCATCACGAAGCCAATAATGCCCCACCATTCGATTTTCGTCTGGATTGGCGATGGCTCCTGCCTCCAAGTCATTCATTGCCAAGAAAGCTTTCTCGAAGCGAGTCGCTTGCGATTCGATGTAACCGTCTGGCAAGCCGAGCCGACTCAGGTCGAGATCAATAGAAACTTCAGGGAAACTGAAGCAGTTCGAGGTGAAAGATTCCCAAGACATTATTTTAAAATCCGCGAATAAGAAGTTACAAATTATGGATACAAAATATTAGACAAGGTCTGTGTTTCAGCAAAATAATGATTTCATAAATTCTCCTTCATAATTCATAGTTGAATTACAGCCCTTTATCGGTCACGGCGCCCTCAGAAGCCGAAGCAACCAGTTTGGCGTATTTGCCGAGGACGCCTCTTCGCTCTCCAGGACCTCTAGGCGTGAAGGCTTCCATACGGGTTTTGTATTCCTCCTCGGAGATATTGAGAGATATCGTGTTTTTGACGGCATCGATTTCAATTTCATCTCCGTTTTGCACGATACCGATAGGTCCGCCTACAGCGGCTTCTGGCGTAATGTGGCCCACGTCAAAACCATGGCTTCCGCCCGAGAAACGGCCATCAGTGATTAAGGCCACATCGTTGATCAACCCACGTCCCGCTACAGCCGAGGTTGGCGAGAGCATCTCTCGCATGCCTGGTCCGCCAACGGGGCCTTCGTTACGAATCACCACGATGTCTCCTTTCACCACGTCGCCGCGCAGGATACCCTGTAGCGCGTCTTCCTCGCCTTCGTAGACTTTGGCTGTACCCTTAAAATGGAGACCTTCCTTTCCGGTTATTTTCCCGACCGCTCCGGTTGGCGCGAGATTTCCTTTCAGAATTCTCAGATGACTTGTTTCTTTGAACGGCTTGTCCCAAGGCTGAACGATGTCCTGATCTTCCGAATACGGTTTAATATCAGCTAGATTTTCAGCCAATGTTTTGCCTGTGACGGTCATGCAATCGCCATGCAGCAGACCGCGATCCAGTAGGATTCTCATCATGGGCTGAATCCCGCCAATCCGGATGAGGTGAGACATATGGTACTTGCCGAACGGCTTTACGTCGCTAAGCAGCGGAACTTTTTCCCCGAGTCTTTCAAAATCATCGATCTTCAGATCCACATTCGCGGAGTGGGCGATGGCTAAAAGATGCAACACGATGTTGGTCGATCCGCCTAGAGCGATGCAGGTTGTGATGGCATTTTCAAAAGCTTGCTTGGTCAGGATGTCGCGCGGCTTTAAATCTTGCTCTAAGAGTCGGCAAACCGCTTTGCCCGCATTTTCGCAGTCGATCCGTTTGTCCTGGCTAATCGCCAGTTGCGAGCTGCTGCCAGGCAGGCTCATGCCCAGAACCTCGATCGCGCTGGCCATTGAATTGGCAGTGTACATGCCGCCGCAAGAACCAGGACCTGGCAGGGCGCAGGTTTCTATCTGCTTTAGCTCCTCATCATCAATGTCGCCGCGGGCATGTTTGCCGACGGCTTCATAAACGCTTACGATATCGATTGGCTTATCTTTATGGATACCGGGCAGGATACTGCCGCCATAGACGAAAACAGCGGGACGGTTCAGACGAGCAATGGCCATCATGCAGCCAGGCATATTTTTATCGCAGCCGCCGATAGCTACCAAGCCGTCGATCCCTTCGCCGGCCATAACCGTTTCAATGCTATCGGCGATCACTTCTCTGGATACCAAGCTGTAGCGCATGCCCTTGGTTCCCATGCTAATGCCATCCGATATGGTAATGGTGCTAAAGTTAATCGGTTTGCAGCCTCCTTCGTTGGCTCCCTTGGTGGCATGCTCAGCGAGTTCGTCGATATGCACATTGCAAGGCGTCAGGTCGCTTCCGGTGGAGGCGATGCCAACTTGCGGCTTTTTAAAATCTTCGTCTTCAAAACCCACTGCGCGCAGCATGGAGCGAGCGCCGGCGCGGTCATTGCCATCGACGACAGTTGAAGAATAAGGACGGTTTTTGCTATCTGAGGAGGAGCTCAATGTTGCTTAGGTTAAAGTTTGCATTGCTTTCTGGCATCATGCCATTAGCTCGAATGCCACGATCCTAATGGACCGCAAAAAGAGACCCTTTACATCAAAGGAATCATTTGCGATCAAGTTATACTTTGTCGAAATCACTCTCCTCTTTCCAGCGACCTTAGGTCGCTCTTTTTCAAAACCCGTACCATATGGCATTCAGTCTTGATAGAGTCTTGAGAGCGCTTCTTTTCGGAGCGTCCGGTCCCTTGAGCGTTAAGGATATCCAACGCGTCTTTACCAAGTATCACGAGGAAGGCGAACAGGTTGAACTTGAAATAGAAGACGAAGAGGAAGACGAGGAAGGTAGCGTCGAACAGCCTTTCCTGGAAGCCGATGGCATGCCTACTACCGAAGTGCCTTCGCTTGTAACGGCGACCCAAATTCGCGAAGCTTTCGATAGAATCGCCACACAACTTGAAGAGCAAGACGAGGTCTATCGTCTCGTCGAGCGTCACAATGGCTTCCAGCTAGTTTCTTCTCCCAAAATGGGTGTTTGGGTAAGGTTGCTTCGCAACGAGCCTCGCCCCGTTAAACTCACTCAATCCGCTTTGGAAACCTTGGCTGTTATCGCTTACCGTCAGCCCGTTGTCAGAGCGGAGGTGGAGAAGATTCGTGGCGTTTCGATCGATAGCGCGTTAAGCCGTCTGCTCGAGCGCGATTTCGTTAAAATCGTTGGTAGAGCTGATCTTCCAGGTAGGCCGATACAGTATGGAACTACGGATGAGTTTTTGGAGTTTGTTGGCGTTCGCTCTATCGAGGAACTCCCAGCTTCAGATGTGCTGTCTCCAAGACAGATTGACGAATGGTTGCGCGAAGTAAGCAATCGTGGCGAAGTCACCGAGAAAGATATGGGACTGCCCGAGGGTGAGAAGCCCGTGGAAGGTGAAAATTCTGGTGATGAAGCCGTTATTGAGCAGAATACAGAGGCAAGCGTCGAAGAAGAGCCCGTGAAGGAGGAAGCCGGTTAACATATGGAGCTTGATCCACTCAGAACGCGCATCGACGAGATCGATGAGCATATCCTTTCTCTTCTCAATGAGCGTGTGAAATGCGCGGCCGAGATTGGTCGTATCAAACGGGAGAATGGGGCTCCCATTTATGTAGCCAGTCGGGAGGAAGCGGTTCTCAAGAAGCTTGCCAAGCTCAATCAAGGTCCGCTCGACGATCAGGCCATTCGCGCTATTTACCGCGAGGTCATGTCAGCGGCGATTGCTCTGGAAAAACCCATGACCATCGCTTATCTAGGACCAGAGGCCACCTTTACGCATCAAGCGGCTATCAATAAATTTGGAGCGAGTATCGAATATTTGGCGACGCCCGCTATCCCCGATGTCTTCCACACGGTTTCCAAAGGAGAAGCAGACTATGGGGTCATTCCCATTGAAAATTCGACTGAGGGCGCGGTGTCGCACTCGATGGACATGTTCATTGAATCCGATCTCAAAATATGCGCCCAGATTTATCTGACCATAAAGCAGAATCTAATCTCTCAATCTCCATTGGAAGATATTAAGCGAGTGTATTCAAAAGATCAGGCTATAGCTCAGTCGCGAGATTGGCTGCATGCCCATCTTTCTTGGGCCTCTCTTCATAATTGCGACAGCACCACGCACGCGGTCAAACTTGCCAAGGAAGATCCTGCTTGCGCAGCCATCGCTAGCGATGTGGCAGCGGATATGTATGGCGTTCCTGTAGTTGCTGAAAATATACAAGATCGTTCTGACAATACGACTCGCTTCTTGGCTATTGGCAAGCAATCTAGTGGCTATATGCCGGGGGTTGATTTCAAAAGCAGCTTCATCGTCTCAATCAATGATACTGTTGGGGCTTTGGAGAACGCTCTCTCCGTGTTCTCCAAGCGTCATCGGAATTTGAGCAAGATCGAGTCGCGTCCAAGCGGCAAGGCCGCGTGGGAGTATTGTTTTTTCATCGATGCCCACGGCCACATCGAAGAGGAAGAAATGGCCGAAGCGTTTACCGAGCTGAAGGAAATCTGTCCCTTCGTCAAGTGGCTTGGTAGCTACCCGGCGTAGATATCTTTTTCTATCGTCATCTTCTTTTGAGATGAAGAAGATGAAGGAAAAAAATTGTAGCGGCGATCGTTGATCGTCGAAAAACAAACCTGATCATCGGCGATCAGCGATCGCCGCTACAACCGAAAACCTACAACCGAAAACCTGCTACCTAGAACCCATTACCTCGCTTTAGCTTCGCTAAAGTGCATGTATCGCTGATTTACTTACAGCGAGCCCAGCTTCTTTGACAGACTCGGATAGAGTAGGGTGGGCGTGTACCGTTCTCGCCAAATCCTCTGCGCTGCCACCGTATTCCATGTGTGTGACAACCTCCGAAATCAATTCCGAGGCGTTTTTGGATACGATTTGAGCTCCAAGAATCTTGTCCGTTTCCGCGCAAGCGATGACTTTCACGATTCCTTGGGTCGCGTCTGTCGCCAGCGCTCTCCCATTGGCGGTTAGCGGGAATTTTCCTATATTGACCGGGATTCCCTGTTCCTTTGCTTGGGCTTCAGTAAGGCCGACACTGGATGCTTCCGGTTCTGTGTAGATCACGTTGGGGATGACGTGGTAATTAACGTGACCAGCCTTGCCTGCAATTAATTCCGCTACAGCAACCCCTTCTTCCTCAGCCTTATGGGCTAGCATGGGACCAGTCACGATATCGCCAATGGCAAAGACCCCCTCAGCCGTTGTTTTGAAATGCTGATCTATTTTAACGCGTCCCTTTTCGTCTGTCTCTACTCCAGCCGCTTCAAGTCCAAGCCCTTCGGCAAAGGGACGTCGCCCTACGGCAACCAGAACTTTGTCCGCATGTATCTGCAGCTCCTTGCCGGCTTTCTCGGCTGTGACCATCAGTTTGCCATTCACTTCCTTAGCCCCGATCACTTTTGCGCTCGTGTGGAAGGTCATCTCCTGCTGCTTGAAAATGCGCTCTAGAAGTTTGGATACATCGTCATCAAAGCCAGCCGTTATTTTTGGAAGGAATTCAACAAAGGTTACCTTGCTGCCATAGCGACTCCAGACTGAGCCCAGTTCAAGGCCTATGGCTCCTGCTCCGATAACCACCAATTCGTCAGGAACGGAATCGAAGGCAATGGCTTCGTCGCTGGTGACGATGCGTTCATCCTCAGGCAGGAAATCCAGGGCTATGGCCTCTGAACCAGTTGCCAATACAATGTTCTTTGCCTGGATAATTTCTTCATCGGATTCTCCTTTAATCGAAATACGGTTTTCGCCTAATAGTCTACCATATCCTGTAAAACGCCTGACGCCTCGCTTCTTAATCAGAATATCGATGCCACCTGTCAACTGAGCGACTACTTTATCCTTCTTGTTCATGACCGTATCCAAATTTAAGGATACTCCTTCCAACTCGATTCCGCTTGCGGCAGCATCTTTCAGGGCGAAAGCGAAATGCTCGCTCATGTGCAGCAAGGCCTTGCTGGGAATACACCCAATGTTGAGGCAAGTGCCGCCCAGGGCCTTTCGCTTTTCGACAAGGGCTGTTTTCAAACCTAATTGAGCAGCGCGAATGGCAGCGACGTAGCCGCCAGGACCCGCGCCTATGATTGCGATATCGAATTCAGTTTCTTGTGACATGA
>JANQKI010000243.1 GCA_028281165.1 Opitutaceae bacterium | reverse complement strand
AGTTCCGCGGCCCTACTGACGCCTGACGTTTCGATCGCTGAAGTTACCATTGCCGACCGATCCTCTCTGATTGGAAAATCGGTGGAGCAGGCCGATTTTCGAAAACAATTTGGCGTTACCATTCTTCTGATACGCAGAGACAACGATTTTCAAGAGCGAGATATCGCCTTGCAGGTCCTGAAATCAGGCGACCGGCTTCTTGTGCAAGGAAAGATTTCTATCATCGCCGAACTAGAAAAGGACACTAGCTTTTCCAAATTCTCATTAGCAACGCCTGAGGACATCGAACGCTTCGGGAATATCAAGGATCGGCTTTTCGAGATTTCCATTCCCGAGGATTCCTGGCTGGCGGGAAAGGCGATCAAAGAAAGTCAGCTCCGACAGGGTTTCGATCTGCATGTCCTGAAAATTCAACGACAAGACAAAGAGATCTTTCTGCCAGAGCCAGACGAGATTTTTCAATCAGGCGACATACTTACTCTCCACGGCGAAAAGGAGGATCTCAAATTCGTTCGTGGCTTGCAGGAATTGGAGATCGAAATCCCCAAAGACGAGGAGCAGGCCCTTCTCGAGTTTGAGGAAGTGAGTCTGGCTGAAGCCACTCTTTCGCCGAAAGCTAAAATCGTCGGACAAACGCCTTCCAGTATTCGCTTCAGCGAGCGATACGGTTTGCAGCTGCTAGCAATCCAGCAAACGGGTCGCTACTATCGGTCCGATTTAGCGAATAGGAAGCTGGAGTTCGGGGACAGCTTTTTGCTCATGGGCCCGCAAGAAAAAATCGCCCTCTTGGAGGAGGACCCAGACTTCATCCTGCTTTCTAAAGTTACATCAAAGACTTATCGCCGAAGCGGATCGCTGCTCGCCAGCGGAATAATGCTAGCCGTTTTGATACCGGTTTTCTTCGGTTGGTATCCCATTTCAATCACGGCCATCTCCGGGGCAGCTCTGATGGTGCTTTCCGGCTGCCTGAAAATGGAGGATGCTTATCGCGCCATAGATTGGAAGTCCGTCTTCCTGATCGCTGGCATGTTGCCAATGGGCACTGCTATACAAACCAGTGGAGCCGCCGACCTTCTGGCCAACGGAATCATGTCATTCGCCGGTGGATACGGTCCCTGGTTCGTTATAGGCTGCCTTTATGCCATAACCGCCATTGCCACTACGATTATTCCTACTTCGGCTCTTGTAGTGCTTATGTCTCCCATTGTATTCAGATCCTGCAGCGAACTCGGCATCGCTCCACAAACGGCAATGATGGCCGTGGCCTTAGCCGCATCTGCAAGCTTCACTAGTCCTATTTCCCATCCTGCCAACATTCTTGTCATGGGTCCCGGAGGCTATCGCTTCGCAGATTATATCAAAGTGGGGGCTCCGCTGGCTTTCATCGTTTTCGTCATCGCTATGCTGACTCTTCCCATTTTCTGGCCGCTGCAGAGCTGAGAGGCATCAAAAAACATTGCCTTACAATTCGATTCATTTCGAGACTAGCGTCCACCTAGATTAGCCAGTCCATTGTAAACTTCCATCAGCTCTATCAGCCATGGCTTCAGTCAACTTTGCTTGGGTCAACTTTTAAATGGATCCTTCATCACCTTTAGACAATCCGGAGGTCGCTAGCGATGCCTACGACAGCCCCGCCGTTTTCAAAGACCTTTTGCGGCTCCAGGCGGAACTCGTCAAGATGCAGCAGTCGCTCCATGAATCAGGCGATCGCCTCGCGGTGCTCTTCGAAGGTCGGGATTCAGCCGGCAAGAGCGGGTCGGTGGCTCGCTTCATTCGCCATCTGAATCCGAAACACTATCGAGTCGTAGCCATGCCCAAGCCGAGCGATGTGCAAATGGGGCAATGGTTTTTTCAACGCTACATCCAGGAGCTTCCCAATGCCGGCGAAATCGTGTTCTTCGACCGCAGCTGGTACAATAGGGCAATGGTGGAACCCGTATTAGGATTTTGCACACAAGAACAGTACCGCCTCTTTCTAAAGCAAGTTCCACATGTGGAGAAAATGCTTATCGAGGATGGTATCCGCATTATAAAACTGTGGTTTTCCATAGATCGAGAAGTACAAGCCAAACGGCTCGAAGCTCGTACTAAAAGCATACTTACCAGCTGGAAGCTGAGCACGGTGGATAGACAAGCTCAAATGAAATGGGACGAGTACACCCGATACAAAGAAGCCATGTTCAAAGCGACGCATTCCGAGGAATGCCCTTGGGTAATTGTGCAAGGAAATGATAAAGAGAAGGCCCGCATGGAGGCCATTCGACACGTTCTGTCTAAAATTGACTACGAGGGTAAAGATAACCAGTTAGTGGAAAATCCAATACATAAAGGGGTTATCATGCAACCAGATGACGATGAGCCAAACTAGGAGAAGGTTCAAACTCATGACCCGACATTAGGTTTGGCGCATCTCACACCGACAATTCTGGATCTGAAAAGTTAGTCCGAGCTCTGCATAAGTATGAGCTTGCTGTTATCAGCTGAGAGGAAATAAAAATCAGCTCTCGGATTTTCGGCGATTCCCGCCATCTAACTATGGCTACAGAGCAAAAAAAATCACCCTCTTCTCTCGGCTCGCAAATCGGGGTGGCTTTAACATCGCTGACTAAGCTTGTAGCTAGTCCGTTTAACTCGCTTCTTCCTCAAGTGGAAAAGGTTTCGGCTCGCATTGCCAGTTCTCCGGGAATCGAACACGCCAAAGGAGTGGACCAAGCCCCAGAAGTCGGGTCCATCCCTATCCAATGCATCGACTACGGCAAAGAGCATTTCGAGAAAGCGCAGTTTGCCACTATAGAAGAACTACTGGCTCACAAAAAACCAGAGGCCAGCGCCATTCGATGGATAAACGTCGAGGGACTCAATCCCTACATTATCAACGAGCTGAGAAAGGCGTTCGACTTTCACACGCTTGCTGCAGAAGACGCCCTTAATGCGCCGCAACGCCCGAAACTGGAGCCGTACGAAAACCACTGCCTCATCATAGCCCATATGGCTCGCATTCAAAATGACTCCTTAATAAGCGAGCAGGTCAGTTTCATCCTTTTTCAAGACATCCTGATAACGTTTCAGGAAAAGCCGGGAGACGTGTGGGACCCCGTCCGCGTTCGTATTGAAAAACCGGATTCGCGATTTAGAAAATACGGAGCCTCATACCTCGTGTACGCCTTAATCGACGCTATCGTCGACAACGTGTTTCCCATACTCGAATTCTATGGCGACGCTTTGAACGCGCTGGAGCAACAGGCCATGAATGATCCCAAGCCAAGTATCCAGCAAAGCATCTACGTGATAAAACGAGAACTGTTCGGTTTAAGGCGCTCCATGTGGCCCATGCGGGAGCTGTCCAACAAACTCGCTTTCGACGATACGTCGCCCGTGGAAAAAAAAGTAAGGACCTACATGCGCGACGTAAATGATCACGCCATTCAAATCATCGACCTGATCGAAAGCTGCCGGGAAATGGCCAACGGGCTTCAGGATTTCTACATCTCAATCGTGTCCAACCGCATGAACGAGATCATGAAAGCGCTAACCATCATGGCTAGCTTGTTCCTTCCCATCACGTTCCTTGCAGGCGTCTACGGGATGAATTTCGAATTCATCCCAGAATTAGGCTGGAAGTTCGCTTATCCAACTTTTTTGGTGGCGTGCGTAACTTGTACAACAGGCCTTCTTTGGTACTTCAAGCGAAGGGGCTGGATCGGAAAATGACTGTTTCGGAAGACGGCGCTTCCATTTTCAACCGATGGGACACGCTTAGGCTAAGCGATGAAAGCCCATATATCTGGAATGTGGATACCTTATGCCTGTACTTGCAGCGGGTTAGAGGAGATATTATGTTAGCTCAGTCTAACGACCCTCCAGTTGTTCCTCCTCAAAACACCTGGGAAGCTATAGGATATTTGCCATTAGGAATGGATTGGAAACGCTGGGCTCTCGACGACGAAACGCAGGAAATTCGCATCTGGCCAACCTTCCCTGATAAGCCTTTAGTCGTTAAAACACGCTCGCCCGTAGTCGTTCCACCTGAGTCGACCATAGCCTTCTATATGAATCAGCCCATATGGATAGAAGTCGCTGTCCTCCGTAATGGAAAATACATGACACTCGACAAACTCTCTCCTCGCAAACTGTCGCACACTTGGTATGGAGACCACTTTGAGGGCGAACTCTGCTATGCAATCAAAAGTCGAGCTCGCCGCAGCGTAGAAGATCTGACGGACGAACCCCTGAGAGCAGTATGCAGATTTTCCATTCAGAATAGCTCGGACGAAGCGCTGCCTGTTGAAAAAATAAGGGTGAGGCCTGAACACTTCGCGGTTTACAAGCTCCGAGATCAGCTATGGACAAACTCAATCCACGTAGAGTTTTTCGGTAAAGATGAACCCAGTCACGTGAAATACGAGAACAATGTACCGGAAACAGCTAAGGGAGCTACCCTTGTGAGGGAACCCATAAAGCCCTACAAATCGTCATCCATTCTCGATACGGTTGTATTCAAATCTCTACTTCAGCCTTTTCCATAATGAGGATCCTGGCAGATATTAGCGAAATAGGCCAAGCGGTGGAGGAAAACGTGGGCGTGGACGAGGTGAAAATAGCCATTCGCGTCGCAGCTCTTATTCTAATCGGCGTACCGCTCTGCTTTGCCATCGCAAGGGGCATTGGAAAGCTAAGTAAAAAGCAGTTTGGAGTACATAACGGGCAGCTTATCCAAAAGGTTCTTCTCTTTGCAGGAGTTATTGGGATCGCCATTACGATCATGCTTGAGTTTGGCTTCAAGCTTGGGGCGTTTCTAGGAGCCGCGGGCATTGCATCGGTTGCCATAGGCTTTGCCTCTCAAACCAGCCTTTCCAACATTATTAGCGGAATTTTTCTCTACGGAGAAAAACCATTCGAAGTAGGAGACATCATTAAGGTCGGCGGAACGACTGGAGTCGTACTCTCCATCGATCTGCTTTCGGTTAAGCTGCGGCAGTTCGACAATCAGTTCGTGCGCATTCCAAATGAGACAATGATTAAAACAGAAGTCTCAAATATCACCAAATTTCCGATACGGCGTGTTGATATCAATGTAGGAGTCGCCTACAACTCGGATGTCAACAAGGTTATCCGAACGCTGAAGACCACTGCCGACGAAAACCCTTTCTCCTTGGACGACCCGTCGCCTATCATCATTTTCCAAGGGTTCGGCGACTCGTCGCTGAATTTTATGATCGGAGCTTGGTGCGAAAGGACTCAGTTTCTTGATTTGAAGAATTCTCTTATGCGAGATATTAAAGACAAATTCGACCAGGAAGGAATCGAGATCCCCTTCCCGCAACGCGTTGTGCATATGGAACATAGCAACAAACCTTCGAACGACTGACATGAGCCTTGAAGACAAACTAATCGGCTGTTGGTACGGCGGAGCGATCGGAGACGCCATGGGCGGTCCCATCGAAAGCCTGCATTACAAACGAATTCAAGAACTGTATCCGGAAATGGATGACTTTGTTCCGACCAGGGTTCCTCCTGGAGTCATCTATCCTGGCCAAGGCTACGTCCTGGACGACGAGCCAGGCAACGTGACGGACGACACCTATATTCGGGCCGACTTGGCTCGATTTCTAATGGAAACGGACCCGCCTCACACAGCAGCAAAGTTCGTGAAATGGATTCCGCATAACATTGATCTGATGCATTGGTGGCGCGTCGCCCTGTATGCGGTGAGAAGAATCAACAAGGGTGACGGCGACCCCGAAACCTATGGCCGGAATCATCCGCAAGGCGGTGGCGGTGGCTGGTGGCAACCGGTCGCTGCTCTGTATCGAGATGACATCGCAAAGGCAGGTGAAGTCACGCGAGGCTTGTGCTGCATTTGGAAAGCCCCCCTTGAGCAAGATATTTTGTCTTCCGTAGTCGCCGGCCACGTCGAAGCTTTCCGAGATGGAGCCACCATCGATTCGGTTGTAAACGCTGTCATTGAAAATTCAGGACCATTAGCAAAAAAGCTATTCGAACGAGCCGTCTCCATTGCAAGCGAAGCCACGTCTCGCGTAGATCTCTACGAGAAGCTCTACGCCAACTGCTTCGTTGATAAATGCACTACCGAAATTGACGGTCCTATGCCAGACCATGTGGATCCGCTTGAATACACGGATAAAACCTACACGAGCTGGCTCTTCGCTGAGCAACAGCCACTGGCCTTGGCCTTCCTCGTTTTTGGAAAAGGCGACGGTAAGGAAACTATTTTGACCGCAGCGAGATTCGGTCGTGATGCGGATAGCAATACAACGAATGCAGGAAGCTATCTCGGAGCCTTGGCCGGAGAAGATTGCTGGCCGAAGAACTGGGTAGAAACTGTGCAAAACGCGAATATATCCAGAATTGACATACGCCAATCAGCCATCGACTTTGCAGCCTTTTGCGAAAAAGGATAGATGCCTTTGTGAAATCGTAGGAGCGGCATAAAGCCGCTCCTACAACTAAGCGCAATGCCTTCACAGTCTCTCAGTTCACCAACCACCATCGATAATCCCATCTTCATTGGCGGAGCGGGGCGATCAGGGACAACGTTGCTACGCGTGATCCTCGATTCTCACTCGAACATAGTTTGCGGTCCGGAAATGAAGGTAACACCGGTGGTGGCGAAATCCTGGGAGGACTACCAGCGAACTTATCTTCAGTTCTTAAAGGCTTTTCATGTCGATAGCGCCCACATCGATAAATTGTTTCGGGAATTTCTATCAGGCCTGCTGTCTCCCCTACTCCAGAAATCCGGCAAAGGCCGCATTGCTGAAAAATCGCCCAACAACGTGTTTTTCTTCGCCCATCTCAACCGAATCTTCCCCGATGCGCGATTCATCAATGTTATTCGCGATGGTAGAGATGTGGTGGCATCGTTGCTCAGAATGGACTGGAAGTCGCCCGACGGTAAACCCATTCCCTATACCCAAAACGCCAAGCAAGCAGCTCAATACTGGAGGCAGGCCGTTCTAGCAGGAAGGCAATTCGGTAAAAACCAACAAGCCTCAAAACGGTATTGTGAACTCAAATACGAGGATATTGTCACTGATCCAGAAGCGACTTTGCGTAAACTATTTTCCTTCTTGGAGGAGAACTGGGAAGAAGGGGTTCTGGCATTCCACGAAGCGAAGCGCGACCTGGGAGATGAATCTAGCTCAAGCCAAGTCAGCAAGCCGCTTTACCAGTCTTCCGTTGGCCGTTGGAAGAATGACTTGAGCCCTGAAGATCAATCTCTATTGAAAGCCGAGATTGGAAACCTGCTCGAAGAGCTAGGCTATACTGAATGGTAGAAATTCTTAGCAAAAAAGTATTTGGATGATAGATACATCGTATTTTAATAGCAGGAAATTTCTCGTAATCGGCGGAGCGGGCTTTATTGGATCGCATCTAGTGGACGGGTTGCTAGCAAGAAAGGCGGAGGTCGCTGTGATCGACAATCTTTGCAGTGGTCGATTGGAGAATCTCGATCTGGTAAATCCTTCTCTGAGTTTCTTGAAGCTGGATATCGGAACCCATGAGCAATCTAACGAAGGTTCAGAACTCGACAAACTCGTCGCTGATTCGGACTTTGTTTATCACATGGCGAGCCCGATTGGGGTAGGCCTAGCTCACAAAAAAGGCTTCGATACCACGCAGCAGATCTTAAAGGATGGACTCAATGTAGTGGATTCATGCTTACGACATAGAAAACCTATTCTCTACACGTCCAGTTCGGAAATCTACGGTGTAGGAGGAGAAAAGCCTCTTGACGAAGACGATACAGCGGGATTCGGATTGCAACCCCGCTGGGGCTATGGAGCGGCCAAAATGGCGATGGAACACTTGATTGCAGGACTGAGTCGCGAGCATGGCTTACCAGCGTGTTCGGTCCGCTTCTTTAACGTTGTGGGGCCCAGGCAAAATCCGAAGAGCGGATTGGTCGTTTCAGCCTTCTGTTCCGCCGCCATCGAAGACAGCGACATTGTAGTACATGGAGATGGCAGCGACCGACGCACCTTTCTACATGTAATCGATGGAGCATCAGCTCTGATAGCAATACCTCAAAGCGAGGAACTGCAGGGCAAGTCGATCAATGTGGGAGGTGTAGAAAATATTTCAATACGCGAGCTGGCCGAACAAATCGTGACCATTCGTGGCAAGGGAAATATCGTGTTTAAACCTCACGAAGAAGTCTATGGAAAAGGCTTCGCTCCGGTTTCCGATCGCCGACCCAAGCTGGACCTTCTCATGAATGCAACCGGATGGAAGCCGGAATACACATTGAAGGAGGCGATTGAAGGCTGTTTTGAAACCATGGAGAAAGAGCTCCTGGCGCCATAAGACCCATGAAAATTTCCCAAGAGAAACTCCTCGAGCACGCAGACGCTTTATTCAAGAGAAAAGAGTATCCAAAGGCTTCTGACATTTGCCAAAAACTGATCGCAGAGAATCCCAAGTGCCATAAGGCAATGAACATTTTAGGCGTCATCTCCTTGCGACTGCAGGATTACCAGAGAGCCTCGGACTTGTTTAGGCAAGCCATCGTAATCGATCGCAAGAACGACCTGTACATCAACAATCTAGCAGTAGCCTGGCAGAGTCTTGGCAAATACAACGAAGCCATCGCGGCAGCTCGCGAGTCCATCCAAATTAATCCGAAGTCTCCAACTGGATACAACATTCTCGGGGATTTGTGTAACATAACGGATAGGAAGGCTGAGGCTATCAAGTGCTTCCAGAAATCGTTTTCGATTCATGCCAACGCGAAAACAGCCCTGTACCTGGGAATGATTCTCGTGGAGATGGGCCACGTAATCGAGGGAGTGAACTGCTTTCATAAAGCAATTGAACTGGATCCGAAGTATTTGCACGCCTATGTAGCAGCAGCAGGAGCCCTCTCAAGCATCGGACGCTTCGAGGAAGCCATCAAAGCTTGTACCTTAGCCGAGGAACAGGGACTGAAATCGAAAGAGTTGTATTGCAATCATGGAGTAGCCCGCATGGGCCTGCAACATGTTCGAGAAGGTATCGAGTATAACCTGAAGGCGTTGGCATTGGATCCTGAATACAAGGTTTCCATTATTAATATGGCAGACTATGCCGCTCATTCTTGCGATTGGGATCTTGTCGAGAAATATGAAAAAGAAGCTCTAAGTTTAACGAAAGACTCGTTGGAAGATGAAGAGAACCCTCATTGTATCCAACCGTTCACGGGTCTGAGGATGGACATCTCCCCAACGCTTCAACGTCGCATAACGGAGAAGTATGTGAATCGTAAGCACAAATGCTCGATTTATTCGGGGCCCAAACTGAATTATGCTGGCCAGCGAAAAATTCGGGTGGGCTACCTGTCCAGCGACTTTCGGAACCACCCAGTGTTCCACCTGGCGAAGAATCTCTTCAAACGACACGACAAAGATCGCTTCGAAACCTTTGCCTACTCTATTGGCCCAGACGATGGCAGTGAATATCGCCAACACATCGAAAAGACCTGCGACTACTTTATCGATCTGTGCGACACCAATAACACGCAGGCCGTCGAGAAAATGAAAAGCGATCAACTGGATATTCTTGTTGATATGAACGGGGTCACAACCATGAATCGTATAGCCTTGGTTGCTGCTCGACCGGCTCCAGTTCAAATCCATTTCCTAGGCTATCCGGGAACGATAGGACTCGATTGTATCGATTATTTCGTGACGGATCACTACCTTACCCCTCCAGGATCTGAAGATCATTTTAAAGAAAAGTTGATCTACATGCCAGATACCTATCAGATTTGCGACGACGAGCAGGCACCGGAACAGATTGAAGTAACACGGTCGGAAGAAAATCTCCCAGAAGATGCGTTCGTCTTCTGCTCTTTCAACTCGAACTACAAGATAGACCGTCCTGTATTCGAATGTTGGATGAAGATATTGCGTCGTGTTCCCAGCAGCGTGCTCTGGCTACTCGAACGGCCAGAACTTGCCATTGAGAACCTTCTCAAGGCCGTCGAGAAAACGGACATCGACCTAAACCGCATCATCGTCGCAAAGCGGAAGGACAAAGCTTCTCACCTCGCTCGCCATGCTCTTGCCGATCTCTTTTTGGACACCCATGTCGTTTGCGGTCATACCACGGCGAATGATGCCTTGCAGATGGGCCTGCCGGTGCTTGCCTATCCGGGCGAGACTTTCATCTCCCGTGTTTCCAGCGATTTGCTGATGGCTCATGATTTGCCGGAGCTTGTTTGCAACAGCTATCAGGAATACGAGAACCTAGCCGTTGAACTAGCCGACGATAAAGAAAGCCTGAAGCAAATCAGAGATAAGCTCATTAATGAAGGACCAGGCATGCCGGCTCGAAATACGAAGCGATTTGTTATGCATCTGGAAATGGCTTACGAAAAAGCCCTTCAGTTATACGCAAATGGGGAAGCTCCAAAACACATCGATGTTGCCGAACTTGCCACAGCTGAAGCAAATGTAGCTGGATAGATTGGCTACTCGCGCTTCAAGTCCCGACTCATCAGATCGAACAAAGCTTCTTTGGGAGATTTGTCTTCGTAGAGGATGCGATAAGCCTGCTCAAGGATGGGAGCTTCGATGTTCTGGTTTTGGCATTCAATATGGAAGGCCTTGGCCGTGCGATAGCCTTCGACCGCCGTGTTTTGCCTTTCAATGATATTCGAAGCGTTTTCCCCTCCGGAAATCATCTCGCCAAATGTCCGATTGCGGCTCCACTGTCCATGGCAAGTCGCCACTAAATCACCAAAGCCGCTCAATCCATAGAAGGTCTCGGCTTTCGCGCCCATAGCCGTTCCCACCCGAACCATTTCGGCCAGAGCTCGAGTCAATAGGGCCGCCAAAGCGTTATCGCCCAAACGCAGTCCCTGGCAAACGCCAGCGGCGATCGCGTACACGTTTTTCATACATCCGCCAAGCTCCACGCCGCGAAGATCCTCGCTCAAATAAATACGCATGTTAGGTCCACTCGCAGCATCTTGAACGGACTGAGCAAGATCGCTGATCCTTTCGACGGCCAAAGTCATAGCAGCGGGTTGCCCAGAGGCCACTTCATTGGCGAAAGTGGGTCCGGAAAGCGATCCAACGGCTGCTCCAGGCAGGCAGTCTTGAATGATTTCGCAGGGCGTCTTGCCCGTTTCGATTTCCAAACCCTTGGCGAGGCTGATGAAGAGTTGGCGGCCAATGGAATTTGCAACCGAATCTTTGATACGCTCGCACCAATCGCGCATGGCGTAGGAAGGACTCGCTAGAAAAACGACATCGATCGAAGGCAGGATTGTACGAAAAAGGGTCTCCACTTTCAGCTGCCGAGAAAAGGGAAATCCAGGAAGGTACTCTTTGTTCTCATCGTCGCTGCGCAAACGCGTGGCATGTTCAGGGCGTCGCGGCATTAGAAATACGTTATGACCCTGTTTGGCCCAATGCAGAGCAATGGTTGTTCCCCAGGCGCCTGCTCCGCATACAGCTATCTTCATAAGACTCGGCATTGCGGCAAGTTCAGGCTAGTAAGCGCCATTTGGCAAGGGGGGAAGTATATAGCGCTTAGGGTATTCAAAATTTTGAGCTATCCTACTTAAAGATTGAACGAATTTTGCGTTACAAGAGTCTTGAGTTTATAGGAGATTATCCGATAAACTTTATGTAAATCCTATGTTCTGCCTCTTCAAAAATCTCTTTCGCCGCAAGCCCGTGAAGAACGCGCCGCTTTTGGGAAAGGATTCGAGTCAGTATAAAGTAACCAACGCTCAGTTCGTCAGCTTTCTTGAGCAAAGCGGCTTTCGCAAACGTCAGTTGGATCGGCACGAAAAAACAAAGCGAGTGAAGAAGGTATTTGGTCTAGCCTTCGTTTGGACTGTGGTTCTGGGATTCGCTTGGATTGTTATCGAGAGCGCCCAGGCTCTCGAGTTGTTCTAAGACTATCAGGCTCAAGGGCGGCGGACAGATTTCCTGCCGACCAACATCTCCCCACTTCTACCCTAAATCAGCCTAAGAGGCTTCTAAGCAGCAGGTTACTAAACCATTGTGGTCGGCTTCGGCTTGAAAACGCTTTTCACGCTAGCCGTCAAGTAATCACGGTTGAGCTTGGCGATAAATTCTTCGCTGATCGCCTTAGGGCAAGCTGCCGAGCATTCGTATTGGTTCGTGCAGTTACCGAAACCAGCTTCGTCCATCGTAGCCACCATGTTGAGAACACGGGCGTCTTTCTCGGGCTGACCTTGAGGTAGCAAATTCAGTTGTCCTGCTTTCGCTGATACAAAAAGCATGGCTGAGGAATTTTTACAGGCAGCCACACACGCTCCGCAACCAATACACGCAGCGGCGTCCATAGCCAGATCAGCGACTTCCTTTCCAACTGGGATCGCATTGGCATCGGGCGCACTACCTGTACGAATGGAGATAAAACCACCGCTCTGCATGATCTTGTCGAAAGAGGCTCGGTCACAGACTAGATCCTTGATGATTGGGAACGCTTTTGCTCGAAATGGTTCAACGACAATAACATCGCCGTCGTTGAAGCTGCGCATGTAGGTCTGGCAAGTCGCCACACCGGACTCAGGACCGTGCGGCTTGCCATTGATCATGCAGGAACACGTTCCGCAAATCCCTTCCCGACAGTCGTGAGCGAAAGCGATCGGATCCTTGCCATCAAGGGTCAGGTTTTCATTCACCACATCCAGCATTTCCAGAAAGGACATGTTGGGATTCAAATCCTTAGCTTCGTAGTCCTCGAAATGACCTTCAGCTTCCGTATTCTTCTGTCGCCAGACGCGTATTGTTACATTCATTACAATAAGGATTAAAGCTATTAAGCTACTTGTAGCTGCGGGTCACCATACTGACAGATTCGTACTCTAGCTGTTCGACATGTCGCTCAGGAGCGTTTCCGTCTCCTTTGAATTCCCAAGCGGCAACGTGGGCATAATTCTCGTCATCGCGCATCGCCTCGCCGTCTTCATACTGATGCTCCTCCCGGAAATGGCCTCCACACGATTCTTCCCGAGCCAAGGCGTCGCGGCACATCAACTCGCCAAGCTCAAGGAAATCGCCAACTCGACCAGCAAGCTCGAGTGATTGATTTAACTCGCTCCCCTCTCCAGGAACGTTAACATCCTCCCAAAACTCCTCCTTGAGCTTGGGGATCTCCTGAATCGCTTTCTCCAAACCAGCCTTGTTGCGAGCCATGCCACAATAATCCCACATGATCTTGCCAAGACGTTTATGGAAGCTTTTGACCGTTTGCTTTCCGCCATTTTCTAAAAGTTTCTTGGTTCGACTCGTCACTTCTTCTTCGGTTTCCACAAAAGATTCGTGACTGGTAGGCGGAGCAGGATCTCTGGAAACGTCAGCCAAGTAATGAGGAATTGTATACGGCAAAACGAAGTAGCCGTCCGCCAAGCCTTGCATCAAGGCGCTTGCCCCAAGTCGATTTGCGCCATGATCGGAGAAATTCGCCTCGCCCGTGACGAACAAGCCAGGGATGTTGCTCATTAAATTGTAGTCCACCCAAAGGCCGCCCATGGTGTAGTGCACAGCAGGGAAAATGCGCATCGGCACCTCGTAAGCGTTCTCGTTGGTGATCTCCTTGTAGATATCGAAAAGATTTCCGTAACGCTCGCGAACTACACTTTCGCTCAATCGATCAATGGCGTCCTTGAAATCAAGGTACACGCCGAGCCCCGTTTCTCCAACGCCTCGACCCTCGTCGCACACCTCTTTGGCGGCTCTGGAAGAAATGTCGCGGGGCGCTAGGTTTCCAAAACTTGGATACTTACGTTCAAGGTAATAGTCGCGGTCGTCTTCGGGAATGTCCCCAGGAGCCCGCTTGTCGCCTGCTTTTTTTGGAGCCCAGATACGGCCGTCATTGCGAAGCGATTCAGACATCAACGTGAGCTTCGATTGGTAATCGCCGGAAACAGGAATGCAGGTCGGGTGAATCTGAGTGTAGCAAGGATTGGCAAAGGTCGCCCCTTTGCGATAAGCTCTCCAAGCGGCAGTGCAATTAGAGTTCCGAGCATATGTCGAGAGATTGAATACATTGCCATAACCACCGGTGGCCAAGACGACGGCGTGAGCGGAATGCCTTTCGATTTCTCCGGTATTCAAATTCCTTGTAACAATGCCTTTAGCATGACCGTCTACGAGAACCAGCTCGAGCATCTCGCGATTGGAAAACATCTTGACCGTACCCAAACCGATTTGACGGGAGAGTGTCGAGTAGGCTCCCAATAGCAATTGCTGCCCTGTTTGGCCACGCGCGTAAAAGGTACGCGAGACTTGGGCTCCGCCAAAGGATCGATTGGCCAGCAATCCGCCGTATTCGCGAGCGAAAGGAACGCCCTGAGCCGCGCACTGATCGATAATGTTCACGCTCACCTGAGCCAAACGATAGACGTTTGCTTCACGTGATCGGAAATCGCCACCTTTGATGGTGTCGTAGAAAAGTCGATACACACTATCTCCATCATTCTGGTAATTCTTGGCCGCATTTATGCCGCCTTGAGCCGCGATGGAGTGGGCTCGACGCGGACTGTCATGGAAAGTGAAGCATTTGACGGCGTAGCCGAGCTCTCCAAGCGTAGCCGCAGCAGAGGCTCCAGCTAGGCCAGAACCAACGATGATGACTTCGTATTTTCGCTTGTTGGCAGGGTTAACCAGTTTGCCGTCAGCAATATGTTTTTCCCACTTAGATTCAAGAGGGCCTGAAGGAGTCTTTGATTCGAGTATCATCAGTGGGAAATCAGGTTTTCGCGTTCTTGGCTTCGCAAACTGCGCATTTGGCCGGGCAAACATAACCAGCCACTTCCGGATTTTGAATCTTTACCACTCCAGCAAGGACGGACCCAGGAATAGCCGCGTTCGCCAGAAAATATAAAATGCTGAAAAGGACAGATGCTTTAGTAAGGAAGCTCGACCAAGTCCGACTCCTAAATCCCACGGTCTGGAACATGCTGACCAAACCATGATTCAAGTGCCAACTTAGCAGGCCAACTGATATAATATAGAAAAGAGAGATCCAAATATTCTGAAAGCCAACGACCATCATGGTGTGCACGTCGCGCACGGGAGTGCCGTCTATCAGCGTCGTATGCGGATACGTTCCAAAGCCTTCGACGCGGACGGTAAAATGGAGCAAGTGATAGATCAGAAAAGCCAATACAATGAAGCCACTTAGCCGCATCGTTCTAGAAGCGTAAGTGGCTCGCAGCGTTTGTTGAGAAACATAGTCTTGGGGTCGAGCCGCCTTGTTCTCCAGAGTTAGCTTAATCGCCATCCAGACATGAAGAACGAGGGTGAGGAGCAAAAAGGCCCGAATCGCCCACAAACCAGGTCCAAGCCCTTCAAGAAAATGGGCGTAAGCGTTAATCTTTTCCGGCGGGGCAAAGAGCTGGAGATTACCCACCAAATGCCCAATGATAAAACCGACCATTATAAGCCCCGTAACCGCCATAACAGCCTTCTTGCCAATGGACGTCTGGAAGAGAACTTGGAAAATATTCATCGAATACAGTGTCTAAGGGAGGCGCTTGCTAGCCGCGCGTTCTCAATAAGTACGAGCTGACCAGAACGAAATCGGGAATGGACGAAAGACAGTATCAGGTCAATTAGGAAACCCGGCTAAAGTCGCAACGGCGTCTAAGATAAGATGCTGCGCTGCAATGTATTAATATAGGTCATGGAAATTAGCTGCGACGGCGCGCTTTAATCTTTTCCCATTCCGGCTGAAAAAGCATCAAGGCATCCAATACGAGCGAGTGAAATATTTCACCGCTGAAAGCCATTTCGTAAACCTCGTCTATGCCAGTCAGTTTAATCTCAAGCTCTTCATGCGCATCCCAATCAATGGCTTCCGTCTTTTGGGCGTTTTGAGCAAAGACGATATAGCACGTGTTGCTTTGAATAGCAGGATTAGGTCGAACTTGTCCGAGCAAAGAAGCGGAACTCGTCGTGTATCCAGTTTCTTCTTTCAACTCTCTTAACCCAGCCGCAATGGGATCCTCACCCTCGTCCATAACCCCGCCAGGGATTTCCCAAGAAGTCTCGTCTATACCAAATCGGTATTGGTTTACCAATACGACTTCTCGATTCGACGTCAGAGCCAGAACGTTTACCCAGTCGCGACTTTCAAGAACGTAAAAATCGCTTTCATGCCCCAACTTAGGATGGCGACAATGCCGCGTGACTACATCGAAAATCCGACACTCAGCAAAGTTCTCTTGCGAAAGCGTTTCCCAACGCTCCGGCTTCCTCCCCGGATCATGCTGGGAATCAGTAGACATGAGCGTTGCCTAGGCTAGAATCGAAGCGACCGGCTAATTGGAGGGAATATTGATTTCCTGTCCAATCCGAAGCCGATTGGCATCTATTCCGGGATTGGCAGCAATGATCTGGTCGACCGTGACACCAAATTTCGGAGCGATCTTATAAAGAGCATCGCCACTAACTATTTGATAAACCGTCACGTCACCAGAAGTACTGGCAGGCTTGCCGCTAGCAGCGCTGGCCACGGTTGAGCTTGTTTGAGGCTTGGGCTGAGACGCTACTTTCACCCCTGTTTTCTCGATAGCTTCAACTTTAGAGAGAGCTGTGCCAGCTTGAATGGTTACCGAGCGAAGACTGCGTTTGATATCCTTAATATCCTTAGTGACTCCCGTCATCGCTTCCTGAACATCCTTGGTTAGCTTGGAATTAGAGGCGGAGACTTGATTAAGCAGCTTTTCGTTTGCGGCGCTCCGAGCGCTAGCAGCCTCGATCTTCTCCGCCGCACTGGTAACTTCGGCTAGCTGCTTCTCCAGGTTGCTGGCCTTGGAAAAACCGAGAAACCCGATTACGACTGCCACTAGCGCGACAATGACGGCAGAGATACCTATGTATAGCGGCGTTTTTGAAGTTTCGTCCAAATCTGCGGAAGATAGATTTTCCATTTGCCAACAATTTCCAAACTCTCAAATCACCCTGATTGCGCTAGGGAGATACGGTAGATAATTAAGTTGTTCTGACAAAGGCTGAGGATTTCAAGATATTCTTGACAGTATTGGCAATTACTCGTCTTTTAGCCGCTCTTTTTTCGGGGCGTAGCTTAGCCTGGTAGAGCGCCTGGTTTGGGACCAGGAGGTCGTTGGTTCGAATCCAATCGCCCCGACCACTTTCCGACCAGAGAAAGTTGAATTACGCCAGTCTACTGAGGAACAGTCGAGGGTGTCTTCGGATTGGGTTCAAACCAATTGGTTCGACGAAGCGAAGCGGAGATGGGCGACCAAAGGGAGTCGCGAAGCGATTTCGCAAAGCGCGAAACCAATCCAATCGCCCCGACCAGCCTACGCTTAGAGCGAAGCGAAAAGTCGTAGGCTTCGACCGTGAGCTCAGCCGAACGGCTGTCACGCCGTAGTCCGCAAAGTGGCGAAGGCGGACTTGCAAATCAAAAGGAAGCTCCAAGACTCCGGCTTGGCGAGCCACCTCATGGAATTCCAATATGTTTATATTCTTGTATCTGAATGCGGAAAACATCGATACGTCGGACTAACTGGTGATCTTAAAGACCGACTAACTCGTCACAATCGAGGCGACGAAAAAGCCACCTCGAAATATCGCCCATGGTCAATCGAAACGGCCATCTCCTTTCAATCAAAGGAGAAAGCAGTGGCCTTCGAGCAATACCTGAAGTCCGGATCAGGAATGGAATTCGCTAGAAAGCATTTTTAGATAGAATTTCACTTCATTCCAGAGGTTTAACAACTGATTTCTAGTCAGTAGTTTATTCCGTAAGTAACTGAACACCAACATCATCTAACTTTATTAAATAGCCCCGGACTACAACAAGTCCGGGGTTATTAGCTGAGGTTAGCTTCTAGTGAGCAACCAATTTGTTCAAGCGAAGTTTTTCATGAATTTTGGCTGGATCGGACAAAAGGAAAGTGGCCACAGAAAGCATTTGAAATTCCTGATTAACCATAACTCACGCCAGCCTGTGGATTCCCCTAGACTCGATTTTCGTTTTTCAAATCAATTACCAAAAGGCATTTTACTTTTAAGTCATTGGCCGACAAAGTTCTGCTCTTTTTCAGGCGAACGTCGTGACCATGTCTTCGGATAAAATTGATAAAATCTCCATCCCTCTCCTCCTGGAAGTGGCAGCTAGTTTGCCCGCCTCGCCGAGAATCTACGCTCGCCTGTCTAAGCTGGTAGACGATGAAGACACAGCCCTGGATTACATCGCATCGCTGGTCAAAATGGACCCTGGCCTGGCGGCCCAGATACTACGCGTAACCAACAGCGCTTATTACGGAGCAACGGTAAAGATCAACGACATCGAGACCGCCATCAGTCGCATTGGCTTCACCGAGGTGCAGAAGGTGATGAGCATGGTAGTGAGTCATGAATGCTTCTATCAAGCGCTTCCAGCGTATGGTCTCACGGCGAGCGATTTTTCCAATGAAAGCATCGATGTGGCCGTCGCTTCCGAGATCGTGGCAAAACGCATCGGCATCGACCCAAATGCTCCCTATCTAGCGGGGCTTCTGCACGGAATCGGCAAACTGGCTATTAACCTTTATCTAGAAAAGATGCACCAGCAGGTCGATCTGTCGAAGATTGAAACCGAGCTGCCTTTGAATGAGCTGGAGAGAGAAGTCTTTGGCATAACCAGCTGGCGAGCTGGCTACGAACTATTGCGGCACTGGCAATTCGAGCCTGAAATTTGGAACCCGATACGCAACCAGAATACTCCACCAACCGCTCCCTCGTACGTTCGAGCCACGGCGATCCTTTCAGCTTCTATCTGGATATCGCATCAACTAAACGGATACGATGCGGATGCCAAAATGCCGACTCCTGCCAAGTGGGCCCTTAAAAATTTGAATATAGATGCGCTCGATATCCCATCCCTCATCGACGACACGCGTTTCGAAGTAAATGATCGCCAAAATCTTTTTTCCATGCTGATCTGACGGCTGCTTGTTACCCTCAACCCCAAAGGAATCCTTCTTGTTGATCGCCTCGCGTCTCGACGCGATGCGTTTGTGGATACTTTTGTCGTGTTTTTTCAGTTTGGGTTTTGGCCAAACCGAGAAATCGCAAACGATTATTTTTGATACCGCTCCAAGCCTTGTCGAAGCAGGCGCAGATGCTTTTCGTAAAGGCCATTTCGCCAATGCGGCAAAGGCTTTCATCGCGCTAGAACGCTACTATGGAGAGGAGCATTTCTGGAAAGAGGGCAAACTTGCCCAGAGGATTCTACCGGTGGCAGGATTCGCCGCGCTCAAGGCAGGAATGTTTGAAGAATCGATTCACTTTCTTGGGCAATATCTAGAAAACCACGCAGAAGGACCCGCTGATGAAAGCTTTGCCCTATATTCACTCGCTGTAGCCAAAAGACGACAAGGCGATGCACAGAAAGCGATAAGCCTTTTGGCGGAATTAAGGGGGGAGAACCCAACCTCCGCTATCGGCGAATTAGCCAAACTGCAGGAAGCATTGCTCCGTCTTGAATCTGGAGAAGATGTGAAGGGTCTCGCATTATTGGAAGAGTTGACGGCTTTCGCATCCAATATTAGAATACAAACTCAAGCGAGGCTCGCCGCGATTCATTATTCGATAAAACAAGAAGCTATAGCCAAAGCGGCTTCCTATCTCTTGGAAAATCGATGGCAAATAGATTCCATGCCAGAGCTAGCTCAGCTCAGCATGCTAGCGATGGAAATTGGCGATTGGGCTGCGTCATTAGAATTTAATGACAAGGCTCTCAAGGCTTATCGACACGTGATTTCAAAAAATATCCTCGTCTCCAAACAACAGAAGAAAATCGGCGACTTCGAAAACAAAATGAATAGTCTGAGAAAAGACCTGACCTTAAAAGACGCTCTGTGGATCGATTTTTATGGAGGTGTTATCAGTTCAGCAAAGAAACAGTTAAACCTGCTAGCCGAAACCGAAGACTATGAAGACGCATTGCTGCTGCGGAAGGGCCAAAGCTATCTGCAAGCAGATCGACTGCTCGAGGCGTGGCTCGTTTTCGAGCGTCTCTTTGGAAGCTCAGACGAAGAAATCCGAAAGGAAGCTCACTATCGCTGGGCCCTAACGGCTAAGGAAGCGGGAGCCTGCCATGAGGCTATTGTGATAGCTCAGGAATTCCTGGATTTGTACCCAAATTCCTCCGACATCTGGCAAGTTACTTATTTGATAGGGCTCACTTATATAGAAAATCGCCAATACGGCAAGGCTATCACCACTTTGGAAAGTCTACTAACCAATTCAACCGACAAATCGAAGCAAGCTTTAGCCCTCTACCAACTTGGATACTGCTACGCCCAAAAAGAGTTATTTTCCAAGGCACGCGACCGATTCGCCAAAGCTTCGGAGGTCGCCTCCTCACCGCTAGAATACAAAGCAAAGCTCTGGATCGGCCTATGTTGGTTCTTCGAAAGCGAATTCAAACGCGCTTTAGAGCAGTTCCAGGATTTGAGAAAAACCGATAGCGTGATTGCTGCTGAAGCAAAATACCGGGCGGCTTCTTGTTATTACGCAATGCAGCATTTCCCCAAAGCCCTCGTTGCCACTGAAAACTACTTAAAAGTTTTTCCGCTGTCCGAAAGGACCAGCGAAGCATGGCTACTGCTAGGCAGTATTCAGCAAAGCATGGGGAAGTTCGAAGCAGCCATCCAATCATTTGCTAGACTTTTCGATAGCGAGGAATCGCTCGCTCATACCGCGACAATGCAATCAGTCGACTGTTATCTTGCTTTGAGACAACCTCTTAAAGCTGCCAAGATTTTGAATACAACCCTTTCAAAATGGAAGATCGCCGATCATTACTTCGAGGCTTCGACGATGTTAGCGGAACTGGAGAAAGAAGCAGGCCGACTCAAAGAATCGAAACGAATCGCTTGGGCGGCTGTTGAGAAATTTGGCAACTATATCGAAAGCGAAAGAGCTCTTGATATGATAATTAAGGCGGCGAGCTTGGAGTCATCCCATATCGACAGCAAAACGATTCTAGAAGAGCGACATACCGGAGCCCTTGCTAACAACAGACTAGTCCAAGCTTGCCGACTGGAGTTAGCCCAGCATCTCTTTCTAACTAACGGTGAAGCAGCCAACTCGAACGCCGGAATTATCGAGATGGCCCAAAGATACGAACACGCCTCCATACCTCCAGAGGGACTAGCTTATATCGGCTACGAGTTATTGAGTTTTGGATCCATCGTCGGGGCAGAGATGCTGGAAAGACTCATTAATAAGTACCCTCGAAATCACTACACGAACTTCGGCTACTACGGACTTGCCAAAGATGCTTATGATAAAAAGGAGCTGAGAAAGGCTTTAGGACTATTGCTGTTAATCGATGAGACCGCCCCAGTTTCAAGCGTTCTACAAAAATCTAGCCTCCTCAAAGCGGATACTTACGCTGCCCTAAACCTGTATGAAGATGCTACCCGAGAATATGAAGCGATATTGAAACAGCGAGGCAATAGCGGAGAACTTAAAGCCAAGGCTTTGCTGGGACTGGGAGATTTGAAGGAAAAGCAAAGCAGCTTCAAGCAAGCCAACGCCTACTATCAACGAGTCTATTCCCTGTATCCGGCCTATACAGACATAGCCGCAGCCTGCTACGTGAGGAGCGCCCGACTATTGGGCAAATTGGATTTGAAAGAAGAGGCCCTTGCCACGCTGAAAGAATTTTTAAACCAGGAGCGGTATCGCGATACGGATGACTACGAGAAAGGGCTAAGGTTGGCAGAAGCCATAGAAAGAGATGTTGAGAAACTCATCGCCGAACTAGGAGAAGAGCAAATATGAGAAGGCTCAAAAACTGCCTTTTTCACTTTTCCGCTCTCCTAATCGTAAATGCAAGCATAGGCGATGTCGTTCTCCTTGAATCAGGAGCGGAGATTCGAGGAAAGCTTTCCGGATGGAATGCGGGATACGTATCCATAAATATAGGTCGTACAGGGGAATCGGTTGAACGTCGCGTAAAACAAGAAGAGATCAGAGAGTTGAGTTTCGATGACCATGAAAACCGAGCCAAAGCTACATCGTTTTTAAACAATGAGGAGTTTGAGGATGTCCTTCCCATCTTAGAAGACCTTGCAGCAAAACGGGCCGTATATCTTAGCCTCCTACATGAGGCACAAGAAGAGTGGCTAGTGAAATACCTGGAGACTTGCCTGGCCATGAATAGAAACGAAGAAGTCATCCAGAGGGCTAAGTTATGGGAAACAGGAATAACGTCTGACAAAATCCGAAACAGCGTAATAAAAATTAAGATACAATCCGCTCTAAAGTTAGAGCGATTCGATGAAGCAGCAGTCTACGGAAAAAATTGGATTGATGAAGGTGTTTCATCCCGAGAGGGGATGATCGCTTGGATTGCGCTCGCCCATCAGGCTGTGAATAATAACAGATTTCGAGACGCTCTATGGCTCAGCCTGCAACCTATTGTTTTCTCAGACATCTTTGCTCGAGATGAGATTGCAGAGTGCTACGCTATTGCCCTTAAAAGCGCTATGGCTCTCGATCAAGCTCCGTATTCAAAGTCTCTTTACGAAGAGATGGTAATACGACGCTTCGATACGACAAACAAGGGAATCGAATTTACAGAGGGTTTCGACGAAGAGAAAAATTCGAAGGATCTGAATCTCGTTAAACTCTTTTCAACTGAACCGCTTGAAGAAAACACCTCTTTAAACATTGAAAGCCTTAAACGCATGACGGGTAAGCCATAAACTTTGCAAAATCCACTCGAAATCCAACTGCCAATGAAGCCCAAGACACTCGTTTCAACTCTGATCTCGCTCCTATTTCAACAATCTGTATTCAGTCAGTCAGAACAAATCGATAACTCCTTATCGCTAGGAGGTATGATACTGCAAGGAGGATGGGCCATGATCCCGCTCTTCCTTTGTTCGCTTACCTTGATATATCTGCTAATTCAGAGCTACCGAGACACTACGGCGAAAGACTTCGGTAGCTTGCAGCTCGCCGAAACCATCAAGAATTTTTGTGAAAAAGGCCAACTACAAGAAGCCATTGAGAAGACAAAACAAGACTCGAGCTTGCTCGGTCGAGCTCTTGCTAGAGGTTTGAGCAAAATGAGGTCCAAGCGCACTGAAGAGGCAAACGACACGTTTGAGGCAGCAATCGCAGAGGTCTTTGAAACCGAAGAGCACGCCATTGGCCAACGTATCCATTATATCAATGTAGTCGCAGCGGTAGCGCCCATGATCGGCTTGCTGGGTACCGTGAGCGGCATGATCGGGGCTTTCCAAACCATGTCTGCTGGAGGCATGGGAAGACCAGAGCTACTAGCAGGGGATATTGGCGAAGCGCTCATTACAACCGCCACCGGACTCTGTATCGGTATTCCCGCCATGATCGCTCACTCTTATTTTTCCAATCGACTTGAAAATCAACTCGTCGAGAATAGCCAAAGGACTAAAGAAATCGGCGAGACCGCTCAGCAGGCAAAAGAAAAAGCAGTCAGCACAGAGAAGTAGGCCCACAAGAACTACGAATTAGGCTAGAGAAACATGCCATCCGATCAGAACGTAAACCAACCAGCTCATCCCTTGCTAGAAGAGATGCCCAATGTTCCTGACCTATTTCACGTCTATCGCTATTGGTGTTCCCATCCTGCTGTGAAGCGTGTTCCAGGCGGGTGGCTGTATGAGGGCAAAACATACCCGGATTATCTAACTGTCGGGGGGGCGTCTCACGCCATCTTTCGTGTCGCGCTGAAATACTGCATCGGGGTTGGAGTGGATATTGGAGCAGGGCTTTGGCCACTGCCAAATGCGACGCCAATCGATAGCGAACGCGGAGAAGGAAAAGAAAACTCGATCGAGTCCTACCATGACAATTCGCTGGATTTCATTTTCAGCTCTCATTGTCTTGAGCACATAGAAGATTGGAAAGGGGCTCTCAATTCATGGCTAAGCAAGTTAAAACCTGCCGGTAAGATCTTCTTGTATCTGCCACACGAAGACTGCGCGTTATGGCTTCCAGGATCACCGTTCGTAGGCGATGGCCATAAGTGGATACCGACGCTCTCCATTCTTGAAGAAGACTTCCTACGAAGAGGCTATTCTATCGTTGATAGAGACGAAGGGCCCGACGCCATGATGAGCTTTTTCATTTGCGCTACCAAACAGGCCCAGTAAATGCCGTACTCTTTATGCGCATAACCGGAGGCAAGGCGAGAGGGGTCCAACTTCGTGTGCCGAAATCTTCAGTACACCGCCCGGCTATGGACAAGCTGCGGCAGGCTGTCTTTTCCAGTTTGGGATCAAGCGTAGAGGGAGTGAAAATCTTGGATCTTTTCGCCGGGCTCGGAAGCTATGGATTAGATGCCATGAGCCGAGGAGGGAGTTCCGTCGTTTTTGTCGAGGCCAATCGCAAACTGTGTTCTTCCATAAAGGAGAACGCGACTCTTGTAGCGAAAAGCTTGGGACAGAGCCACCTAGAAGCAAAAGTGATCTGTGGGGACGCTCTTAAGTTCAAGCATGAAGAGGCAACCTTCGACTTCATTTTTGTCGATCCTCCTTACGATATCATCGAATCGATTGAGCAGAAACTATTTAAATTATTCGAACAGCAGTTAGCCAGCAACGGAACGGTTGTATTCGAAATGCCGGGCCATTTCGAGATAGAACCTGATGGCTGGCGATTGAGAAAACGACTGGGAAAAGGTCTAAGACAGCCAACGTGCTGCCTGTATGAGAGAGCCTTGTAGCGTCTCGCTGATCGTCGAAATTCGGGATGGTTATGGCCAAGTCAACGCTCACTTCGTTCGCTTGATTCCGCCTTGCGGAAGTAGGATGACTTCGCCAACATGAAATATCTCTCTTTGCTATTCCTGAAAGGAATATCCCGCTTTGCCGTCAGGCAAATCAAGCTCGCAACGCGAGCGTTGACCAATTCCTCGTTTTGTCTAATCGCGGCGTAAAGCCGCTCCTACTATTGCTTCAACTCTACTTGTAGCGTCGATCGGTGATCGACGATTCCCTTATCTCCGACAATCAGCGATCGCCGCTACATTAAGACAATGGATACAGCGCCACATCGGTAGCGGCATGTCTAGGACATGCCGAGATTATCTCCAGCTTTGCTGCGACAAAACAATGGATACGGCAGCAACAACAGCCGTCTCCGTTCGCAAAGGCCTTTCTCCTAAATGGGCGAGGCGAAAGCCGCTTTCTCGCAGCAAATTGCGTTCGTCTCCAGTCCAGCCTCTTTCCGAACCAACGCAAATAGCAAAGCTATTATTATCTTCAAGTTTATCAACCAGAGGACCCGTTGCTTCGTAGTTATCTAAAGCGATTCGCTCGGAATACGTATCCAATTTTTTAACCGTTTCAGAAAGGCTTTTTCCAAAGCTTATGTCTGGGATTCGAGTGGTAAACGCTTGAGCCGTCCCGGCAACAAGGTGCCGTCGCCATTCGCCAGTTGTCCATAGACGGGATGTCGCATAGGAGAGCTCACCTCGATCCGTAGTGACAAAATGGATGCTTCGTACTCCAAGCGACGTGGCTTCCTGCAGAATTTTTCGATTGGTTTGCGGGCGAGAGAGACCGACAACTAAATCAATAGGGAATAAGGGAGGCTCCTCGCCAAGCCATTCGAATGCGAGAGTCAGCTTATCATTTTCGATCGATTTTAAGATCCCCTTGCCTTTCGGACCGTTTAAAATACCTGCATCGAAACTATCTCCAGTCTTCCTACCGAGCACCTCGAGCAAATGACGGGCTCGTTCATCATCCATGGGAAGAGGGCGTTCGATCTCATCGGACTCAAAAAGGATGATATTCATCGAAAACTTTCTCCCACGAATCTCAGGAATTTACACGAAGAATGTGGAGCTTGTTTTGGAACCTAAAAAATGATTTCCTCGAATCGTGCCAATTGATCAGACCAGAATGCGCTTCGCGACAATCAGCTTGATCATCCTCCTTTTGCTGACGGGATGCTCTTACCAATCCGAAGATGTCACGGAAGACGGTCGCAAAATCGTTAACTACTGGACCCCCTGGTCAGGCTTCGAGAAGCAGGCCCTCGACGAGACTGTCGCGGCCTTCAACGCCACGCAAAATAAGATCTTCGTTAAGACCCTCAGCATAACCGATCCCAAAACGAAAATCATGCTGGCTACCGCGAGTGGTCATCCCCCCGATATCGCCCAACTACCCTACTACTACTTGCCGGCTTACGCGGAGAACAACGCCCTTACGCCTATCGCAAAACTTTGCGAGGAGCATGGGATCAACGAAATGGACTTCATCCCTATCTTTTGGGAGAGCGGAAGCTATCGAAACGTTCAGTGGGCCATTCCCTTCACTGGATCGGTAACCGCGATGTACTACAACAAGGAGCTGTTCCGGGAGGCGGGACTGGATCCCGAAAAACCTCCTAAAACGCTTGAAGAACTAGAGGGGATGAATAACGCCTTAACTCGACTCCGAGAAGATGGATCGATTGAGCGTATCGGCCATTTGCCTACACAGCCAGGTTGGTGGCGAACCTCATGGGGGCGATGGTTTGGGGGGTCGTCATTCAATGGAGACGATCAGATGCTGATAGACTCCTCTCCTTGGAAAAAGACGGGAGAGTGGATCGCCAGCTACCCGAATCGCTTTGGAGCCGATAAACTTGTCAAGCTGAAATCCGGTTTCGGGAAATTCGCCTCTCCGCAAAATCCATTCTTTGTCGGGAAAGTAGCCATCGTGCATCAGGGCATCTGGATGGATAATTTCATACGTCGCTATGCGTCCGAGGATTTCGAATACGGTCTGGCTGCCTTTCCTGCCTCAGAAGAATCTGAGACGCCGTTCGTAACCATTGGCGAAGCGGATGTCATCAGCATACCCAATGGAGCAAAACATAAAAAGGAAGCGATGATCTTCATCAAATACCTGACGCGTCAGGACGTACTCGAAGAGCTTTCACTAAAGCATCGCAAGATGACGACCTTGAAGGCGGTCTCGGAAACCTTCCTGCAGGACCACCCTCATCCTTTCATTGAGACGTTTGTGGAACTTGCTGATAGCCCCTACGCGAAAAACCGTGTCATGATTCCTCACTACATACCCTATCAAACGGATATGACAGTAGCCATCGACGCCATTCTTTATAGCAGGTCAAGTATCGAGGAGGCTCTTCAGTCGGCTCAAAAACGCCAACAAAACGTATTGGAAAAACAGTTACGTCGCTGGAATAGAGTGGCGGATGCCAGAATGACGGAATGGGGATATGGAAGAAATTAGTGGTAAGAGCTAGCCAGCCCCGAGTTGCTCCATTACTTTAACACAGCTTCCGATGCTTAGGCGAAACCCTCCCCAAGGTCGCCTTAACAATACATCTCACTCATCCCGAAGACTTAACGGGTACGACTATCCACGCGATGAGATAGAAAAACAGACCGAACCCCCCCTCCAAGTGTCGCGGCAACCATGATGATTCTGACCAACAGTGGATCCACATCAAAAGAGTCGGCTAATCCCCTGCAAACTCCGGCTACTTTCATGTCCTCATTATTTCTATACAGCTTTTCCATCCGTTTCCTCCCTACACCAAACGCGTGCTACAAAAGCGAAATTTCCTCAAACTCGTCGTCACTCACATACTCCAGCAGATCGCTGGGCTGACACCGCAGCTCGCGGCAGAGAGCTTCCAGGGTGGAGAAGCGGACCGCTTTGGCTTTACCTGTTTTAAGAATCGAGAGATTGGCTAGCGTGATCCCCACCCTATCGGCCAGCTCAGTCAATTTCACCTGACGCTCCAGCATCATTCTATCGAGATTCACCTTTATTGGCATGCAGCTAGATTCATTATATGGTTAGATCTTGCTCGGACTTTAGCTTGGCCCCTTCTCGGAATACCTCAGCCAGAGTTAACAGGCAAAGCCCGGCGAAAAATATTGGGCTAATTCCGATCCTTATCCCATCCATTTCTATATTGCCGCCATAAGAGATAGCAGAACCTTTCTCTATCGAATACATACCGTTGAAGATGAGTACAAAGATAAAACTGAGAGCGACCACCGCAAAGAAACAATAGGCTAGCCGTCTTATCCTGAGGGCATTGATTTCCTCAAAGTACCTCCCCTCGGCAAGACGATCGAATAACTTTCGTAGCTGGAAAAGCCCGAAAAATACGATGCCGAACAACACGACAACGCTCGCGTAGTTCAAATAAACCAGCTTATCCATTTTGCCATCGAAGTTTACTCGCGCATTCCCATAGCCCCTGATTTCATAAAATGAAAACGACTTTCCCCCATCATCAACGAAGCGAAGCAAGTGGTCTCCCGACTCTTCATGGACTTTCACTTTCCAGATGATGGGTACGGAAAACTTTACATTACCGGATTCGAATCCTCCACTTTCCTTTAGCGTCAGGAGGATTACGAAAAGCGCAGCTGCGAAGATCGAGAAATACCAAAAAATGTGGATTAGAATACGGAGAAAGCGCGTTATTGAAAATTCAGCCGATTTATTGATATTCAATATATTTTCAGTTTCCTGATTCATGATTTCAAAATTTATTGCTAATCAATAAATTATCTTGTCTATTTAAATTGTTAGCTCTTGTTCAGCTCTCATCTTGGAGGCTTCTCGAAAGACTTCAGCGACAGCGAAAAGGCATAAGCCAATACTGAGTATCGGGCTAGCAAGAGCATAGGGACCGAAATCACCCATCAAATCTACGTTGGGACCAGTCGTGACAGAGAAGGCGGAGATAAAAACGAACCCGATCAAGACCTTGAGGGCAAGCTGATCGAATAAAACGTAGCCCAAGCGCCTAATGCGCGTGGCGTTGATTGTCTCAAAATAACGGCCTAGAGCAAAATTCTGGAAGAGCTTTCTGAGTTGATAGACCCCAAATAACGCCAGCGAGCCCGATAGGATCACATACGGATACCCCAGATAGGCCAACTGTCTCGTGCGCTTTTCCTCTCCGTAGCCGAAGGTCAGATTACTGATCTTTGCATAGATATTTTGGTTTAGAGGGTAATCATTCCCATTCGCATCTTTAATATTAATAGAAAATTCGTCTACAGGATCGACTTGCAGAAGATGCCATTCGATAGGAAGGAGAATTGTGGAGGATCCTTTAGCCGCTCCAAGTTCATTCAAGACAAGGTTAACAATCGATATTCCAACAATGGCTATGGTGAAGTACCATCCGAAATGAAAAAGACCATTGAGGAATCGAATTACCGCATTTCTCGATTTCATATTGTTTTTCAATAAATAACTGATCCTTTCGTCAATAATTTATTGATAAACAATGAATTTTTACATAATTTACAAATAACTCAATGGGTAAGAATGCACTGGTAATTGATTCTTTAGGAGAGAGCTTGAGATTGTACACCTCGAAGATCACTGTGCTAACCGCTTCTCATGCCAGCTAGCTCTCTCGAATGCAGAAACCTCCGCAGCGGCCTTCTCTTCATCAGCCCCTGGTTGCTCGGCTTTCTCGCCTTCTCCCTCTACCCGTTAATTTCCGCCTTTCTGTATTCCTTCACTGACTACTCGGTCTTAGCGAGTCCCGTCTACATTGGAGGCGATAACTACCAAACCCTCATCAAAGACGAGCTTTTCTGGAAAGCGCTTTTCAACACAGTGGGATTTGCCGCTTTGAGCGTACCGCTTAATTTGATTATCGCTTGCTTTCTGGCACTGCTCCTCAACTTCAACGTAGCGGGTAAAAGCGTATTTCGAACTATTTTCTTTCTGCCTTCGCTAGTGCCGATGGTTTGCCTAGGGGTGATTTGGCGCTGGTTGCTAAATGGAGAAATCGGGCTCGTTAATCAATTCCTTCAGCCTTTTGTGAATATGACGAACTTTCTCTTGGGTTCGGAGCTAGTCACCCCAAGTTGGCTGGAGGATCCCGTCTTCACGAAGCCAGGGCTTATCGTCGCTAGCGTTTGGTGTCTGGGACATGCCATGATCATTTTTCTAGCTGGTATGCAAGAAACCCCTACACAGCTCTACGAGGCAGCGGAAATCGACGGAGCCGGCTTTTGGGGAAAGCTTTGCCATGTAACCATTCCCTCTATCTCGCCCTACCTGCTCTTTAACCTCATCATGGGCCTTATCGGGTCTTTCCAAATTTTCGCAGTGCCCTATGTGTTGATGAATGGAGGCATCGAACCCATGGATGGACCGGATCGCTCCCTTCTCTTCGTGGCCACTTACATATTCCAGAATGCCTTCACGAATTGGGACATGGGCTATGCCTGCGCCATCTCGCTTATTTTCATTCTAGTCGTTGCGGGGCTGACTTTATCGGTGATGAAAATCGCAGAGAACAAAGTCTACTATGCGGGAGGTAGCGATGCCTAATCACAAGCTTAGTCTCATTGGAAAGCTAATCATCTACCTACTCCTTATAGTGCTTGGCCTATCCTTTGTCACTCCCTTCGCATGGATGCTCTCTACAGCTCTGAAGCCGCTAAATGAAACCATGAAGCTGCCTCCGGTTTGGATTCCTTCGGAATTGATGTGGAGCAATTTCACCGAGGCCATCGAGGCCATGGGCATGTTCTGGCGATACGCCTGGAATACCTTTTACGTAAGTCTTCTATCGGTGATTGGAGCCACCTTTTCCAGCGCCCTCGCCGCCTATGGCTTTTCTCGAATCGAATGGAAGGGGCGCAACCAACTCTTCTTCCTTTGTGTCGCCACAATGATGATACCCTTTCCGGTCATTATGGTGCCGGTTTATACGCTTTTCCGAGAACTAGGATGGATCGGCTCTTTCAAGCCGCTTTGGTTTCCTTTCTTCTTAGGCAATGCGTTTAGCATTTTCCTGCTACGACAGTTCTTCCTCAGCATTCCAAAAGACATTACGGAAGCCGCCCGAATTGATGGATGCGGCGAGTTCCGCATTTTCTGGCAGATCATTCTACCGATGTCTCGCTCTTCACTCCTAGTCGTTGCCCTCTTCACTTTCATGTATTCGTGGAACGACTTCCTAGGGCCTCTTATTTATCTTACAGACCAGGAGAATTTCACGCTGGCGTTGGGTCTGCAGTCGTATCAAAGCAGCCAAGGCGGAACAGAATGGCATTACCTGATGGCTGCATCCACTTTGGTGATACTACCCCTAATAGTACTCTTCTTTTTTACGCAAAAGACTTTCATCCAAGGTATCACCACAACGGGCAGCAA
>JANQKI010000181.1 GCA_028281165.1 Opitutaceae bacterium | reverse complement strand
CCGAAGGCCCCGCCAGCCGAACCCAACGAAAAGCCCTGAACGATCTGCGCGACACGAGGCGCTAGAAAATTTTAGTATCCATACTTCACATACTTGGAGTGTAGCTATTAGGAAAACGAATCCAACTCCCAGCGCGCCCCCAATCCGAGATACGCCACACAATGAACGACAACCGCTACTCTCTCGAATCCAAATAGGCCTCCAAACAACGCATCGAATTTAGTTTACAAAACGTCGGTCTTCTCTACAAATAGCCGACATTTTGTAAATTTCCATGACGAAGAGTGAACAACTCGCCCAAGAATTCGAATCCGTCTCGACGCTCTCCAGTTCGGAACTGCAAGCGCGTGGCTATTCTCGACCCGCCATCAGCAAAGCTGTCGAATCCGGCTTCATCCAACGGGTCTCGAGAGGGCTCTACACTGCCGCGAATTTCCCCATTTCCGAGCACACTTCACTCGTTCAAGTAGCCAAACGAACCCCATCCGCTCGCATTTGCCTCCTTTCCGCCCTCAAATTCCACAACCTAACCTCCCAAAATCCCCACGAGGTATGGATCGCCATCGATCGTAAGAGTCGCAAGCCCGCATACGACAATCCTCCCATCCAAGTAGTCCGATTCTCAGGTCGAGCCTATGAGATCGCAGCCGAAACGCATCTCATCGAAGGCGTCGAGGTCACCATTTACTCGGTCGCGAAAACGATCGTCGATCTATTCCGCTACAGAAACAAGGTGGGACTCGACGTTGCTATCGAGGCCCTCAAAGAAGGATGGAGGGAACGGAAATTCACCGTAAGCGAAATAAACAGTATCGCTAAGAGCTGCAACGCGGCAAAGACCCTCTCCCCCTACCTCGAAAGCGTCATCGAATGACGAAGAATCTCGCGGCATCGATTCGCCAACGTCTCCTGAACAAGGCCCGGGAAAACGAAGAAGCCTTCGACTTCGTTCTGTCGCGCTATGCGATTGAGAGGCTGCTGTATCGTCTCAGCCAAAGTCCGCGCTCCGATGCTTCGTTCTGAAAGGCGCCATCCTTTTCTACTTCTGGAATCAAGAAATGCATCGCCCGACTCGCGACATCGATTTCCTTGGTTTCGGCCCAGCGGATTGCGAAGTCATCGAACGCGTCATCAGCGAAATCATCGCTACGCCCGTAGACGAAGATGCTTTGCAATTCGATCCCTCGACCATCAAAGCGGAATCCATCCGAGAAGATGCGTTCTACGAAGGTATCCGCGTAAAACTTACAGCAAAGCTAGATAGCATTCGAATCCCTATGCAGATCGACATCGGATTCGGAGACGCGATCACGCCCGCCTCCGAGACCAAAAGCATCTCAAGTCTCATCCCCGAGCTTCCAGGTCCGGAGATAAATGCTTATCCCGTTTACTCAGTCATCGCGGAAAAACTGGAAGCCATGGTCACTCTTGGAGACCAAAACAGCCGCATGAAGGATTTCTTCGATATCCACTATCTCGTTACAAACGAGACGCTCGATGCCCAATTGCTAAAAGACGCCATCATCGCCACTTTCGAGCGCAGAAAAACCGATCTACCCCAAACCGGTCCACAATCGCTCTCGGAAGAATTCGCAGGACTCAAGCAAACGCAATGGCAGGCCTTTCTCGGCAGAAACAAGCTAGATCGCGTGAATTCCGATTTCTCAGCCATCCTCCAATCTATCCGAGAAAGGCTGCCCATCGATTGGAAGTCGCTGCCACGGTAGCAAGCCCCCTTTTGAAATCCTGCATAATGCGCGGACAGTCTTCAGTCTTTTCCGCCGGATCGCCCACCTACCTATTCGACATGCTCGACGACATCGAAGAGAGCCAGGACCTGAGCGCCAGCGAACCGCAGACCATCGAAGCGCTCGAGCAAACCTTCCGTCAATGGAAACGAGACTTACCCGAACCCGATCACAAGTCAGACGGAATCGCCGACACCGAAGGCCCCGCCAGCCGAACCCAACGAAAAGCCCTGAACGATCTGCGAGACATCAGGCGTTAGAAAATGGAAGTACCCATTATTTAACTACGTCAATTTTGTTTATTGGATGATGGATCTGGAGGGATGTCATACCTTCGAGCAACGCTTAAGAACAGTATTTCCATAGGGCAACGGAAGCATCGTTTTCATTCGCCGCCTAAAAATAACTCCGTGTACTCTGTGCTCTCCGTGGTTAAATATTATTTCTAGACCGCGGAATGCGCAGACGGAGCGAAGCCGATGGTTTAGTGCTCGTTGACGCTGGTGGCGGTTAGGCAGATGGGGTCGCCGTCATAGAGGAATTGCGTTGGGCTTGCTCATGCGGTGTTGGGGTTTCATATAAATCGAAAAGAATGAACCGACGCGAGGCGATTAGAACGGTGGTGGGAGGTGTGGCCCTGAGCTTCACCCCATGGCTGAGAGCGCAGAAGCAGGAGTTCGAGCTGTTGGGTTACATTCGAACGAATTGGAGCCAAGACCCTTACTCGTTCGGGTCGTACTCGTACATCGCCAAAGGATCTCGGCGACGCGATATCCGGGTTCTCGAGAAGCCGGTCGGCGATTCCCTTTTCTTCGCAGGCGAAGCCACGCATCCTCATCGCAATAGCACCGTGCACGCCGCTCACGAATCCGGCTTGCGGGTCGCGGAATCGATTTTGCAAGGGAACGCGAAGCGTGTTGCTATCATAGGCGCCGGCATGAGCGGTCTCACGGCAGCCAACCGTCTCTCCCAAAAGGGTATCGAGGTAGAGGTATTTGAAGGACGCGATCGTATTGGCGGAAGAATTTGGACGGATAATCGCTTGGGACCCCCTCTAGACTTGGGTGCCAGTTGGATACACGGCACTAAGCGGAATCCATTGACCAATCTCGCCCAGGCTCAGAATCAGACTCTCGTTGAAACGGACGATGAATATATCATCAGAGGACGCGATGGACGAAGGATAAGCGATTCCGAGGCGCCGCCTTGGTTGGAAGACGTGGTCAGCGTGCAACACGATGCTGGAGCGAGCATCGAAAAGATCAACCGACTGGCCTATCTCGCCTCTAGAGATTATGGCGGACCCGAAGTCATTTTTCCAAAAGGCTACGCGCCGGTCCTCGATGCCTTCAAAGGCGAATATAACATAAATCTGAATACAAGCGTCGAAGCTATCCGCTACGCAGATGGAAAGGCGACGGTGACCACCCGGCAATCAAGCGATCAATCATTCGACGCGGTCCTTGTCACGGTACCGCTCGGCGTCTTGAAAAAAGGAGTCATCACGTTTGATCCTGAATTGCCCAAAGACAAAAGACAGGCGATTGATCGGCTCGGCATGGGCACTCTGGACAAGCTGTATCTGCAATTCAAAGCGCCTTTCTGGGACTTGGACGCAACCTGGATCGCAACACCGGAAAACGACCTGCTACCCGGCCAGTTCAATCAGTGGTTCAACTTGTATCGATATTTCAACCACCCGATTATCATGGCCTTCAATGGAGGTCAACCCGCTCTGGATCTCGCCAAGCTCTCCGATGAGGAACTTGTAGAAAAGGCTCTCCATACAATTACGCGTCCTTATTCCCAAGAGATTGCCCAATAATTCATAAATTTATCAAACCACCTGCTCCCTACAGTCGCTGGAGCGCCCGGAGTTATGGAGAAAAACATAAAATCACCTCCGCTTCTCTGTGTGTTGTTCGCATTCGCTGTCGGCTTTGCCTCGGTACTCGGTGGTAGAGGCTTTTTTTGAACAGTCTCTTAGAACTTTCCGTTATTGTTGACCCATTGGTCGCGCGGCGGGACTTCGTCTACGGTGTCCCAGTGCTCCACGATCTTGTCGCCTTCGATGCGGAAGAGATCGTAGAAGGAAACGTGTTCATCTCCGCGAAGGCCTTCCGTGACGCAGAGGACAAAGCTGCCTTCCGCGAGGACGCGATGAAGCGTCTGGTATCGTCTCTTGCCTCGGTTGTTCGACAGCTCTTCTCGCAGTTGCGGTAGGCCGTCGGCCATGTTGGGATTGTGCTCGATGTAGGTTTGCGGATCGATGGAGCGGTCTAGAAGCTCCAGTCGTTCGTTTACCAAGACTTCCTCGATGAAGGATCGAGCGAGCTCCCGGTTCGCTTCGGTTTTGTCTAAGTCTTCGGTTTCGGTGGGGCCGTCCAGCATGGTGTGGCCGGAAGGATTGGGACCGCTCGGCTTGAGCTGGAGATTATCCCAGTGCTCGACGACCAGGCCGTCCTCGAACCGAAAGACTTCGAAGCCGACCTCGACGACGTTGAAATCGTAATCGGTGTGGGCAAAGACGAAGTCGCCATCCTCGAAAGCGCGAACGATCTCCACGCGCGGATTGGTTTTAGCCAATCGCTTGAATAGTTCAGCCAGACCGACGTTGCCAGTCTTGGTCAGCGGGTTGTGCTGAATGTATTTGTTTTCGTTGACCACGGCTGCCGCTTGCGGGTCCCCGGTCTCGATGCCCTTGAGCAAGGTCTTGATCTGTTCCTTCTTGGAAGCCATGCCGTAAGGGATCTCAAATCTGTAGGCAAAACGCCAGCCTGCATAGAATCCGCTTTCCAGGCCGCGAGATTAACTTGCTAAGGATGATCGAATTACTTCAGGTTTTTGGCTTTTGAACCGAATCTTTTGGCACAAATGATCTCATCAAAACACCTTACGCTTCTATCTCTCTTTGCCTGCGCTTTCTCGTCATTGGCTGTTCATGCTGGTGATGCTCTGCGGATGCAGAACGACAAGCTTTTCAAATCGATGAAAGGGACGGCTCACATCGCTCAGTTCAATGTGAGCTTCGCCACTGCGGACTGGAAAACGTCAGCGGCCTACAAGGATAAATGGAAGAAGTTGGATGGAGCCTCGAAGTCGACGATGGCAGTGAGGACCGAGGGCTTGAGCGACATGCTGATGCAGAAGATCGCCGACCATGCCTGGGAAGATTTCAAGGGCAAGCTAGAGGCGGCTGGCATCGAAGTGAAGACTCCGAATTTTACGGAAGGCGTCTCGAAGTATACGCAGAAGGTTCTGTCGGGATTCATGTCGCCAGGAATCAAGGACAACCAGTCTCCTTATGAAGCGTTTGGCAATGTGACGAGCCGGACGGTGCCTGCGACGGGGTTTTCGGTTGTCGAGCCGACTCGTCAGAATCATTTTGGCCTGGCGGGCAAAGAGCTCGGCTTTCCCGCTTTGAATGTTAACTACCTTGTGCACTTCGGATACCTCGATCCCAGCAAGGGAAAAGCGAAGAACGATTTCATGAACGAAGTTTACCTAAAGTCGGGAGTGAAGTTTCTCGAAGGTGTATCCATTTATTGGAACTCAGGTGTGGATATTTGGCCTAAACACAACAGGACCGGCTTCATTCGCATCAACGAGCATGTATATGTCGACGAGCCGGTGGGCAGTCTCGAAACGGTGAATCAGAGCAGTTTCCAAGGCTTCAAGACTTCGAGATCGAATGTCGGACTGTTGCTGACGATCGATACCGGAAAGTACGAAAGACACGCGGTAGATGTTTTGCAGCGAGCGAACACCCTTTTGGTCGACGCGATAAAGGCTCGTCAGTAAGAGACTGTCTAAGAGAGGGGCGATTGGCGATAGCCATACCCTGAGGGATTTCCTGTCCGTAGTTTAAAGCCAGCTACAAAGAGCTGGCCTGGCTTGGCTTGTTCTTCACGTATCGATCGAACCACTCGAACATTTCGGCCAGCGTGTGGAGGACGGATTCCCGGGCTCGGTAGCCGTGGCTTTCGTTGGGCAGCATGACGAGTCGGGCGGTCGCTCCGTGGCCTTTGAGGGCGTGGAAGAGGCGCTGGGATTGCATAGGGAAGGTGCCGGAATTGTTGTCGGCTTCGCCGTGTATCAGCAAAATGGGTTCGTTAATTTTATGAGCATGCATGAAGGGAGAAACCTTGAAGTAGGTTTCGGGGGCTTGCCAAAGGGTACGCCGCTCGCTTTGAAAGCCGAAGGGAGTGAGAGTGCGGTTATAGGCCCCGCTGCGGGCCACACCGGCCGCAACCAGGTCACAATGGGCCAGGAGGTTCGCCGTCATGAAGGCCCCGTAGCTGTGGCCTCCCACGCCGATTCGTTCGGTGTCGATGACGCCCATCTCGTCCAGTTTGTCGATGGCGGCTTTGAGGCCGGCGACGTTCTGCTCGATGAAGGTGTCGTTCATCGTCTTGGGATCGCCGATGACGGGTATCTGAGCGCCGTCGAGGACAGCGTAGCCTTGGGTGACATAGAAGAGCTGGGAAGTGCCGCGGAACTGCGTGAAGCGACTGGGCGAGCCGCGAACTTGGCCGGCGACCTTGTTGTCCTGGTATTCCAGGGGATAGGCCCAGATCACGCAGGGCAAGCGATCACCTTCTTTGTAGTCTTTGGGCAAATACAGAGTGCCGGAGAGCTCGACGCCATCCTCGCGATGATACTTCAATAGCTCCTTACGCATGCCTGTCATTTGAGGAGCGGGATCCTTGAAATCGGTCAGGGCCTGCCGTGTGCCGCGTTTCAAATCGCGAAGGTAGTAGTTGGGCGGCTCGGTTTTGGACTCGTAGCGGGTGACGATGCGCTCGCTGGAACCGCCGACGAAGTCGACGAAAGTTTCGTAGCTTCCTTCGGCGCAATGAAAGAGGCG
>JANQKI010000166.1 GCA_028281165.1 Opitutaceae bacterium | reverse complement strand
GGCGCAAAAGGCACAGAAGAATACCTGTTGGAATATTTTTGTGATTCTTGTGCTTTGTGTGGTTAATTACTTCTATTCTTCGACGGGGATGAGGATGTCCATGGGGGGACCGCGCATTTGAAGAGTGTCGCCACTTAGGCGTATCCAATTATCGGTGATGGCGCGAAGTTTGCGGAGGGTTTGAACGTGTTTAGGATCACCGGCTAAGTTGATTTGCTCGTCGGGATCGGCGTGGAGATCGTAGAGCTCCTCGGCAGGACGTTGGTGGTAGCCCATGAGCTTTTCATAGATCTCGGGATTGCCCTTGGCGGCTTCGACCCATGAAACCCAAAGGTTATGACTTTCAGCTTTCGGGTTGTGATCGGTCTGAGAAGTGAAGTTCAGTTCCGGATACACGTTGCGGATGTAACGATAGCGCTCACTACAGACCGAGCGAAGCGGATAGGTATGATGGGCGGCAGAGGCGTTCGTGCTGAATACATAGTCGCGATGAGTGTCGGTTTCACCCTTGAAAAGCGGGACGAGCGAGCGGCCATCGATCTGGTTTTCGCCGTATCCAGAAGCTGGAGGCCTACAGCCGGCAATCTCGATGAGAGTGGGCAGGATATCGACAAAAGAAGCCATCGCTTCGAAACGCTGGCCAGGCTCTACGACGCCCGGCCAGGAAATGAGCATGGGGGCTTTGACGCTGATTTCGTAGTTGTTCCATTTGCCGTAGGGAAGTTGGGCGCCGTGATCGCTAGTGAAGAAGGTGATTACATCTTCGCCAAGATGCTTTTCGACCGCGTCGAGGGCTGTTCCGATCTGCATATCCATACGCTCGACGTCGGTGAGATACCGGGCGTATTCGAGGCGGGTGTCGGGCGTGTCGATTAGCTGGACGGGGAGTTTCAGTTTTTGGGAATCGTAGTGGGCGAAGGGCTCTTCGGGCCATGGGACGTGCGGATCCTTGATGCCGATGAAGAGAAGAAGCGGCTGGTCGGATTGGCGCTGGCTGAGGTACTCCTCGACGATGACGACATCCTCGATAGACATTTCGCGATCGACGTAATCGAAGCCCGCTCGCTCGTCGGCTCCGTGCATGACCTTGCCGAGAGCGACCACTTCGTAGCCGAGCTCCTTGATGTACAGAGGCAACTGTTTTACGTCGTCACGCGGATAGGTGTGATTGCGCTCGGCGCCGTTGCGGAAAGGCATGAGTCCGGTCAGCATGGCGGCTCGGGAAGGCGCGCAACTGGGCGAAGCCACATACATGCGCTCGAGGAGTCCGCTCTTGGAAGAAAGCCGATCGAGGGCGGGCGTACGCGCCTCGGGATGCCCCATGAAACTCGTGTCGTTCGCGCCGAGATCGTCTGCGATGATGAAGACGATGTTCGGCTTCGACCCATTCGATTGACTCAGGCCGGGCGAGCTCACCGCAGGCGGCTGCTGCGCCTCTGCCGAGGCGAAGAATGGTGAACGGTCAAGGGCGAATAGCGAAACAGATAAAGAGAGTATGAGTATCCTAATATTCATGACACAATAAGCTACATCTGTGTTCTCTGTGAAATCAGTGGTTAGAAAATCCTGTTCTAGTTAGCGTTTGGATCGGCCAGCCATTCGTCGAGGCGGGCATTTAGTTTTTTAACTCTCTTTGCGTATCTAAGTTTATGGGCGAGGTTATCGAGCTGTCTGGGGTCTTTCTTCATGTCATAGAGCTCGGTGGTTCCGTCTTTATAACGAAGGTAGGCGTATCGCTCGGTTCGCAGGCAGTGGTTCCCTTCCATGTAGGTGAAGACAAGATCCTTGTTGACCGGCTTGGCCTTGGCGGAGTTCAGCAAGGGGGCGAGGCTGCGGCCGACGTTGGGTCCCGGAAGAGAAATTCCTGCCATGTCGCAAATTGTTGGATACATGTCGTTGAGGCTGGCGAGTTGGCGGCGAGGGATGCCGTTGGAGCCCTTGGGGTTGCGGGGATCGCGGACCATGAGGACCACGCGGTTGGCCTTTTCCCAAACGGCTTGTTTGGCAACTCGATATTTCGCTCCAACGTGATAGCCGTGGTCGCTCCAGAGAAAGACAACGGTGTTATCTTTGTATTCAGAATTTTCGAGACCTTCGAAAAGGCGTCCGAGACAGGCGTCGGCGAAGGCCACGCAGGCGAGATAAGACTGGACCATGGATCTCCAGGCGGGCACTTCTTCTGCGGGACCACCAAGCTCATTGGCGTGCTCCATGATGGCGTGCATCTTTCCTTTTTTCGTTTGCAGGAATTGATCCGCTCCGGCGGGAAGGTCTTCGAGATCAGCTAACATGGCATCCAGGTTCTCGCGGGTGAGTCCGGTCATCTCTTCGGTGGGAAAAAGATCGAAGAACTCCTGAGGCGCGTAGAACGGCAAGTGAGGTCGGAATATGCCGCATGCGAGAAAGAAGGGTTGATCCTCGGGAAGCTCAATTCCATCGGGTCCCACATCGCCACGCAACTTATTGGCCGTGGCTCCGCCGTTTTCCAGAACGCGAGCGATGAAGTCGGCCGTATTCCAGTCGCCGGTTTCTTCAAGAGATTGGCTCCCGGGACCCCACTGCATGTTGCCACCTTTAGGCGGAGCGTATTTGCTCTTAGAACCAGCAGCGCCTTGGGAGTGATTGACCCAGGTGGTCCAGGAGTTACGGGCATCGGACCAATCATCCTCTATCGGTCCTTCGGAATTGCCAAGCGCTCTATGGAAAATCTTGCCAGCGCCAGCGGTGAAATAACCGTGAGCTTTCAGTTGCTGAGGGAGGGTAACCACATCCTTAAGCGTATCGTAGGTGCGGAAGTTGCGGTTGTGCATGTAATATCCGGATACATGCGGCGCCACACCCGTCATCAACGAAGTGCGAGAGGGACCGCAGAGAGCCGAAGGGCAATAGGCTCGCGTGAAGGGAACCGATTCCTGAGCGAGGCGATTGAGTGTTGGCGTGAGACGGGCAACGACTTTTTCGCGAATTTCAGGATCGGGATAGATGATTTTCAGGAAGTTGCCATCCTCTTCAGAAGTATGGCCGCTAAAGTCATTGAGGTCGTCGACGGCGACGAAGAGGAAGTTCGGCTTCGTCTCGGCGATCAAGGTCGCCCCTAATGCGATAAATAGAAATGTAAGTGTAGTTATTTTTCTCATACTAAAGATGTTTATCGAACAATTTTGAAAGACGCGGAAATGGTCTCTCCATAAAATTTGCTGGTTGTTGAGACTATCGCTCGATCACCGTTTTAGCAGGATGGCCCCGGTGCGGGGCGACAAGGTGATGCTTTGGCGGGTATTGCCATCGGGTGGTGAAAGTTGAAAGGGGCTGTCGGCGCTTCGTTGGTCGGCAGAGGGATCGTAGAAGGGGCCGCCGAGGCTGATCAGATCGACGGTTTCTTCGCGGTCCGGTTGCGGATTGACGATGGCGATGCCGTTTTCGAAGCGGCGGACGAAGACTTTTTTGTCGGACAGAGCATAGCCCATGAAATCGGCAGAAGCGCGCGTTTCGACGGGCTTGCCGATCGGCCAGGTGAAGCAAGGATAAAGGGTGACTTTGGCGGATTCTTTTTGTCCGTCAGTTCCGGGGACGGCTTCCATGATGCAGGAACCGATTTTCGTATAGATGCTACCGTCGTCTTCGACTTTGACGGCAAGAAGGTAAGAGGCGTAGCCGTATTCGATGAGATGCGTACGGCGTTGATAAGAAAGTCGGGCAAATTTGAGATTGTCGATACCGCCGTCGAACATGAGCGGCCGAGCCGCCGTTTTAAGCTCGCCCATATACATGATGGACTGGAGCGATTGTAGCCATTCCTCGTAGGGCGTGTATTGAAAGACCTTTCCTGATTCTCCGCCGGGCCCCCAATGGGCATAACTGTTTTCTTGGGCGAAGCCATCGAGTGGCCGCGGCTTGATGTCCGACGAGAGCAGCATGGGCAAGCGGCTGTCGCTCTTGTCGATGGGAAACTGCATGTTGTTGGCCCAGAGAAGCGGCCATTCGCCGGTGGCGGCGTAAAAACGGGTTTGTAGGCCGTTCACGCCGGCTTCGACATAGGCGGTGATCGCTTTGGGAGTGATCGGCTGATTCCGGTAGCGATCCCAGAGTCTGCCGGACTCGAGATCAACCCGCTCTTGTCCGAGGGTGTACTTAGCGAAGTTGCCGATGAGGATGTCGATCCACGTTCCGGCCTGATAGTCGCGATGGTTGCGCAACATGGAATTGAGAATGCTGTTCCAGCGCAGCATCGAAGCGTCATCGTGGCGTAGACGGAGATTCGGAGATTGGATGGGCTGACGGGTTCCAAGAACAGGAGCGACAATGGAGGTGCCGGGCTTGTGAGAGATCGCCTTCGAGTCCCAACCGCGTTCGACGAGCAAGTCGCCGCCTTCGATACCGACGAGCCTCATGAGTTCGCTATCGACGAGTATCCAAGCGTAGGCGTCCGCGTGTTGCTCGAAGATCTTTATGGAGCCAAACGCGTCTTTGAACGGAATGCGTGTAGTTGTTGAATCGATACTATTCGCCAGATCGGCGTAATGGTAGTGCAAGACTTCGCGCTGCAACTTCGATTCGGCGATCGAGCTGAAGGCGTTTCTGTCCAGGTTCCATCCGCCGTAGTAGCGAAGAATGTCGAAATCAGGACGCTTGCCTCGCAATTTGGCTGCGGTTTCTGGAGGGACGCTGATTCCTCCAAAGAGCCCGTCGAAGTGATCGGCGAGCAGCTCGATATCCGTATCCGAAAATTGGTGATCGAGCCCGAAGGTGACCGCGTAAAGCGGGTAAGGCGTTTTGTCTTCTCCGAACTTAGCGATGTCAGAAGCGTGGCATAGGGAAAAAAGGGATATTCCTATTAGTGTGGCTAGTAGCTTGGCTGTTTTCATGGTATGGGCGAATCTATGAATGCAGTCGGTGATCGCGTTTACATTAGGGAGTGTCCTCTTTCACGATGATGCGGTCGTATTGGTCGAGTTCGAATTGGAGGATGCCCATGCCGTGGCGAACGGGGGCGTGGGAATCGCTGCCGAACATGGTGAGGCGCCATTTTCCGTCGTGTCCGGCGAACATGGTGGTGTGGCCGCAATGCGGAACGGACCCTCTGTATTTGTAGGGTCCATACACATTGTCAGATACGCCGTAGATGGCTTCGTAGCTGGCCGTACCGGGACCGCCGGTGTTGTCGGCACGGGCGAGCAGGTACTTGCCGTCGATTTTGACCAGCGACATGCCTTCGATACCATGCAGGCCTTTGAGCTCGCGGAACTCTTCTTTAAAGCCGGTGAGATCGTCATTCATCTCAGCAATGTAGTTCGAGCCGTAGAGATAGTAGACACGTCCGTCATCCTCTTCAAAGAAGAAGCCGTCGATGCCGTCGTGGGCGGCTCGGTCGAAGATGTTCTTGAAGGGACCCTTCGGGCCTTTGCCCTTGAAGATCCAGGTTTGGGAAAGCGTACCGTCCCCGCGATTCAAAGTGCCTGGGTCTCGCGGCAGGCGAGGAATGCTGACCGATAGCATGAAAACGTCCCTCGACTGGATGTATTGAATTTCTGGAGCCCACATGTTGAGCCGCTGACCTTTCTCGACACGCAAGGGCTGTCCGTCGAACTGGTCTCCGATATCGTCGGTATCGACGAGGTGACCGACGTCTTCCCAATTCCAGAGATCCTTGGAGCGGCGCATCATGATGCGAGGCTTGCCGAACTCGATATCCACCCAGTTCTCAGTTCCGACTTGATAGTACCAGCCGTCGGGTCCCTTGCAGATAGAGGGGTCGCGCACTTCAACGTGTGGAAGGCGGTTCCGGGTGTTGCCAATGGGTGGCTTTTCGTAGAAGAATTCGCCAGTGAAGCCCATCGACTGGTTGTCACGAATAAACTGAGCGGGAGCTATGAAGGGTTTCTTGGTTTCGATGACATACTTGTCGTCGGCTTGGCCAGAAAAAGCGCAGTAGTACTGGCCATCCTTTGCCTTGAAGACGCTGCCGCTGCCAGCGTGCATGAAGGCGAGGCGTCGCTCGGTGTACGGGCCGTATAGAGAATCTGAGGACGCGCAGAGAATATCGTACATCACGTCGTTGAGGCGGGTGATGCGTTCACTGGCCAGCAGGTAGTAGCGGCCGTTTTCCTTAATGATCTGGGCGGCTTCGCTGCCGATGCGCAGCATCTGAGCCCGTTCAGTGGCCCAGCCGGGAGAGGCGGGACGCGGACGGTCGAAGGAAGGATGGAGCCATTCGGTGGAGCCGACGGTTTGCCTGAGATCGTTGGAGAGCTTGACGATGTGTCCGCCGCCATAGACGAGATAGGCCTGGTTGTCATCGAAAAACAATGACGCGTTTTTGATGCCTTCGCCGAGACGGGCGTGGCGCTTGTACTTGCCGCTTGGCTTTTTGGATACGTACAGAGAGGCGCCTTCGCGTTCGGTGACAAGGAGGTAGAATTGACCGTCATGCTGGTAAAGCTCTGGATTGGAGAGCATACCTTTGGCGGAAAGGATCTCGCCAATGAAGGACCAGTTCTTGAGGTCGTCGGATTTATATAAAGGCGTTTTGGTTTCGTTGCCGATCCAGGTGCCGCTTAGGTAGTAGCTCCCGTCGGAAGCGTTGAGGACGGAGAGGTCGTAGAGTTCCTCGTCGAGAACGGTTTGGGCGGGCTTGGAATCGGGATCGGCGTTGTAGTTGGCGTAGGCGGATACGACGAGTAACGCCATTGGAAGAAAGAGTGATTTATAGAGTTTCATGTGTAGTATATTTTTAACCACAAAAAGCGCAGAAGGCACAAAATATGCGATTAGTTTTGGCCACGAAGAGGCGCAAAGAATCACGAAGATGATAACGTTATGGCTGTAATTTATGTGTTTCTTGCGCTTTCTGTGGTTAATCAAAATTTCAAGTGGGCGGTCCGTCCCTGCCTTTTAGATTTTGCGATTTCAAGGTCTTGGCGGGCGCCTTCGACGAAGCCGGCCCAAGTGAATTTGTTTTCCTTTATGCCGGAATTTTTGCCTTCAGGGTTGTGGCGAGCCATGTGCTGGTCCTTGTAGACTGCAGAGGCGAGATCGGCGTATTCGGTGGCGTGAACGAGGGCTTTTTCGAGACTGGAGATGGCTTTTTTCTTGTCGCCGAGCTTGTGATATAGGGCTCCTCTGATCTTTTCCGCGTAGAAGCGACTAGCGTTTGCCATGGCTCGCATGTCGTTGAGGAGCAAATACAGTTCGCTTCCATCAGAAGCGTTCAGGTCTCGGATGAGAAATTCCGTTTCGTCGGCGAGGGAGTGGAGGTCTTCGGCTTTTTGCAGAGGTGTTGTCTTAGTCACCGCTTTCCCGCTGGAAACGAGCTGGGCGTAGTCGGCGATGCTGTGAACGGGCGTTCCCGGTTGGGGTGCGAAGCCGAGTAGTCGCTCGATGTCGATGTATCCAAATTTCGAGTGGCAGCCTTCGACCCACCATTGGGCGTCGTTGTCGCGACAGATGGTTTGACTGACGGTGGGAAAGATGTTGGAGGCGATTTTCCATGCATTATAGAGTCGACGGGTATTTATATCGGGAAAACGTTCGGCGAGCTGCTCTATGAAGAAGGACTCGGCGGTTTTCGGATCATAGCCCATGCGGCCCCAGATGAGGAAATTGTACCAGTGCTTGTCGATTTCGAGTCGGTTATTGAGGTTGTCGTACTTTTCCTGATACGAGAAAGTTTTGGCGAATACGTAGCCGTCGGTGCCCATGTAGTAACCGGCGAGGTAGCGGTCTTTTACCGGGAAGTTAATCACGTACTTGCGAGCGTATTCGGGATCTCCCCAGCGAAAATAGAAGATGTCGTCGTTGCGGAGGTTGAGCCAGGTCTTTTTGTTGTGGTCGTCGAGTCCTCGCATCACGCCTTTGGCGTAAATGAAGTCGGGATTGTGGTAGCCGTGCATGTGGCCGACGCCATATTTGAAGGAAATGTCCCAGGGCAGCGGGAAGTCGTTCCAGTGATCCGCTATCGGAGTGATGTCGGTCATGAGGAAACGGTGGATGAAGAAGAAGCCGTGCTCTGGATGATCGCGCTTGTAGTCGAGCATCGCTTCGCCCCAGACCTCGCGCATCCATTTTTCGCGATCCGCGGCGGGAAAGCCAGCGAAGTGCTCGCCCGCGCTAACTCCGAAAGCATCGATTTGCGGATAGGTCTTGAGGAAGGCGTAGAGGGCTTTGCGGGAGTACTCTTTGACAGCCTCGTTGCGTGGGTTGTCTTCGATACCGTATTTGCCGTTGGCGCCATAGGCATAGACGTTCCAATTGAACCAATAGATGTCGAAGCCGCGATCGGTGGCGTAGTCGAAAACCTCGCGCCAGAAAGCGACCTTCTCTTCCATGGTCATCTTCTTGACCAGACCGTCGTAATCATGGACGTCGGGCAGAGCGGTATCGGGATACTCGGGGATGGAGCAAAGCGCGTTGAAGGGGTGGGAGTTCCAGAGGGAAATCACATTGTAGCGATAGCGGGCGAGCGTATCGATGTATTCATGCCAGAAGGACAGGTCCCACATGTGCTTGACGTTGAAGTGGGCGGAGTCGCCGTCGCTGTCGTAGCTGGGAGCTCGGGAATCGAGAGGGATATTGAGCTTGATGCCGCGCTTGGCGATGTAGGGCTCGTGGTCTTCGTTGTAGCGTTCCGCAAAGCCGTGACGCTCGATGCGTTCGGCGATTTCGAGGCCGCCATACATGGCGCCGGTTTCGTCGCCGCCGAAGATCCAGTATCCGGATACGCCGTCGCGCGTCGTGCGGAGGGCGTAGCCTTGGTCTGCCAGCGGCTCGACGCGGTCGCCGTCGGCTTTGTCGAGAGAATCGAGGAGGAGCCGATTGTCATCGAGAGCTAGAACGACGAAGGGGTTTTCTTGATGCGAGCCGAGGGTACCGAGAGCACTGACCTTTACGTCGAAACCGCGCTTTTCGAGAGCGATTTCCAGATCATCCGCGGCGAAGGAAATCTGCGGCGAGGTTTCGTCGTAGTAGAGCGTGACTGGCTCCGCTTGGAGAGAAGCTAAGAAGAAAAATGGGAGAATTGCACGTTTCACTTGTAATTGTTTTTTTAACCACAAAATTCACAAAAGACACAGAATTCGATACGGACTATTATTTCGTTTTGTGTTTCTTGTGCTTTCTATGGTTATTTTAATAAGTCGAGTTTAAGTGAGGTTTCTATTATTCTTATGGCGTGATGACCTCCGGGAAGAATCCGACTTTGGCTTTGCGAGCGATTTCAATGTCAGCTTCCGCTTCCGGCAGGAATTTCGCCCATGAGAACGCGTCATCCCATAGGTAAGGGATGGGGTCGGGATAGTTTTGCTGGGTTACCTCGGAAAGATCCGCCCAGTGATCGCGAGCTGCCGAAAGATGCGCAATGGCTTCGTCTTTGTAGGGTTTTCCGTGTCCTGCGCGAAAGCGCTCCAGGGCGATGCCGCCTCTGATCTTGTCGGCTAGAAATAGTCCTAGATGGCCCCACGCTCGAACGTCGTTCAATTCGTGTTCGAGCAAGGTGTTGTTGGGATTTCTCCCAATTACACCGGCAACTGTTTCCAAGGCAACGCGAGCGTTGCGCTCGAGATCCTCGGCAACCGCTGGAGGGGCCACCCTGTTTTTCGCGATTTCCAAGTTTTGCGTCACATAATCATGGATACTTATGTAACGTCGATCCTGGGGTTTGCGAGTGACGAAGGTATCGATCGTCAAGAAAGCGGCGTTGCGCGTTTTTCGGGCGCTCTTCCCGAGATGGCCTTCGCTGTAGAGCCAGCCATCCGCTGTGGCCTTGATCATGCGCGTGGTGTGCAATTGAGCGAGAGACGCCGCACTGAACGCATCCAGGATTTCCCTTCCCTCGGAGAGAGGCAGGTCGAATCGACTCGCAAGGTGTTGTCCGAATACAGAATCCGGCGTAGCGGGATCGTAGAGGAGGCGACCCCAGAGATCGTAGAAAAGCCATTGGCGCTCGAACGCCCAGCGCCAGTCCTTCGGGAAACCGGATGGCGTTATGTAGTCTTTCGCTGGTATGTAGACCTCTGATCCGATGATAAATCCACCGACCCAAGGGGCCGTATTGTTGACGAGCAACTCCCGGATGAAGTCAGGCTGTCCCCAACGCAGGATGAAAAACTCCTCGTTTCGAATGGTGAAGACGACATCGTAATTCTTGGGCAAGGGCTTCCAATAGGCGTCTGTAACGGGTCCGCCATGGACGTATTCAAGAAATGGCGACCCATGTCCGTGAGACTGGTTGAACTTGAGACCGAAATGGATCTTGCCTGGAAAATCGTCCATGCCTTCCACTTGAGCGCGGGTCATGCGTTCGACAACGGGATCGGTGGAGCCGCCTGAACCCTTATTGGCCGACAGCGGGGCGCGATAGAAGAAATCGACGGGGCGACCGGATTCTCTGATCCCGGCAATGATCGTTCGGCCGAGCCAGTCTTTACGTTCTTCAGGCGTCATCCCGCCCATGCGTTCGCCAAGCGTGATGCCGATTCCATCGAGACTCGGGTAGGTCTTCAATGTTTCGGCGACGATCTTTCGTGTATAATCTTCGAGGACTTCGCTGTGGGTCGCTTCACCAAAAAATCCGCCGTCGCTGCCGATGTTATGCTTTTTCGCGAAGGTCGAGGTCGTGAAGATGTTCCAATTGAATACATAGACGTCGATGTCGCGTTGGTCGGCCAGAGCGAAGAGGCTTTTCCAGAAATTCTGCCAATCCGCCATTTCTTCGGGAGAAAAGTCATTGGTTTCCGGATACCCAGGAGCTTTCACCATAAAAGCGAAAGGATGCAGGCTCCAAAGAGTGAGAGTATTGAAGCGATTGGCCACCATCATGTCGAGGTAATCCTCCCACATTTCAAGATCCCTCGCGGTTTCAGTGTGGGTTTGCAGGGCTTCGCCACGACGGTAGGACAGCCAGGGCAGATTGAATTTCAGCGCTCGAAACGATACGCGCGGACTTCGTTCACGCGATAAAACAAGAGCCGAGTCGCCCTTGGCCGCATTCCATTGTTCGGCGAAATCGTCGAGGCCGTAGAGAAGGCCGCGCCTATCGCTGACGGACAGCGTAAATTCAGCCGCGCCATTATCGCTTGCTGGTTCCAGGGCGAAACCTTCAGCCTGTACTAGATCATTGGATACTAGATCCACTTCTATAGTGGGGGAGCTCGCTTGGCCTGAGTTTATCGAATGGATCGAGACTTGTCTTGTCTTTTCGCTCCATCGATCGACCGCATATTTCGCGACAGGATCATCCCTCCATTCTGGGGGCAGCTTCACCTCTGCTGATAGCGAGGAGACGAGAAAGATGAAAAGAATGGCGTGTTTCATTGGATCAGGAAGGCTGCTTCGGCGATGCCGCCCTACTCTATGGTTTGGCTCTGAAATCGATGGCTTCTGTGGGGGTTGGTCTGGGAGGGAGCTTTTCGGGGGTGACGTTGTGGGTAAGGGCCCAGTCCCACCATTTGCGTTTCATGAGATCTAGAATTTCTGGATACGCTTCGGCGAGATCGTTGGTCTCGGTGCGGTCTTGACCGAGATTGAAGAGGAACCAACGGTCGGTGGGCTGACGATGGATGGCTTTCCAGTCTCCGTGACGGACAGCCGCTTCGAGACGGTGCTCCCAAAAGAGCCAGTCATGCGGATCGCGGTCGCCAGTTTCGAGAACGGGAGTGAGGGACTTGCCTGAAAGCGGATGAATGTGATGACCGTCGACGAATCTTGGATACGTGGCCCCAGCCAGTTCGAGAAAGGTCGGCATGACGTCGATGAGATGGCCAGGGGTGTGGACGACTTGGCCTTTGTCGATTTTCATGCCCTTTGGCCAATGCATGATGAAGGGAGTCGAGATACCACCTTCGTGGCTTTGCGTCTTGTAGCGTCGGAAGGGAGTGTTGGAGGCGTTAGCCCAGCCTTGGCCGTAGGAGATGGCTCCGCCTTTATCCGGATTGTAGATGTCTTCGATGGTACCGCCGCCGAGGTGAGAGTTGCCGCGTGGGGTGGTCGTGTTCCAAGGTTCCGGGCAGCCGCCGTTGTCGGAAAGGAAAACGATGAGCGTATTGTCCAGCTCGCCGCTTTCTTCGAGTTGATCGATGACGCGACCGATGTTGTGGTCCATGCGATAGATCATGGCCGCGTAAACGGCCATACGGTGGTCGAGGTCGTCTTTCTCTTGGTCGGCTAGGGTGTCCCAAGCGGGCACCTCGAAGTCGCGTGGCGAGAGTCCTTGCTCCTCGGATACAAGACCGAGTTCGACCTGTCTAGCGAAGCGGCTTTTGCGTAGTTCGTCCCATCCCTGCGTATATTTGCCGCGGAACTTCGCGATATCCTCGTCCCGAGCATGCAGCGGCCAGTGAGGAGCGGTAAAAGCAAGGTAGAGGAAGAACGGCGTTTCACTGTTGTGTTCTCGAAGATACTTGAGGGCGTGATCAGTGAAACGGTCCGTGATGTAGTAGTTCGGATCGTCGGGGATAGGGAGAAGCTCATTACCGTCGTAGAGGCCCTTAGGACGGAAGAAGCTCGAAGAACCGCCAGTTAGACCATAGAAGCGATCGAAGCCGCGTTGCATGGGCCACCAGGCTTTTTCCTTGGAGCCGACATGCCATTTGCCCGCCATGTAGGTGCGGTAGCCGGCGGGACGAAGGGCTTCGGCGATAGTGACACAGTGTTCGTTGAGGTGGCCGATGAAGCCTTCAGTGGAGTCTGGCTTGCGGCCGGTCATTTCGCCGATACCCGCTTGATGCTGGTAGAGTCCGGTGAGGAGTGATGCACGGGTAGGACAACAGCGAGAGGTATTGTAGAACTGGGAAAAGCGAACGCCTTCAGCGGCAAGCCGGTCGATGTGGGGCGTGGGAATTTCACCGCCGTAGCAGCCGATGTCGGAATAGCCCATGTCGTCGGCCATGATGAGCACTATATTCGGACGGTCATCTGCTTGAGCAGATGAGAATGTGAAATGGTAAATTAAGAATAGTGAAATTAGTAGAAGTATTCTGATTTTCATGACAAGAAAGCTCGCCCGCCCTTCGGCAGGCTCAGGATGGAAGGTCGAGCTCCACCTTTGCAGTTTAGGATTCGTTTAGAGATCTGATGTAGCGTTGGAGGCGGTATTGACCGTTAAGTTCGGTTTCGATGCCGAGGTCGCCTTGTTGGCGCATCCATTCGTCCAATACGGATTGGAGTTTGGCGATTCGTTTGGCATGTTTCCTTTTGTCGATCAGGTTTTCGAGTTCGTAGGGATCAGCTTTGATCTTGTAGAATTCTCGATGAGGGCGATTGACATAGAAGGCAGCTCGTTGGTTAGCCCATGTGTCATCAGCTTCGCGCCAGCTTTTGAGAGGCTGGTTATTGGGGCGGGCGTTAGCGCAAGAGAAGGTGTTTTCGTTCTGCAGGTTGACGATGAGCTTGTATTTGCCGTCGCTGATGGAACGGATGCCATAGCCTTCTTCAGTAGCGCCTGCTACGCCAATGGTGGTATGGCAGCCGAAGACGTGGTTGCGGAGTTTTTTGGACTTTCCGGTCATAACGGAAAGGAAGCTCTTGCCGTCCATGGTGATCTTACCGTCGGCGTCAGGAATTCCTGCAGAGGCTTTGGTAGGATCGCCACCCGCGATTTCGATCATGGTCGGGGCGAAGTCGACGTATTGAGTTTGGGCGGACGTGCGGGTGCCGGGTTTTATTTTACCAGGCCAACGCATGATCCAAGCGGTCTTGAGACCATTTTCGTAACAGGACCACTTACCGCCGAAAGGGATGGAACTACCCTGCTCGCTGGTGAAGATTACAATGGTGTTGTCGGCCTTGCCGGAATCTTCGACAAATTCGAGGAATAGACCGAACTCGCGGTCGAGCTCTGAGATTTCGGCGTAGTATTTGACGAGCTCGGCTCGGGTTTCGGGGGTGTCGGCCATGTAGGGTGGAACGGTGATTTCGTCCGCCGGGTAGAGACTGCGGTCTCCCGTGTTGTAGGGCGTGTGCGGCTGATTAGAGCCGACCCAGAGCATGTAGGGCTGATCGGCAGGCGCTTGGATGAATTGACGGGCTTCTTCGATGGTCTCGGGCTTGAGCATGCCGCTGGTCCAATCGAATTCGTAGAGAGGGGTCGGGTTGGAGCCCTTCTTGCCCATGGCCCCAACGCGGTAGCCGAGTTCCTTGAGGTGAAGGGAAAGCGGCTTCGCTTCGTCGTAGAGTTGGCTGTGATTTGGGTAGCAACCTCCACGAACTGGATACATTCCCGACCATAACTGAGCGCGAGTCGGAACGCACATCGCAGTGGAAGTGTACATGGAATCGAAACACATGCCCTCTGAGGCGAAACGGTCGATGTTGGGCGTCACCATGTCGGCGTTGCCGTAAGGTCCGCAATCGCGATAGGTCATATCGTCGCCGACGAAAATAAGGATGTTTGGAGCGTCCGAGGCGGACGCGAAGAGCGTATTGCAAGCAGTGAATAGCGAAAAGAGGGTGAGGACTAGATGTAATTTGAAATTCATGACAAATGGGGGCAACCTTATGAGGCAAATAGGGTCATTAGCTGCACAACGACTCGTAGTAACTAGTGACGCGAGGTCGATAGATTTTTTGGAAGCACGTGGTTAGCGTTGGCCCAAGTCTCCCACTTTTCGATCATCACGGCGAGCAGCTCAGGTTCTTTCTCGGCAAGATTGATGGATTCAGTGCGATCGCTGGCGAGGTCGTAGAGCTCCCATTGTTTGGTTTTCTTGTTGAAGAGGGCTTTCCAGTCCTGGTGGCGAGCGGCGCGGTCTCCGTAGTGCTCCCAATGCATCCATGCGGGCTGCTCGCGAGTCCCCGTCTTGATAACGGGCATCAGGCTTGTGGATCGAAGCGGGTGGATTTTGCTGCCATTGTGATATGTTTTCGGATACTTCGCTCCTGTCGCATCAAGAATAGTAGGCATAACATCCGCAACGAATCCGGGAGCATCTGTCAACGAACCGGGCTGGGCTTCCATTCCTGATGGCCAGTGAATAATGAGCGGGGTTGCTATACCGCCTTCATGCAGACGGGCCTTGTAGCGGCGGAAAGGGGTGTTAGAGGCATTGGCCCAGCCTGTTCCGTAAGATGAGCCGTTGTCTTTAGCAGCTCCACCTTTGCTGGGATCGTTTATGTTTTCGAATTTGCCCCCACCAAGATCTTTGTAGGGCTCGGCGCAACCCCCATTGTCGGAGAGAAAGAAGATCAGGGTGTTTTCCAGTTCGCCCTTTCTTTCGAGAAAATCTAGCAGCTTGCCTATATTATAGTCCATGCGATGGACCATAGCAGCATAGACGGCCATACGATAATCGAGCTCTTTCTTTTGCTGATCCGTAAGCATGTTCCAACTACGGGCTCCATCGTCGCGCTGGGATAATCCCCATTCGGGCTTTACGATGCCCATAGCCAACTGCCGCTGCCAACGCTCTGCCCGGAGAGCGTCCCAGCCATCGAGGTATTTTCCCACGAATTTCCGAATGTCCTCTTCTCGGGCGTGAAGCGGCCAGTGCGGGGCGGTAAAAGCTAGGTAGCCGAAGAAAGGCGCATCGTCCTCCTGCTCTTCAATAAACTTGATGAGGTGGTCAGTAAAGGCGTCTGTGGTGTAGTAATCCGGATCTGTCGGAGGAGGCAGCATATCATTGTTTAGCGATACAGATCGAAGACCGCTGGGACGAAAGTAGCTAGTGGCCCCGGCGATAGAACCATAGAATTTTTCAAAACCACGCTGATTGGGCCACTTGTGTTGACCGTGGTAGCCAAGATGCCATTTCCCTCCTATGTAGGCGCGATAGCCTGCTTCGCCAAGAACCTCTGCGATGGTGACGCAATTGTAATTGAGAGAACGTGTGTATCCATAGGCTTGAGACTCGGGATAAATCTCTTCCTGGGGCGTTTCAGATAGGACTCCCATGCCCGTCTGATGTTGATAAAGACCTGTGAGAAGAGAGGCGCGTGTTTGAGAACAGCGAGCCGTGTTGTAGAATTGAGTAAACCGAATTCCGTTAGCGGCAAGCCGGTCGATATGAGGTGTCGGAATCTCTCCACCATAACAGCCGATGTCGGAGTAACCCATATCGTCGGCCATGATGAGAACTACATTCGGTCTCGACCCATTCGATTGACTCAGGCCGGGCGAGCTCGCTACAGACGGCCTTTCGGCCGAATATAGTGAATGGTGAACCGTCGTCGCCAAGGCTATGACGGTCAAGATGGTGATGAACGAAAAAGGTTGTAGTTTAGTTTTCATTACGATAAATAAAATCCTTGGCGCGCGAACTCAATCTTTGGGCTTGGTATCGGGAGCGTTGATTTTGGGAAAGCGCTGGGCGAGTTGCTTTTTAACGGGCTCAAGTTCGGGGCGGGCGGCGAGATTGTTCCATTCGTAGGGATCGGAGAGGACATCGTAGAGTTCTTCTTCCCCGTCGGCATAGCGGATGTAGCGCCACTCTTGGGTACGCACGGCGTGGTTGTTTTGGAAGTAGGTCATGACCGCAGGACGATCCCACTCGGCGCGAGGATTCTCGAGAAGGGGTCGGACGCTTGGGCCTTCAAGGTGGCCGGGGAGCGGAATACCTACTATGTCGCAAAGCGTTGGATACAGGCTCATGAGATCGACGGGGCGATTGCTGGTAGTGCCGGGGGTTGTGATGCCGGGAGCGATCCAGAGGTAAGGGATGCGGTTAGCGTCTTCCCAGAGTTTGCGTTTGGCGAGCTGATTCTTCTCGCCGAGGTGGTATCCATGATCTCCCCACAGAACGATGACGGTATTATCTGCGTAGGGACTTCTATCGAGGGCATCGATGACGCGGCCTACGCAAGCATCCGCATAGGACGAGGCGGCGAGGTAGGCGCGGAGAGCTTCGCGAAAATCTTCAGGTTTCGCTCCTTCGATGTTATCGCCCTTGTTGATGATCTTTTGGGCGCTTTCCCAGGGGACGTCATCGAGATCGTTTTCGAGGATGGGCGGAAGCTGGAGGCTTTCCGGCGGATGCATGTCGAAGTACTTTTGCGGGATATTCCAAGAGAGGTGCGGCTTGTAGATGCCGCAGATGAGGAAGAAGGGGTCGTCGCGCTTTTTCTCGAGTTGCTCGATGGTGAAGCGTACGGTCATCTCGTCCTCGGCTGCTTCGACGCCGTTAGTGATCTCCGACCAGCGGTGGTGGCCGAGATTGCCCTTGTTTTCCATGATGGGCTTGATGGCGGATTTCTTGGGCTGGTAGGCGTCGAGGTGGCCGAAGTCGGCTTCGACGTCGCGATGGATTTTACCCGCGCCTGCCATATAGTAGCCGGCCTTGTGGAAGACGGTCGTCAGCATCTGATCCTTTGTAAGTACATTTTCATGACGACTTCCGTTGGCATAGACGCCGGTTGTCGAGGGACGCTGACCTGAGAAGGCAGCTGTCCTAGAGGGATTACATTGCGGGGAGGCGCAGTAGGCCCGCGTAAAAGCGAGACCGCGTTCGGCGAGGGCGTCGATGTGCGGCGTCTTGGCGTTGGGGTAGTGATTGAGGTAGCCGACGTACTGATTGAGATCATCGACGATGATCATGAGGACGTTCGGCTGATCGTTCCGATCAGCCGAGAATAGTAAATGGTGAATGGAAAATAGTAAAAGGGTAAGTAGTAAGAATCTCATGACGTAAGGATCTCGGTCAGCTTGCTCAATCGGATTGGCTGTAGCGGAAGTATTCAAATCGGGCATCTCCATCGCCGACGGCGTAGATACCGGGGCGGACTGAGCTGAAGGATCCAAAGACGTTGTGCTGAAAGCCTTGTATGTCGTTGGAGCGCTCGAATTTTTTCCAATCACCTTCGTCGATGGCATAGTAGAAGATGACATCTTGGTTCATGTTTATGGCCTTGACGCGAACCTTGGCGCTGGCATCTGGAAGGTCGATCTCTCTCCTTGGGTAACCGTTTCCTCTACGAAAAGTGTAAACAAGCTGACCGTCTTTCACTCCGAAGGTTATCCACGCGATCTTGTTGTAGAAAAAGATTACGCCTGCTTCGACGTTTGCATCGAGGGATAGCTCGGTTTCGACTTCGTAGGAAAGATGCTTCGGGTTGAGGGTGATGGGATTGGATTCGCCGGGAGCCGTGCCGATGGCTTTTACCGTTAGAGCGTCATTGCTGAATGAATACCGATCCCTATCGAAAGTCTCGTAGGCTTGCCACTGGATACCGAGTTCCTGGCCATCAAATTCGTCACTCATCGGCCATTCGAAGCCTACCCGAGCGTCCTTCCAATCCTCAGGCCATTCATCCGCTACCATCGGCCAATCATCGTCTGTCCACTTAAGTGGAGAGATCAGGGTAGCTCGCCCCCAAGAACGTTGGTTTCTAACATAACCGTGATAGATCGCGAACCAGTCGCCCTCAGGTCCTTCGATGAAAGTGGCGTGACCCTTTGACCAATAGGGCTCTTCCGAGCTAGGCGTCCAGATCACAGGATTGTTGGGAGCGTTTTCCCAGGGGCCTTCAGGATGCTTCGCTCGGGCTACGATAGCCATGTGACTGGTCGATGGACCGACGGTGCCGCCAGCCGCGCTAACGAGATAGACGTAGTCGCCTCGCCAGAAAAATTTCGGGCTTTCCAAGCACTCGCATTCGACGGCCAGGTCTTCGGGAATTTCCCAACCTTGGTAGAGACGTTTGGGATGAGTCGTAACTCTCAAGCCGTCGTCGCTTAATTCGACCATTTCGCCCTTGGCGACATAGAGATATCGCTTGCCGTCCCGGCCCACGACGTGTCCGGCATCAATCAGGAGGGGAACGTCTGGCGAGATGCGGATGCGCTCAGACCATTCCGTGTAGGGAGCATCCGAATACTGAGCCCACACCCTTCTTCCACCGCCGCCATAGATGAAGAGCCTTTCGTTGTGATTGATTATGTCGGTGGCGGGACCTTGAGGTTGGTTGGGACTGGTATAAACCGTGGGCTCCCAATGTTTAAGATCCTTGGACTTAAATACCATAATCGACGGCGTGTAGTGATCGTTGTTGGAAGTCAGGTAGTAAGTATCCCCTACTTTCGTAACAGTTGGGTCAGCCCAGTTTCCTGGAAATAGAATCTTGACGGGGAGTTCATCTGCGGAAGCAGATGAGAATAGTGAATGGTGAGCTAGAGATAGTGTGCCGAGGAGCAGGACGAGGACATAACCCGGCTTCGCGAAGCAAAGCGGAACAAATAGTAGTACGGGTATTGCTTTCATTTGGACGGATGTCGGATGGGGGAGTGTTTAGTTTTGGGAGCCTTTCTGATAGGAGAGGAGGCGGTTGGCTTCTTGGGTGGTAATGGGGATGAATCCGCCGTGTTTGGATACTTCGGGGAAAGTCGCTTGATCCGTAATGTCTGTGAACGATTTGAAGTCCTTGGTTTGGGCGACCCTCATGTGTTGTGGTCGGTTGTATTGATCGTAGAAGATGAGGTAGGAATCATCGACTGATACGATAGAGGGACCTTCCGCCCAGCTCTTGGTGAAAGGTTCGGAGATCTCTGTCCAGGGACCCGTCAAGGTGGGTCCGATAGCCGCTTTGAGAAGTTTTCTCGTGGGGAAATCGCGTTCGTCTTTGAAGATCATGAAAACACGATTGTTTTGAGGATCTGGATACAGAGATGCATCGATGATTGGGTAACCTGGGTCGAAAAAAAGGAAGGGCTCTCTCGCCGTAACGAAGTCTTTTGTCCAGGCTCCGTAAATGCGATGATTCTTGTCGTTCTTAACCTGACCCTCGGTTTCGGGGAAGCGACCTTCGATGGTGGATGACCAAATGATCAGCCATTCCTCCCGGTTCGAATGGTAATAAATCTCGGGCGCCCAGCAATTCAGGACCCCAGGCGTTCCTTCGAATAAGGGAATATGATTGCGTTCCTCCCAGTTTACGAGGTCGGGAGATGCAATGTGACCGATCTTGTAGTTTCCTGTCGTATACACCATGTGGAATACGCCGTCAGGTCCGCGAGCGATGAAGGGATCGCGCATCGTTTCGCCACCCTCGCGGGGAAGTATCCACGCATTGCCGCTGTTGAGCGCCTTCCAGTTGTAGCCATCTTCGCTGTGAGCGAACCAAACTCCTTCTCTTCCGGGAGGCTTGAAGCATACATACAGGTAGTGAAATTCTGATGACGTGTTCGAGGAAGGATTCTTGGAAGACAGTTGAGCTGGCTTGGGGTCCTGAGACACTTCAAAGCCTCCGCCTAGGGAGGCGGCCCAGGACTTGGGAATGTAGCTCGAGAGACGCTGCTTGACACTGGTGTATTTGGCGTAGGCAGCGAGATTCTGGAATTCCCAGGGATCGGCGTCTAGATCGTAGAGCTCTTCGGAGCCGTCGGGATAGTGAAGATAGCGCCAGCGTTCGTCACGAACGGATGAATACCGAGGACCGTAGGAAGTGAAGCTAGGGCGGTCCCAGTTTGTCGTGGGATCTTTGATGACAGCAGCGAAGCTATCGCCATCGAGGGTGTGCTCGGGTGGAGCGATGCTACAGTAGTCAGCAAGAGTTGGATACAGATCGAGGAGAGTGACGGTTTGCTTGCAAGTAGCAAAGTGACCTTCGGGGGATCGAATCATGAGCGGCACATAATCGGCGGCCTCCCAGAGGGTGGCTTTACCCCAGTGGTCTTTTTCGCCGGTGTGAAAGCCGTTATCGGAAAAGATGATGACGAGTGTATTATCGCCATAGGGACCGGCGTCTAGAGCTTCGATGACGCGACCGACGTTCCAGTCAGCGAAAGTTGTATTGGCGCAATAGGCACGGAGGTAGGTTTTGACGGCAGTCTCGAGCGGAACGCCCATCTTGCGGTGACTCGGGAGATGGCTCAAAAGGGCTTCGCCCATGTCGGTAATGTCGTCTAGATCGTTGGACTTCATGCCTTCGGGGATAGGCATGTCCTCTATTTCGTATTGGTCGAAGAAACGTTTGGGAGCTGTATAAGGAGAATGGGGACGCCACAGGCCGTAGACCATGAAGAAGGGCTTGTCGTGGTCTTGCTTGAGAAATTCGATGGCATCGTTGGCGTTGATGACATCCGGGAAATCCGTGTCGGGACCCGTCCAGGGCTGGATACCAGCGAATCTCGAACCGTTGATCCAATATTCTTCTTCAGGGAAGGGGCCGAATCCGCCGTGCTTGACCTCTTCGTTGTCGAACATGGCGGCTTCGCGACCTTCTTGGAGCGGACCGTGGAAGATCTTTCCGCCACCCCAGGTGGTGTATCCATTTCGCTTAAACCATTCCGGAATGGTTTCCACTTGCTGGAGCAACTCCGATCGCATAAAGGGCGTGCAGCGATTGTAATAGGCGCCGGTAGTATGCGGCGCGAGCCCGCTGAAGAAGGAAGCGCGAGAGGGACCGCAGACGGGGGTGTTGCAGGCGGCGGTGATAAAATTGAGAGACTGGTCTCGGAAACGGTCGAGGTAGGGCGTCTTGATGGCCGGATAGTGATCGAGCGTGCCGTAGCCGTTCATGTCGTCGAGGATGATCATGACGACGTTCGGCTTCAACCCATTCGATAAACTCAGGCCAAGCTGGCTCACCGCGGGCGGCCGCTCATCTGCGTACGCAGACGAGAATGATGAATTAGGAATTACGAATTGTGAGAGAAGGAGAGACGCGACGGCGACACCGGTTGGGCGTCGAAGCAGGAAAACAAGGGATATGGAAGAGATTGTCACGGGCTTGCTGGTTAACAATCAGTAGACGTGAGAATGGGCCAATTACGTTAATAGCGAAACGACAGGAATCCAGTTATTCGCCGTTTTCGCGCGGGGCCAGGTGTTAACTGCTGAAGGGCTTATTGAGGTATCGATAGGTGAAGGCGCCAAGAATGAGGAATGGAAGCATGAGTGTCATCTTTTCGTTTCCATGATATCATCTTATGGCGCTAGAGCCGCTTTTTCGAACGACTGGGTCCGAATGTTTCGACGGTATTTAGCAGGCGACACTCCGTGCGATTTCTTGAAGGCTCGCGTTAAGGAGGCAGCATCATTGTATCCAACTTCTTCAGCAATTTTTTCGATGCTATAATTCGAATACAGCAGCAGTTCCGAGGCATACCTGATTCGCAACCATTTGAGACGCTGCATAGGACTTTTCGAGTAGGCCTGCCAGCAGAGGCGCCTCAAGTGCTCTTCGCTTATATTGGCTATACGAGACATTGCGGAGCAATTCCAAGGTTGAGCCAACTCGTTTTCGACAAGCATCCAGAGACGTCGCAAACGCGGATCGATCTGATCGCCGACCAATGCTCTGCGCACATAAGTATTAGCCAGATGTATCCATGAATTCATGACAATTTCGTCTTGCCAGTGAACGGCTTCCTCATAAAGACCCTGCAAGGGAAACGAAAGCAGCTCCGGCTCAACCTGCTTTTGGTAGGGCTGCTCTTTGGAGAAGGCTTCGGCGAAATTTTCCGGTCCAGTATCCTGATAGATGATCCATGAAAATTCCCAACTTTTGCCGGGCGCTGCGAAATAGGCATGTTTCGCATGAGCTGGAGTAATATAGGCAGTACCCGGGCGGCAAGGATGCCAGCGCCCATCGAGAAGAATGATTCCCTCCCCGGAGACGCAGACGAGAATCTGACTAAACAGCGGTTTGATTCTGACAAAGAAATTCCCCTTTCGAGCAAGAGTATGTCCGGCAGAAACGATCCCGTGTTTTTCAAGCATGAAAGGGAAATCGAAATATTCGACGACTTTTCGAGTAGTATCAGAACCAATTAAGTGGGTTTGGGTAAGTTTATCGGGATCTGGGAAAGAGTAATTTATCGTATTCAAGGGTTAATCGTAAATGAATTTTCAAGATTTCAAATTGCCCAAAATCCACATCATTCCAAACGGCAAAAGGCCACATTAAAGTCGGAATTCAGCGTTGATAGAGCAATGCAAATTCAACCCAGTTCCTATAAGCGTCTCGCAATATGGCTTTTTACAATGGTGTGGATTTCGGATATTTTTCCGTGTGCCTCAGAAATAGACGAAAGACAAGGTATTCCATAGTATTAGATATCTCGCTGGCGCTTTACGAGTCGTACCCCGCAGACGCCTGCATTTCTCCCTCTAGGTTAATAGATAGCTCATGCCTAACGAAGCGACGCTCCCAAGAAAGATGTAGTCGCTTCGGAAAGCAGAGGACTATCCATGACTGGATAATGAATACTAAAATGACTACATTACTACATAACAATCGATATGCTGCAGCTGGCTTGATGCTGGCTTTCGTTCCACTTCTCCTGGGACAAGATGACGAGACAGAAGAGGAAGTCTTCGAATTGAGCCCCTTCACTGTCGACGCTAGAGACGACACAGGCTATCGGGCGAATTCTACCCTTGCCGGCAGTCGCCTTAACACGAAGCTGCGGGATGTCGGAGCAGCTATCTCTGTAATGACCTCCGAGCTTTTCGAGGACACGGGCGCGACCGATTCGCAAACGCTTTTGTCGTACGGCTTGAATACCGAGACTTCCGGAGCGCAGGGGAATTTTGCCGGTGGCCAGCCGGGTTCGCGCGGGCAAAACGTGGATCTATCCAATGAACGCACCAATCCGCAGCGCGGACAGCGTATTCGCGGTCTAGCGACGGCCGACTTGACGAGGAACTTCTTTGAGACCGATGTCGCTTTCGATAGCTACAACACCGACCGTATCACGGTAAGTCGTGGTCCGAACTCGCTTTTATTCGGTATTGGCAGCCCTGGAGGCATTATTAATAATGCTACCATGCGCGCTTCGCTGAACGATGATTTCGGGGAAGTCAGCTTTCGCTTGGGCGAGCGTTGGAGCCATCGCGAATCATTTAACTATAACAAGGTGATTCTCGAAGACCGTCTTGCTGTGCGTGTCGCAGGCCTGTATGATAGGTTCGAATACCAGCAGCGCCCAACCTTCGAGGAGAAGCGACGCGCGTATGTTGCATTGGAGAGCATTCTATTCGAGAATGAGCAAAGCGAGGTCTTCGATAGGACTGTCCTTCGCGGAAACTATGAGACCGGTGAAGTGACGAGCACTCCGCCGATGATCACTCCTCCGGGCGATGGAGTCACCAGTTGGTTCGAAACGCCGAATCGAGCGGATGAAGCGATGACCGGAACCACATTTCCTAGCTGGGTGGATGACGGAACGTTCCAACCAAAATGGACGGCAGACCAGAGACCAGGACTAGCTGGAAGGGGAGATTATCCTGGTTCGGTTGCGCCGCCGAACTTCATCCAAATCGCTCTAGTGTACGAGGAGCCTAACGCCCTGCCGGGTCAGACCGGATCAGCCAATACCTACGGCTCCGAAATCGAGGCCGTTGTTGAGCGCGTTCTCTATCGCTTCAATAGCAGCATCAATCTCCCAACATGGGACTATTATTTGAATTCATCCTTCTACCACCAAGATTGGTATCCAAGTTTCAAGACGGCGTCCTTGCCGCTTGAAATTTTCGACAATGAAAACATGTCGCTTTCTGGAACGACTAATCGCGTAGAATCCGATTTCTATGTGAACAACATTGGACTCGAGCAGACTTTCTTCGGCGGCAAGGCGGGTATCGAGCTCAATTACGACAAGCAGCAATACGACACCTTGGCTCGCTTGCCATTCACGGCAGGAGGATTCGCTATCAGCTTCAACGACGTTTTGATCGACATCCAAGAATACAACAATGATGGCACACCGAATCCGAATGTTGGAAGAGCTGTGCTCGTTTCCTCAGTCGGGGAGCCCCGAGCTTCGGAGCTGATGGGGGCTGACTCGGAGGAGACTTCGCGCGAAGCGAGCCGGGCAACGGCGTTCTACGATCTAGACTTCACCGAAGGCGACCGTTTCGGATGGCTAGGACGCCATATAATTACCGGCGTCGTAGGGCAGCAAAGCAGAGATACGACCAACAGATCGTGGGCCGCTGCTTGGGATTCGGAAGACATCGATGTCGGCGCGAACGAGTACCACAATCACAATCTCAGCGGCAGCCGTCGCCAAGTGGTATCGCGCGTCTACTTGACGCCGCCATTGCACAACGACGCGAGCATCCAATCTCCCTCCGACGTAACGATATCCAACTATTTGACGATACCGATTCCCGAAGATGGAGACGTCTTCAACGCCCGTACTTACCACAAGATTACAAATGAGATCTTCGTGGGCCCAATGGAAACGAGAGTCTATCCCAGAGCGTTTTCCCGCGAACGAAGGGAAATCGAGACGGAGGTCCTTAGCATGCAAAGCTACCTGTTCAACGATCACGTTGTAGCCCTTTATGGATACAGAACGGACACCCAGCAGAACTTCAATAATTTGGTAGATGCCGAATTCCCGAATGGAGCCCGCGATTTCGAGACCTCCTTCAATAGCCTATCGCCATCACTCGATGCGGCGACGGGCGAAGTAGTAGCTCCGGAAAAGGGCAGCACCGAAACCTTCAGTCTGGTCGCTCACGTTCCAGACGCTTGGCTTGACAACATCTGGTCGGAAGGTCCGCGCTTAAGTTTTCACTACAGTGAATCGGAAAACTTCAATCCCGTTGGGGTCAGAACCGACATCGAAGGCTTCGTAATCGATTCGCCTAAAGGGACCACCGAAGAAATGGGCTTCAGCGTCGAATCGCGTAACGGCCGTTACTCGGCCCGCTTCAACTGGTTTGAAACCAACCTCGAAAACGATACGGCAACGGGCGTCCCAAATGTTCACACGCAGATTGGAAACTGGCTCACTCGCTTCGATAGAGCCCGCGACGAAGGACTGACCATCGAGGAAGCCCTCGCTGTGTCGACCAATTCTGCCGACAATATAGCAAGAGGCCTTGATTACACCGGTCTTTGGAGCTCTTACGAGGAAGGATTCCAGGAAATCATCAACCTGCTTCCTTCGCGTCTCCATGGCATCTATAACTATCGGGTCGATCCAGATGGCGAGCCTCGGAACGACAATGACTTGATTCCGAATCAGAGCGCCACACGCCAATTCACCACGGAAGGATTCGAGGTCGAAATGGTCGCGAACATCACAGAGAATTGGCGCACCATGTTGAATATCGGCCAGCAGGAATCGGTTCAAAGCCAAATCGCGCCGCTGGTGGCTCAGGTAGCCAAGGAGATGGACCAAAACTTGAAGAACTCTCCTTTGCTATACATGGCGACGACGCCTTCTTTGGGTGACGGGAACTATATCTCCATGTGGAATTCGTTTCAATTCATACCGTTGCTGGCATCGCTGTCGCAAGAGGGCACGGTCGCCCAGGAGCTTCGGGAATGGCGCATCAATGCGGTTTCCAATTACACCTTCTCGGAAGGCAGGTTTGCCGGTCTAGGCGTGGGTGGAGCCATTCGCTACCAAAGCAAGGCTTCTACAGGGTATCCGCTTTCCTTGGACGAAAACGGCATCGCCTTGCCAGTGTTGGATCAGCCTTTCTGGGGACCTGATCAGTTCAATGGAGATCTTTGGGTTAGCTACGGCAAAAAGCTCTTCAACGACAAGGTGGATTGGAAAATTCAGCTCAACATGCGCAACGCGTTTGGCGACAATGATCCGATTCCAGTCATCACGAATCCGAACGGCGAGCTGGCGATATTCAGAAATTCGCTGCCACGGGAGACCTTCTTGACTAACACGTTCAGCTTCTAGCCGGACGCTCTTGACACATAGGACTTATCGCGCCTCGCGCCTATCAGCGCGAGGCGCTTGTTTTCGAAACGGCAGGTAAGAGCTACGCACGTCTATTGCTATTGCCAGTCGGTCACAGCATCTAACCCAAATAGGCTAACGTCGAATTGAGGTTTTCAGGAAAATGAAGCGCATTGGCAGCTTTAAGAGCCAGAACGCTACTCGCATTGGCTAGAAAATAGCCAAAATGCGAAACCACCTAGTTTGCTGATCAGAATCCTGGAAAGTGGGTTTCAGCAAGCTCGTTTAGATTGAGAAGATGATGTTACCTCTACTTCAGAATGAGATTGGAAAATGCAACATCGCGGTTGCAGGAACCCTCGACTGTTCGAAAGGAAAAACGACAGTTAGAATCACTGCTTGCATGATTTTAGTCGAAAGCAATTCGAAGTTCCTGACTTTGAAGCTGTTTTTTTCATAATGATGTGGGTTTTGGATATTTTTCAGTGTGCTCAGGGAATAGACGGATAGAGAGAAATTTCATATTCTGGTGCCACACTTCCGCTGGCGCATCAAAGAGACATCCCCTCTAAGAATTCCCAGCGTTTTTCAGCTACAACCAACAAAAAGGACCTCCCCACCACCCTCCCCGTAAGCTATTGGCTCTTTTTTTTTTGAGCTTTTTCGGTCAGGCTGAACGGGTCCCTTTACTGGAAACGACATCCTACTATGATTACTAACTCATTGATCAAACGAATCATTCGAGTCGGCCTTTCGCTGGCTTTTGTACCCCCAATCTTGGTCTTGGCCCAGGATGATGAGGAGGACGAAGTATTCGAACTAAGCCCTTTCACTGTTGATGCTAGTGGCGACGAGGGCTATCGCGCCACCACCACACTCGCCGGAACACGCCTTAACACGCAACTGCGCGACGTTGGAGCCGCTATATCGGTAATGACCTCCGAATTCTTCGAAGACACAGGAGCAACCGATTCCGAAACGCTTTTATCCTACGCTTTGAATACGGAGACCTCTGGAGCTCAAGGCAATTTCGTTGGCGGTAACGACGTCATTGCGGGTGGTCAGCGTGTGGATCTCGCGGATTCGCGAACCAATCCGCAACAAGGTCAACGTGTGCGCGGCCTGGCGACAGCTCAATTGACGCGCAACTACTTCGAAACGGACATCGCTTTCGATAGCTACAACACGGATCGTGTCACCATTAATCGCGGTCCCAATTCGCTTCTCTTCGGTATCGGCAGCGCGGGCGGGGTGATCAACAACTCTACCATGCGGGCATCGCTCAATCGCGACTTCGGCGAAGTCAGCGTGCGTATTGGCGAGCGTTACAGCCATCGTGAGTCCTTCAACTACAATAAAGTGCTGATCGAAGACCGCCTGGCGGTTCGTGTTGCGGGATTGTATGATCATTTTGAATACCAACAACGTCCGACTTATAGCGAGAAGAAGCGCGGGTATGTTACACTAGAATCAGTTCTCCTGAATAACGAGAATATCGATTGGCTCGATAAAACGACATTGCGGGCGAATTTCGAGTCCGGCGACATCGAAAGCAACCCACCACAAGTCACACCTCCGGGCGACGGCGTTTCAAGCTGGTTCTCGCTTCCCGCTCCTGGTCCGCTTGAAGCTATCACAGGCACGACCTTCCCGGCGTTCTTCAGCGATGGCAGTTTTCAACCCAAGTACACGATCGATCAACGTCGCCCAGGTTTGACGCGCGGGGATATCAACGGCGTAGCGGCGCTGCCGAACTTCATTCAGATTTCACTCATCTACGAGGAACCAAGTTTCGGTACCGGGCTTAGGGGAACGGATCTGGATGCGAGCGTAATGCGCGCCGTGCGCGGTTTTGCGGGGCGCGCTCCAAACAAGACTTGGGACTATTTCGTGAATAGCTCTCTTGCTCACGAAGGCTATATGCCGAACTTCGTGACGGCGTCCTTACCATTGAGCGTTTTCGATAATGAAAACATGTCTCTCTCAGGTACCACGAATTTGGCGACGCAAGATTTCGACACGACCAACTTCACCTTGGAGCAAACGTTCTGGGACGGCAAGGCTGGTATCGAATTCAACTACGATCGCCAGAGCTACGCGACCTTCCGCCGTTTTCCGTTCAATAGTGGTGGCTTTCAGGTCAGCTTCAACGATGTTGTTGTTGATATCAACGAGTATCGTAACGACGAAACGCCAAACCCGAACGTTGGACGTTTGATGGCGTTCACATCGGGTAATCGCACGTCCAATCTTCTTGGATTCGAAACAAGCGACACTGATCGCGAAGCGAACCGTACGACCGCATTCTACAATCTAGACTTCTCCGAGAGCGACAGCCTTGGCTGGTTGGGTCGCCATGTATTTACGGGCGTGATGAGCAGCCAGAGCCGAGACATCACAAAAATGGGTGTCGGCGGCGCATGGATTTCAGAGGATATCGATTTGGGAGGCGACCCCTATCACTTCGGCAACCTCAATATCGGCCGTCGTCAAGTAGTGTCTCAAGTCTACCTGACTCCGCCATTGCACAACGATTCTAGCGTGCAATCGATCAACGACGTGAAGATCGTCAACTACATCGATATCGATCTGCCGAGCAATGGCAGCGTGTATAACGCGAAGACCTACAATCGTAGAGAAGATACGTTCTTCACGGGTGAAATGACCACTCGCCACTACCTTAACAGTTTCGAGCGCAATCGTAGGGAAATCGATACGGAAATCTTCAGCGTGCAAAGTTTCCTTTTCGACGACCACATCGTGGGTCTTATCGGCTTCCGTAGCGACGAGCAGACGAATTGGAAAAACAAGAGCTTCGTTCGCAACGCGAATGGCGAGGGCAATCTCGAGGAGTCGAATATATTGGATCGTCTACGCGATCCAGTAACGGATGCGATTCTACCTCCTGAGGAGGGCGACACAACGACCTGGAGTATCGTAGCTCACACACCTGATGCATGGCTGGAAGGTCTGAACCTTCCGGGGGCTCCACGTATCAGCTTCCATTACAACGAATCTGAAAACTTCAACCCGGTTGGCGTGCGCACGGACGTGGAAGGATTCCAGATTGCTTCGCCAGCAGGCGACACGAAGGAATACGGTTTTAGTCTCGAACTATTGGAGAATCGAGTGTCTATGCGCTTCAACTGGTTCGAAACGAACATCGACAACGATACCGCTGACGTAAACGCGAACATCCACAACCGTATCGGCAACTGGCTCAGCCGTTGGAACGATGCGGAAAACGCGGGTATGACGATCGAGGAAGCCTTGGCAGTCACGCCGAATAACTCGTTCTCTGGATGGAGCAGCTACCAAGACGCCTACGATGACATCGTTGCTTTGCTTCCTGCCGACATTCAGGCGATCTACAATTATCGCATTGAAGATGGCGACAACCAGGACGACCTCGACCAGATAGCCAATCCGTCGGCCACCCGCAGCTTCAGCTCAGAGGGTTTCGAAATCGATATAATCGCGAATATCACCGAGAATTGGCGCCTGATGTTCAATGCTGGCCAGCAGGAGACGATTCAGAACAATATCGCTCCGAAGGTGGCATCGCTCGCAGCAACCATTAACGCCAATATCCTAGCGTCTCCTTTCGCGAATGTATGGGATGCTCCGATTCTCGCGGAAAGCTTCACCTTCACGACTCGCTGGCAGAACGAGAACTTCAACTCCCTCTTGGCGACGCTCTCGCAGGAAGGCACGAAATCGCTCGAGCAACGCGAGTGGCGTTGGAATGCAGTAACGAATTATTCGTTCTCCGAAGGCAAGTTCAAGGGCCTTGGCATTGGCGCGGCAGCCCGTTGGCAAGACCAGGCGGCCACTGGTTATCCGCTAGTTCTCAATGCGGAGGGTATTCCGTTGCCTGACCTCGACAATCCGTTCTGGGGTCCAAGTCAACTCAATGGAGACATTTGGATTAGCTATGGCAGGCCTTTGCTTAACGATAAGGTCGACTGGAAGGTTCAGCTGAACATCCGTAACGCGTTTGGCGATGATGATATCATCCCGGTCATTACGAATCCAGATGGACAGTTGGCAGTATTCAGAAATTCCTTACCTACGGAAACCTTTATCACGAATACTTTCAGGTTCTAGCCAGCACAACTACAGGGTAGAAAGTGTAGTAAGATATATTCTAGTTGTTATTCGCGCCCCGCAATTTAGCGGGGCGCAAATCATTCGGAACGAGAAAAAGAAAAACACAGCCAAAAAGAGCTCTTACATCGGAATTTCAAGTACACACAGTTACCAAACCTTCAAACAAGCGAAACCTTAGCAATCGAGTTGAACGATCAAATCTCAGTTAAAGAAAAATTCATCTACGGTCTCGGCGGCTGCGCCATGAATTTCATGAATAACGCGGCAACGCGACTGATGAATCTCGTTTTCGTCGCTACGCTGCATGTGAGTCCAAATTTGATGGGGACGGCGATGCTGGTCTTTCGCCTGTGGGACGCCATTTCGGATCCAGTCATGGGACAGGTTTCCGATAACGCGCTTACCCGCTGGGGAAGGCGGCGACCCTTCATCGTAGTCGGAGCTGTATCCGCAGGATTGATATTCGCAGTCATGTGGTTTTTGCCGCTTGGACTAACTGAGAACCAGTACTTCTGGTGGTGGCTGATCGGAGCTTTGCTGCTCTTTACGGCCTCAACTGTATTCATTGTTCCCTACCTGGCGTTGGGGAAGGAGATGACTTCCAACTACCACGAGCGGACTTCGATTTCAGCTTACCGAGCTGCAGGAGCGAAAATTTCCGGACCGATAAACCAAGGCATGCCCTGGTTTGCCGCTCAAATCGGAGCGCTTTTCTTTGCTGAGGGAGCAGTCGAGTACATAAACGCCACGGGTCAATCCGTGGATACAGCGACTCTCTGGGGAGCCCGCATTTTAGGAATCATCGTCGGAATCGGCATTCTCTCAAGTGGCATCTTTTCAGGAATATTCTGCAAAGAACGCTACTTCAACATAGCCAAGAAAGAGGGAAAATCGTCGCTTCGGATGATGTTCATCGAAACCTTCAAGAATCGGCCTTTTGTATTCATTCTAGTGTCACATACTTTGTTCTGGTTCGGTATCTCACTCGTCGATTTTCTAGGTTTCTTTCTCAATGTCTACTATATTGCAGACGGAGATAAGCTCGTTGGCTCAGGCTATCAGTTCATCTACGGAATCGGACAACATGTAGTAGCCTTGTCCTTGATTCCAGTCGTAGCTGGCCTATCGAAGCGTATTGGGAAAAAAGCCACAGTAAACCTGGGTTTTCTCATCGTTTCTTTCGCCAGTTTTCTGAAATTCTTCTGCTATACTCCCGATGGCTGGTACCTGCAACTGATCGTGGCGGCATTCATGGGACCAGGCCAGTCGTGTCTTATCGTGGTAATGCAGTCAATGATGGCGGATGTCGTCGATTACGATGAAATTAAAACAGGCAAGCGCCGCGAAGGCATTTATGGGGCTGCCCTCTCATTTAGCCAAAAATTTGGAAACGGAATTGCCGGAGCTTTCAACCTATACCTATTGGCGTGGATTGGATTCGATTCCACACTGAACGGCAACCAAACCGCGGAAGCCTTCATGGGAATGCGTGTCAGCTTTACCATTACACCCATCATAGCGTGCATCCTCGCCTATATCATTTTCCGCGGCTATTCGCTAGATGAGAAAAAGTGCAACGAAATGCGCTCGGAACTCGAAAAGCGAAGAGGAGCTATCGACTGATCCCCAGCAGCAAATAAATGGAAAGACCTCCTAACATTCTGCTTTTCTGTACGGATTCGCTGCGCTGCGACGCACTTCGCTTCATGGGCAATGAAAATGCGCTGTCTCCCAATGCAGATCGACTGGCCGCAGAGGGAGTCTATTTTACGCAAGCCCACACCACCAGTCCTGTTTGCTCTCCTGCTCGATCCAGTCTGATAACAGGTTTACACGCGCCTGTACATGGATGCCTGGAAAATGGTCTGCAACGTCGTAAAAAATTGGATACATTTCCAGATAAGCTGAAAGAAGCTGGATACCACACCATTATGGCTGGCAAACAGCATTTCGGAGAATGTCCCGACTTTGATACCATCATTGCTCCGACTGGCAACGAGCTAGAGGAATTGTCCCGCTTGGGAAAATTTGAAGACGATAGGTCATTTGCGGATGAGAAACAAATCATTCCGGATGCCGTGGTCGTTAATCATTGTATTGAGGCAATGGATAAGGCCAATGAGAAGGACGTTCCCTTTTTCGCGTTCTGCTCAATAAACGCGCCCCACACTCCAATGCTTCCTCCTCGACGCTGTGTGGAGGAAATCAGCCAACGAAAGCTTCCCCCACTCAATTACGTTGAAGGAGAAGAGAACGAGCTTCCCGAACACCAGAGGCATCTTCTTGGACTTGACGGAGAAAAGCAGGTTGTTGAAGGAAAGACGCCAGCCGATCCAGAACACTGGATCGAAGCCCTTGGGCGGACTTATGATCCCGAATTCAAACAGGTCATTGATGACTGGAGACGCCGCTACTACGCGTATTCGCTTTACGCTGACGAACTGCTTGGAAGAGCGCTCGACTATTTGGACGAAGCTGGACTTTCCGAGAACACACTGGTCATCTTCACTTCCGACCATGGACAACAGTATTTCGACCATGGCTTTAATGATAAGCATTGCTGGTATGACGAGTCTTGGAGAGTGCCCTTAGTTCTGCGGCAAAACGGAACACTCCCGGCTGGAGAATCTCGGACGTTCGCCAGTTGGCTGGACATTACGGCTACAATTCTAGGGACGGCGGGTCTCGAATCGGATGACGTACAAGGCTATGATCTCCATGGACCGCTCGTCCACAAGATATCTCCTTTGCGGCATTGCGTCGCGGGAACGCTTTTCAAATCATTCGCCTTAGTGACATCGTACTGGAAAATTGAATACTATGTCGAGGAGTCCTCAGGGCGCTTATTTGACAGGATTCAAGATCCCTATGAGCGAACTAATTTATGGCATAGCCCAGAACATTCAGAGCTGTTATCCCAACTATTGCTGGCACTCTTAAAGTGGCGCTCGGATCTCGAAAACGTGCGCGACTACAAGGAGAGGGTTTCCTTGCCTGAAACTCGAAATATCCTGGTCTCCCATCGCGTGGGCCAGCGTGTCAGAGAGTGGAGGGGCCGCGATTCCGAGGAAAGGCTCAACAAAGCGGTTGAAGAAATTGAACGTAATTTCTTACGCCATCGCGACGATTCGAAACCAGTAAGTGTAAGTTCTTGAAAATATGAGCCAACGATCACCCAAAGCGATTATATTAATTTCTACGGACGAGCAACGCAGGGACACCCTAGGCATCTATGGGTGCGAGGCGATTGATACCCCAAACATCGACCGCATTGGCAAAATGGGAGCCTGCTTCGACAACGCCTACGCTGTCAGCCCTTGGTGTCTCCCCAGCCGCTGTTCCATATTATCAGGCTGCTATCCCCATACTCACGGCGCTTACAGCAATTTCCGCAAGGCGCTGATGACGCCGGACAGGCCTACTCTCTATAGTGTCGCGAAAGAAGCAGGCTACACGGCTTCGCACTTCGGCAAGTGCCACTTCGAACCGGTTAAGTACGGCAGCTTTTCTCCAGACTTCACTAGCGAAAGACCGGAGACCAAAGAATACTATTTGAGTCTCGGAATGGACCATCTCGCTTTACAAGACGACAAAAACGTATCCATCTGGCAATACGACGACTACAGTCGCGAACTAGATGAAGCGGGCTACCTAGCAGCCTATCGCAAAGAGGCGTGGAATCGAAAGGATGGATCTGTATTCATTTTTCCAGGACCGAAAGAATGGCATCCAGACGCTTGGGTCGGAAAGAAAGCCACGCAATACATAGAAAATTGGGATCGTGAAAAACCTCTTTTCATGTGGGTGTCTTTCTCGGGACCGCACTACCCTATCGATCCGCCCAAAGAATACCTAGATCGCGTTCGAACCGATAGGCTTCCACCCATGGAATATCGCGAAGGCGAGTGGGGTCTAAATGACCGTATCCACTATAGCAGTTACAACGGAAACGGTGGCATTGACGGTTGTGGCTACAATGAAAGTGGAGCTTGCGCCGCCTATGACGATGAATACTGGGCGCGTATGCGGCAGCATTATCTGGCCAATATGGCTTTAATAGATGACCAGGTTGGAAATGTTTTGCAGGCGGCCGAGAACGCGTTTGGCGACGATACGCTTGTAATCTACACCTCCGATCATGGCGACATGCTGGGCAATCATAAACTTTGGGGGAAAAACAACTGCGGTTACGATGAGGTGCTGAAAGTTCCTTTTCTCATGAAGAAACCAGGAGAAACAGATCAGGCAAAGCGAATCGGTCAACGCACTCAATCGATAGATATTCTGCCAACTGTAATAGAGACGATTGGCCTGGAAATGCCTGAACTGGATGGCTCGCCCATTTCCAAAACGATTGAAGACGGTGGCTACGAATACGCTTTGGCCGAAGGGGAGGGCTTCTTTTGTTTAAGCGATGATCGCTACAAATACATACGGGCAGCCGACCGGAATACCGGAGAGCCTATTTACGAATTCTTCGATATGGAAAATGATCCCGGCTGCTATAGAAATGCTATAAAAGATCCAGAGTGCCAAGAGGCCATCAATCGAATGCAGAACGCTCTTATCGATACAATGATGGGACGCCTGCTACCCTAGCAGGAAATATAAGATAGCATCAGCTGATTTGCAAAACGGCTAGCCTTAAACGGTTAATTTGTATTGCTGATTACGATACTCGCTGGGAGTGAAATTCATTACTCTCTTAAAAGCTCGACTGAAAGAACAATAATCCGTGTAGCCCACTTTGAAGGCGATAGACTCGATACTCTCCATGCTTAATGTAATCAGCTGAGCGGCAGCCACCATGCGTAAATGGATAAGGTGGTCGATAGGGCTTCTTCCGAAGATCTCGATACACTTCCGTCTGAAAATTTCTCTGTTCACTCCTGCAATTGCCGCAATTTCGTTCAAACGCCAATTATAGGCCAATTTTTTGGATACACGTTCCCATGCATCGTGGATTATGGAATCCCCGCCCTGACTTGAACAACTTCGCTTGAATTCCTGCAACAGCAGTTGCAACCAGGCTTGGATGCGATTGGCATCTTGAGATTCGCGAACACTCGCCAGAAAGCCATTTACCAAGCATTCCAACGACCGGTATTTCACTTTGAGCAAGGTGGGAGCATTGAAGGGAACTAGCTTCCTTCCAAGACCCTCGTCGTGGATACGGACCATTACATATTCCCATTCCGCAGAGTCCTTTGAAAAATAAGCGTGTGGCTTGCCAATAGGAGTCAAATAAGCCTCTCCAGGCATACACTCCTGCCACTTTCCATTTACCAAGACCCAGCCGGACCCTTTCGTCGTTACCAGTAGTTTATATGCAATGGGATTCGGCCTAGCGCAGAAGGATCCATCTGGAAAAATCTTAAGGCAAACCGCATCTAAACCCAGTCTTCTCAGCTCGGGAATCCGCTTATATTCCGCTTCGTCTACAACCGCTTTTGAACCTCGTAGATTCGCGCTTTGAGAAAAAGTGATGTCGAACGAAGAATCCAGCAGCTGATCATATCCAAACGATGAATTCATTTTCCTCACAATCTCGATTTATACCAAGAACACACACACCCCTTAATGTTGCCCTTATCAGACCGAACCAAGTTTCAACGATGTTAGGGAAACTATCAATCTCTTAATCCTCTTCGATCAGTCTTAGATACACCAATTCCAAACTAGAAGACACATAAATTTCGCACGTTTTACAAACTAAACGAGCACGAGCGAAAATTTGATAAACGAGAGGGCTACCAAAGCGAGCAACAATTGCAACCCTGCCTATTGAAATTGCAGAATGGCACTACAGCGAAAGCCTGCAAAATCATATTAAATAGGGTGTCTGATTGTTCTGATTTCTTAGCCCCAAACCGTTACGAAGGAACATCGGAAAATCCAAAACAAAGTACATCAACCAAACTGGAAAATGGATACAAAACCCACGTTCATAAAACAACGAGTCGTTCTTAGACGATTTAGTTTAGCAATGATATTGGCTTCGAGTTCGATCTACGTTCAAGGTCAAGATACAGAGGAAGAAGATATTTACGAGCTATCGCCATTCGAAGTTTCAGCAGACGAGCAAGGCTACCTAGCTACGGATACTCTCTCGGGAACTCGTATGCGTACTCAAATCAAAGACATCTCTTCTCAAATCCAGGTGTTCACTCCTGAATTCATGGAGGACATAGGAGCCGTTGACGCTCAGGAAGCCTTCATGTATTCCACCAACCTTGAAGGCCGTTTGGAGTTCAGCCAGAGCACCGCTGGATTTGGTGTGATCAACTTCAACAACGACGCTCGCAATCGCGGCTTCGGATCTTCAGTCACCAAGTCTAGAAATTTCTTCAAGACACGACTTCAACAAGACGGCTACAGTACAGAAAGAACCACTATCTCCAGTGGACCGAATTCAATCCTCTTCAGTCGTGGCGACCCTGCGGGTGTCGTTGATACTACGCTTAAAAAAGCAGTGACTGGAGAAAACTTCGGCTCGCTGTCATACCGAATCGATGACAACGGCCACAACCGTCTAGTGTTCGACTACAACAAAGCGATAGGCGAGAAGTTCGCGATTCGCTTATCTTCATTATGGGATCGAAATGAAACCCTGCAGAAGCCGAGCGCGGATGACAAGGATGGCCTCTTTCTCACCCTGACTTATCGTCCTTGGAAAGGAACTACGTTTCGCTATTACCTTGAAAATTTCCGAGAAAACTCAAATCGCTCCAATCAACGCTTAAGCTATGATGGGGCCAGCGTTTATCTTGATACCATTGCGGCTAATCCCTCACTGGCCGGCGGATTCGACAACTCGCTCGCCACTCTCGACGAGAACGGAAACGGCTCGATCTCCACCGCTGAAATCAACAATCAAATCAGAGCTCAGGGCTTCGAAGGAGTCCTGTTACGAAGCGGCGGCGCGAACCCAGACATAGCTCCCAATCGACCCATGTTCGTAGGTGGCCGCGCCAACACCCTAGCCGATGGCAGCTTGCCTCCGCTAGACATGTGGAACACCAACCTCACCGCCGTTCCGGTGACGTTTGCTCGCTTCCACGGCGTAAGTGTCGTCGGCTTTGGCACCAGTCCTGCCATCCCTGGCTCCGATCTCGAGCCGCTTTACACATCGAATTCATGGGGATACAACCTTCGCGAAATCGATACCCAGACCAATACCTTTTCGCTTGAGCAGCAGATCACGGAAGATTTCTTCATCGAAGTCGCCTACAACAAGGAAGAGGAATTCAACACTCACTTCTGCAATATTTGCGGCAACAACTTCCACCTTATCCGAGTGGACCCTAATCAATACTTGCCCGATGGCGTCACTCCCAATCCTAATCTGAACCGCTTCTACGTGACTGACCGCGTGCGTGGTGGCATCGAGAATCGCGAGTGGGAAACCTGGCGAGCCCAAGCGGCCTACGAGCTAGACTTCACCGACAAGGATAGCTGGGTGAAGAACCTTGGTCGCCACAACATCGCTTTCCTCTATCAAGAAGTGGAAGAGGAAGAGTACGACCTAGGAAACAATCGTCTTCTGATTACGGATGATTTGCCTGTCGTGTATTCGGACGGCCGTACACCCCATCCTTCTCCCAATAACGCGCGGAATCGAGCCGGTATCCGCTACTACCTGGACGATCCAAGAACAACGCCTAATGGCACTTTCGGGCCGACCCTCGATGGGGCTTTCCCAGGGGTAACCGATGTTAGAGGACCCTATAATCTGACATTTCCAAATGGCGGGGGCGCGAACGTAGTAACCGGAACTTCCGTTGAACCTCTTGAAGGGGACCTTCTGTCTGAAGAAGAATCCCAGGTGCTGGTCTGGCAGGGATTCTTCGACCTGCCATTCGGCATGCAAGCCGTTCCTTTCTGGGGCGAACGTCGCGACACCGTTGAAAACTTTGACGATGTTCCTGCCTCTCGACCAGCCATCGCCTACGATGGAACTTTCGACTTCAGCGGTTTCCAGTGGGAAGAAACGCCGGACGAATTCAAGGATTCGACTGTAAATAGAGGTATTGTGCTTCACGCTACAAATTGGCTTTCATTCCACTACAACGAGTCCGAGAATTTTGGCACTCCGAACGGAGACGCGGATCCCTTTACCAACGTGACCATTCCAGGCGAGTTCGGCGACGGTAAGGATTTCGGTGTTCGCTTCGGCTTGATGGAAAATCGACTGAATATCCGCCTCAACTGGTTCGAGCTAGATAACAGGCTGCAAAACGGATCCAACGTGGATCGCGAGGTTCGCAACTACGCTGGTGACATCGAGCAGGCTATTCGCGCTGACCAGTACTGGGATGGCAACTTCGGCGACGACAATTTGGGAGCCATCGATCCGCAGCTTGCAGGCTTCGCGGGCGGTTTTGATCCCATCGACGATGTTGGCGAAGATTTTGGCCCAGACCAATGGGGCGTTCGCAAGGACATTACGTCTGAAGGTCTGGACGCTGAAATCACTTACAATGTGAATGACAATTGGGTGATGAAGCTGAATGCCGGTCGCCAGGAAACCATTACAAACAACGTAACCACGACCTTCATCGATTGGGTTAACCAGCGCGTTCCTGCATGGTCAGCCGTAACGGACCGTCGCCCCGGCAGCTTCACGTCTGGAGCTACTGGCTGGGAAAACATCGACTTCGATGGGGTTGACGAAAACGGCGATGGTTTGGTTGACGCATCGGCAGGCGGCATCCCAGGTAGCTTGGCCGATATGTACTTCGAGAATACATTCAATTCTCTCCAATCCGGCGGCACCCGTAGCGCGGCTAATCTGTTCCAGCGTATTAATCTACAAGAGAACCAGAATGGCCAGCCTATTGACCAGGCCATCGAATGGCGCGTCAATTACTTCACGAATTACAAATTCAACGAAGGAAGATTCAAAGGTTTCAGTGTCGGCGGTGGCTTCCGCTACCGCTCGGCTCCCGTGATAGGCCACAGGCCCAAGAACATTTTGGATGCCGACGGAAATATAGAGCTCAATCCTGACGGAACGCCCATCGAGGTGCCCGACTTCACGCGTCCTTGGGAAGGCAGCGATGAATTGCTCTTCGATCTAAAAATAGGCTATCGCCAAAAGATTTACAACGATAAGCTGGATTGGAAGGTACAGCTCAACATTCGTAATCTATTCGACGAAGATGACACGAAAGCGGCTCTCGTCGACACGCGCGAAGAATATTTCCCCGTGATTTTCGTGCAAGAAATGCCTCGTCAACTAATCCTAACGAACACGATATCATTTTAGATCAAATTGTAGTATATTATAGTGGCAGTTGCCTATTGATAATTGGCCGCCTCCTGAAGGAGGCGGCTTTTTGTTACACGATAATAAAGGTGATTGTACAATGGATACAAAACGAATAGTTTTCGCTTTTTAAACCTCCAGTCCGATAAGACAGCCTCGGTTTGAACAAGTACACATTCGCTCGGGAAAGCGTCAATTCAGGTTGTGAAATTCGCCAGAGGCATGGTTCGCGATTGTGTTTTCACAGGAATGAAACGTCAAAGTTGTGGCTTTTTGCCCGATTGGCGCGCTAGCCTGTCCTTGATAGTCGGCAGAATACACCGCCGATCAAACAACCTTACATTCAACAACTCTAACTCAATTGATCTATGAGCGAAGTAGAACAACAGCAACAGCCTGACACAACGCCGGGCACCATTCCCTGGACGGAACTAGCTACGACTAACAAGGAGGCCAGCAAGGATTTTTACAGCAAGCTTTTCGGCTGGACAGTAGAGGAAATGCAGATGCCCAACGACATGACCTACACGATGTTCAAGTTAGGCGAGAGACCGATTGCAGGCTGCGTAGAGCTGCCGGAAGGCGAGCCAGGGGCGCATCCCATGTGGCTAAGCTATGTGAATGTGGAAGACTTGGATGCCTCTATTGAGAAGACAAAGGAGTTGGGGGGCGCCGTCTTAAAGGATCGAGTCGATTTGCCCATGGGCAGCTTCGCGGTGATCGCCGATCCGCAGAATGCAGTGATCGCATTTTGGCAATCGTCAGACGCTGAATGTTAGTCCACTAATCCAACTTTCGGATACGCTAGCTCGAACTTCTGATTGAAGTTCGAGCTTTTTCAGTTAGTCTATTGAGGTTCGCAGAGTTGAGCCTCCCTACCTTTGATTGACTAGATTCGCAGAAGTGTTGATTTGAGACGCGTTTATCTTTTTAGGTCTGTTCAGTTAGAAAAATCATGCAGCAAGAGACATGGCAACAGATTGGAGAAGGAGTCTGGCTGAAGTGGTTTCCTCTAAAAGTGATGGGCGCCGATTTCAATAGAACGGTCACAGCATTCACGATTCGCAAAGGTGAAGTCCTCGTACATTCGACGGGACCGTTCAGCGAGGAAGATTACTCCTTTCTCCAAAGCATTGGAGAACGCATCCATTTTGTGGATGCAACTTGCTTTCATGACAGTTTCACAAAAAGAGTTCTGCAGGCGATGACTGGAGCGGATTTCTACGCGCCTAAGGGATTTCCGCTTAAGAACGATCGCTTGAAGCCCATTGAAGATCTGAAACCGGTTTTAGGAGATTCGATCAAAATGATTCCAATTAATGGAATGCCTAAAGTTAACGAAGTCGCCTTTCACGATGGGCTGAATGGGATATTAGTAATTGCCGATCTCCTCTTCAATTTTGGCCCAGATGCAAGCGGATGGACACGAGGTTTTATGAGGGTTCTAGCGGGAATCAAAGAATACCCAGGCATAAGCCGCATGTATCGAGCGTTGATTCGAGACAAGCAGGTTTTTCAGGAAAGCATTGATCAATTACGCGCCTTGGAATTCGAATGTCTAATCGTAGGACACGGGCAGCCCATCTTCGGAAACGGGCGAGAGATTCTGGATAAGACCTTGGCGAAATACGGTTTTTAAGGTTTTGGGGAGCTTGGCAGGGAGGCCCTCCCTACCCTCAAATCCGGAATTCTCCATCTTGGTAGATCACTCGACTGGATCCATCTTCTAGATACGCCGTGACGGCACGATTGGAGGTGGCCACGATATCGGTGTGGACTACGGAGTTGTTGAAGCCCATTTCGGCCCATTGTTCATCGGAAACTGACATCGGATCGCCGTCGTAAGAATCTCGATACGCCATGCCGACAGCAATGTGTGTATTGCCATTGTCCCCGCCTACGTTTTCGTCGAAGAGCGTCTCTCCCATGAATTTGGTGATACGAGAGAAACGCCTATCGGTCAGCGAAAACTCGCCTATTTTATCGGCATTCTCAACCGCCACCATTTCCTTGAGCAGATCCTCGCCTTTTTCGGCTGTCGCTTTCGTGATCAAGCCGTCCTCGAATTCCAAATACGCCCTTTCAATCAACGAGCCATAGCGATAAAGCGGCTCGGTAAACTGAATCTTTCCGCTAGTGCCCCGCCAATCAGGAGAAATGAAAAGCTCGAAACTGGGAATGTTGCGACCGGATCCTCCAAGCCATCTGCGATTCTTGCCAATCTTAACCCATAGATCCGTATCCAACGCTTCAATATGCAGTTTATCAATTGGCAAAGCGTCCAGCTTGGCTTTGATTTCCTCTTGGCTTTTGTGCAGTTCGCTCCAACGGGTAACCGGATCGTCATCATCCAAATAGCAAGCGTTGATGATCTCGCCCCAGTATTCCTCCTCGCTCATATCGACCTCGTCCGCCATAGCCTTTGTGCCATACATGGCTAAAGTCCACGTGTAGTCGCCCGCGCTTTCCTTGTCCCGACGCCAGTCCATGTAAGGTTTAAAGGCCTTTTGTTGAGCCATGATCTTCTTGCTGTCGATGCCGTCGAGCTCTCGCTTATCCGTCTCAGCTAAAATGGCCACCGTGTGGTCAATCTGATCCACCACCCCCTTCATGAAGATTTCCGGGAAATAATTGAGCTGCTCTTCGCTGGCCAATTCAAAGAACTCCCGCGAGAAATCGTCTGGCGTGAAAAAGATGACCGGATGGGCTCCTGCCTTAAGAACCGAACGACGCAATGCGACCAGCATCGGCTTGGCGCATTCCGGCACTCTCAGTTGCACCACTTCGCCAGCCTTGACGCCCTCCCCGCTATTCAATGCGAAATTGATCAGAATATCCGCATACTTCTCTAAAACCTCTTCCGACGGATGATAACCCATGCCGCTTCATATCGGAGAATCGGTAAATCAAGGCAAGACTCAGAAAGCATTTCTTGGATACTCGAAAATTGAGCGAATCTCTCAAAGGTGAAGTCCTATAGTGACGGAATCAAATTCTGCTGAATCCAAGAATAGAGGTTTCCCCATAATTAGAGTCGCCATTGACTTTACTAAGGCAGTGTAACCTTCATTGCAAATTTTACCCTAATAATAAGGGTATAAATTTAAGTCAAATAGGTTAATTTTACCGATTTGAATTGAATTTTTTAACTTTTTATGATTCGTATGTATTACAACCCCTCTAACTCTTCAGCCCTCAAAGGAATAATTTAGGTATTTATAATTAGGTATTATAATTTAGACGTTAGCCAAATCTTTAGACTCTGATGAGCAAAGATATCATCCCATTAGCAGGTGAAAGCTGGTTTCACTACTGGCTTGAGAGGATGAATCGTTCAGAGATGAAGAAATGTCCGAATTGCCCCGGTTTCGAATTACTGTATTGGATCGAAGAAACGCTAAAGAAGTCGGATTACAGGATAGAGACAGTTCAAGCGCCTCGCTCCCCATCGCCCTGCCGTCTCCCCTCTCCCCGGACTATCCTCACTTCGGGCGGACCTGAAGGACTGCCAAAGGGGTGTCCCTGTTCTTCAGACTCATCAATCGATTCAACAACTTCGAATTTCTCTTCAACCCATTTTTTGACCGACTTTCGGATTAGCCAGCCTTGATCGATAGCGTGGTGCAGAATGCCGCGAACGTACTCGCTCATTTTCAAATCTGAAAGCTCAGAGAGGCGCTTTATCTCACTGTGGAGAGCTTTATCTACGTTTACCGTTAGGTTAATCTTGTTCTGACCCATAGGATTCGTGGTCATGGTTTTTAATTATAAAGCTTTAGAATGAGTTAAAGAACTTTTTCTTTTGGCCGTTTTTACTGCCAACATATCTTAGTAAAAAAAATGAGTTATTAAAATTAGTAAGAAACTGGGTTTGAGAAAACAGACGACTCTCGTAACTTCGTAGCATTAAAGAGGTGCTTAGATTGCTGAAATTGAGGAGCTGAAGGTCACTGAGTTACGCTTGTGAGCAGCTTCTCCAAAATTGGCAAATGAACCAAATGCAAACGCTCCCACAAAGCCAAAAAATTTTAAGGTACATCAATAGAATTGCAAATTCTCCCTTGCCACGATCGCTGCGCGCACTCCAACGATCAAGAAAAGTTTTAGGCCTGCTGTCCAAGCCGCAAGAAGTTCATACGCATTCAATCGAAAACGGACTCATCCATCTCAATAGCGATTTTTATAGCTTTCTATTCAAACAAGCCAACATGGACTACGACGAAGAAAACGACTCGATCAATGAGGCATTGAATTACGCCCTACTCAGACTCGGATGCGAAGAGGTCAAAAGATTGATTTTCTATTTCATAGCGTTCTCCGAGACCATTCCGAATTCCTTGTCGTCGGAAGGCAGAAGCGTCTATTCCTCTCTATGGCTCGCGACCTATGGGATCAGCAAACAAGCTTCGAATCTAGCCCAGGCCAAGTCAGAAACCATCGCCAACGAAATCTTCTATATTTCCATGCTTCAGAAGATTGGAATTTCAGGCCTTCTCCAAGCGGAGCCTCAATTGTATGAAACCATTCTGAATTCCAATTGGAAGCTGTCTATCGCGGAAAAAGAGAAACGCGTATTTGGAACCAATCATTACGAAATAGGCAAAGCGATCGTTAAGAAGTGGGGTCTGCCTCCAATCCATTCCAGGGCAATAGAATTCGAGGAAACTCATGGTAATATCGAAGGCGAATCGCTTAGCGACAGAGAGAACTTCATATTCCACATTCTCTACTTATCAAAGAAAACGGCAGAGGAAACGAGCGTCTACAATTTCGATCCCTATTTCGAATTCGACGACAATCTACTTTCAACCGCAAATAGGCTTCTGAGCGAAGCAGACGACACAAAGCGCAATTTTGACAACTGAGTATTGATTAATCCTATGACTACTGCCGACTAAAAACATGGGCGTCCGCGTCGGGCGCCCATTTATTTCTTTCCGACTCTTGCGATCCATCTTCCATTACATCTTTACGGCTTTTGAGACTGACTAAAAAGTATGACACGGTAGGGAGGCGTTTCTTCTTCGCGCCTTCCTACCTCTACTTGCCTTCTAAGCTTTCTTTAGGGTTTCCATATCCGTCGTATGAATACGTTGCTGCACCGCATCATCCATCGCACAATCGAGTTGAGCTAGTGTGAATGGGACATTGATGTAAATCTTCTTGAGCTGTTCTTCGAGCTTCTTACCCGCAGTCGTCGTTCCAGAAACTAAGACGATCCTACTCTAACTGCTTGCGAATAGCGGATCTTATCCTCGAAGGGGAAAGGGTTGAAACGCTCGACCAATGGCCAATACTAGCTTGATGATGCAGGCCTCAGCCTATTTAGCTGATGCTAAGATCTGTCTGTTACTTTTTCATCAACTAATCAGCCAGGAACCCTAGCCACGTCGAACGATGCCAATTTCATTGTCAGTCAATGCGCTATTCGATCGGCAAAAAGATTTTTGCCATCGGCCTTATGTCCTATTGGGAATAATCATATTCTCAATCCTGGCCCTTAGTCCATTCGCCCTAGCAGGGCCCCTATTAATCTCGAAAACGGCAGGACAATTCAACTACAAGGTTCCCTTCGGGTCATCAACGAGCACTGGTGGCTCCGGTATTGTCAAAATGATCACGCTCGGCGAGGAATTCACCGCTGACTTCATCCACGGGGTAAGCTTGATGACTTTGGATATCGACGCAGACGGCGTCGCTTTCTGGGGAGGCGGGAATTGGCCAGAAGGCACAAGTGGCTCGGTTTCTCTTTCAACGAGCGTGTTTCTACAGCTACAGACAACCGACGGCATCATAACCAACCCCAACAACTCAGTCTTTTCCACCTCGGATTCCTTTCCCTACGAATGCGACTCGGAGGAAGGCTGCCCGCTAGGAGATCCTGCACTCGGTAGCGGCTCTGTGGGCGGAGTAAGGAACAACGTCCAAGTAAGTGATGGCGGCGAAGAGGTGGGCCAGGCCTTTTCAGTAACGGAAGTGACGATCAGCAACCCTGCCCACGGTAGCGGTCAAGTAACGGTAACGGGCGACATTCTCATCACGCAAACCTATCGAGTCAAAACGGGAAAGGATTTCGCCGAATTTCTTCGAGACACCTCAGATGAATTCGGCAGTCGACTTGCCGTCTTGTCCTTAGCTTCGAGCGACAATCCGGTTGCAGACATTTCACTAGACGCGGCCGAAGCGGCGGCTCAGCGACTCTTCACCGGCGATCCTTGCGCCACAGGAGCGATCAGCGCAGCGGCTAAAGAGCTCATTGCAAAATCAATTCCCAGCCCGGCAGGGCCAAGCAAGCCAGGCAGTTCTTTCATGGGGTCCATCGGTCTGGCAGCTACGGTGACCAACATTGTGGCCAGTTGCCTTGCAGCGGATCCTCCCGATTTCGATGTAACCACTACCATCAATCCCGCTGAGCTGCTTGATGGGATCGAAGTGCCTCCGGTAATCAACTCGCCAGTCGGTGAAGCATTATCCGCCGCAGCCGAACGAGACATCAAGATTGCCTTGGTCATGTCAGCTGTCCTTGACGCCTTCGAGCGATTCCAAGGAGCGGAAATTCTTGAAGACGTCGAAGCTCAAGCTCTCCAACTAAACAACTACGAAGAGCTCATGAGCATCGCCAGAGAACTAGCGAAGGAAAGCGCCCGATTCTACGAATCCGAAATCTCCGATCTTCTGAACGACCCCGCTCTCGAGATCGACTTCGATCTTTCCCGCGCCTTGAGCGCCATCGAATCGGTTGACGATGATCTGATCAGGTCGGTCCTGGAAGAGCAGACCGCAAGCCCTGCGACTACAGTTCAAAGCGTTGCAACTCAAGTGGACGAAAGCCAAGTGGCTGCCGTTCGAGCCACCCTTGATCAGTGGCTATCCGTCGCCAATACGCCGGAGCTATTTGTTCAACCCTTCGAAGCGATCGAAACTCTGGATACACTTTACACCATAGTCGAAGACTACACGACGACTGATCTTCAAGCCGTACTAAACGAAAAAATCGGCAGGCAGTTCTGGGAAACGCCTGAAAAACCGGATATTTCGATTTCGCAAATCGCCGATCCTATGGAAAACGGGGTTGAGTTATCGTTCGAAGCCACTCCAGGAACAAAGGTGGAGATCCAGACCTCTACCGATCTAGAAAATTGGAATCAGCTATCTGTGGAGACCATTCAAAGCGATCCCCTCAAAGTAGTGGACCAAGAAGCTCTCGATGCAGAAAACCGCTTTTACCGGGCTCGCGAGATTGAGGATAGCCAGCCTTGAATAGAATTACGGGAGACTCGTCCTATAAACTGCTCAAGCCCTGATCTCCGGTTTCGACCAGCGCATCTGGTCACTATAGCTATCAGCTAGGAGTAGATCGAGAAACATTATTATTGACTGCCGACAACAATGAAACCTTATTGTCGACAACCGTAAATAATATATGGAAAGCACTAGTAACGATCTTCTTAGAGGAGCTCTCGATCTTCTCATTCTCAAGGTTCTCTCGACAAGCGAACTTCATGGTTGGGATATTTCGAAGCGCATCCATGTTGTCTCCGGCGATCGGATACTAGTGAAACAAGGGTCTCTTTATCCAGCCCTGCATCGCCTCGAATTGAAGAACTTCATTGATTCCAAGTGGGGCGTTTCGGAAGCAGGTCGAAGCGCCAAGTTCTATCGCCTTACCAAGAAAGGGAAAGCTCAGCTTGAGCGGGAGGTTGAAACCTGGCTTAGCTTTGCCGGTTCCGTCTCTTCCATTCTTAGCCTAAAGGGCGTAGACTAAATGAGTGGTTGGCTGAAGGCCCTGCGAATAAAGCTTCGAGCCTTATTCCAAAATCGCGTGGTCGAAAACGAATTACAACGAGAAATGAGCTTCCATTTGGATATGCTCACAGAGCAGCATATCCAAAACGGGATGAATGCGAAGGCGGCTCGAAAAGCGGCCCTCAAGGAGTTTGGCAATCTGGAGGCATCGAAGGAGAGGAGTCGGGACTCCTTGGGCTTTCGCGTCGTTACGGATCTGATACGCGATATTGGATTCGCTTTGCGCAATGCGCAATCGACCCCCGGTTCGAGCTTTCTGGTCGTTCTCATCATGGCATTCGGAATCGGGGTCAGCATGACTATGTTCGCCTTCGTAAAGGGCGTGCTTTGGAGCGAAATGGGATTTCCCGACGAGGATCGTATCGTCCATATAATGTGGGATCCCGACATCAAGGCTAGCCGGACTTCTCCGCGTCGCATTCGCATCGATGACTATAAGCAGTTTGAGGAGAGCAATCGAACTTTGGAATCGATCATTGGTATCGTGCAATACGCCCCCGTCTTTCGCTTTGGCTCTGCCGATAGTAATCAAGGGAGAATTCCAGCCGCCGCGGTTACGCCGAATTTCTTCAGCTTTTTGTCCATTCCATCTTTGTACGGCCGAACCTTCGCTTCTGAGGATTTGGAAATGGGAGGAGAAATACCTGTCGTTCTGTCCTTCGATTTCTGGCAAAGCAGATTCGGAGGCGACCTGAGCATTTTGAACGCCACTGGTACGATCGGGTCGAAACCGGCTCGCATCATTGGGATAATGCCCCCAAAGTTTTCCTATTTCCCCGTTGGGGCTCGCTATTGGATGGGAGTCGATTTCTATCTCGAAAGGAAGCTGGAACTGCCACGACAAGAGAGGCGCAATTTGCACTATGTTCTAGGCAAAGCAAAAAAGGGCATCTCCTACCAGCAAGTCGAGTCGGACTTCGAGTCCATCGCTGCTCGACTCGCCGAAGAGTATCCGCTCGGCAACGACACGCTTCGTGGAATTCGCGTAAGGAATCATACGGCAGACAAACTGGATAGTTCCGACAGAAAGCTTCTCTATACGCTGTTGTTCTGCGGTATCCTCGTTCTATTCGTTTCGAGTGCCAATGTTTCCAACCTGATGTTGGCCAGAGCAGCTCGACGCAGTTTCGAATTGGCGACACGCCATGCGGTGGGCGCTTCAAAAGTCCATATCATGTATCAGGTTGTCTTGGACGGATTCCTATTGACGCTCTTAGGAGGAATCTTGGGATTGTTTTTCGCTTCATTCGCCAGCAGCTATGTATGGAATATCTATAAGCTAGACTTTTTTCATCTCCCCTTCTGGTGGCAGGTCAAGGTGGATACAACCACGATTTTCGTGGCATTGGGGGCCATGGCGACAGCTTCTTTTCTCGGTTCGATTATTCCAGCAATTCGCTGCGCGCGACGCGATAGTTTCGCATTGCTGCGAGATGATTCCAGAACCTCGTCTTCTCTCTACATGGGAAGATTGTCCAAAATCCTCGTGGGCGTGCAGATCGCTTTCGCCCTTTCCCTTGCTATGGTGGCGACGGCCATGATCTTCGCTCAACAAGCAATGGAATCCCAAGAAAAGACCTATGACGCTGAAAAGCTAGTGGTAGGACGCCTCTGGTTGGGCGGACCGGGTTACGAAGAGGAAGGAGACCTGCTTCAGTTTCAGCGAAACTTGAGAGAAACGATGATCGAAAAGGGAGCCCAAGATGTGTGCTTTTGGCTCGGCGGCGGCATAGGAGAACGAGGAGGAGATCCTCAACGTATTGAAATATTAGGTACGCTGTATGATGATGCTTCTTTGAGACCGCAAACGAGCATCCACTCCGTCAGTCCAGAGTATTTCGATGTCTACGGCTTGCATAAGCCGCTTGCCGGACGCCTTTTTACGCACGCCGATACCGTGGACAGCCAACCCGTAGCCATTGTCAACCAGGCGTTTGTCGAGACGTATTTTAGCCAGGCTGATCCCATTGGAAGGCAAGTCAAAGTTTACGAAAAAAATGGGAAGGCTTCCCCATGGCTCCAAATTGTTGGCGTGGTCGATAACTATGTAGACAAACTTCTGCTCGGAGAGACTTGGAACGATTATGCGATGGTTTATCGTCCATATGCTCAAAACCAACAACGTTTTTTCACAGGTGTCGCGCTAAAGATTCGAGAAAACGAAAACCAATGGACCACGTCCCTAAGCAGCGAAATGCGAAAACTCGCGCCATTTTCCATGATCAATGTAGTGAGAACATTACGAGACGAAGAGTCATTCAAAGGGATGTTTGATACGCTTATCCGTCAACTCTTCGGGTTCTTCGGAATCATGTCTTTTATCGTTGCGAGCATAGGTCTTTATGCGGTCGTTTCCTTTTCCGCATCGCAACGTGTAAGGGAATTTGGAGTACGAATGGCCCTAGGAGCGCATGCGAGAGACATTATTTTCTCAGTAGCCCAAACAGGTATCATTCAAGCGATCCTCGGTCTCGCAGCCGGCATCACGCTCGGTCAAGCCCTCACCCTCCATCTATCAGAGTCCATGCAACTAGTGGGCCTGCCATCGGTTTGGGTAACTTCGTTGATCGCAGTCATGCTGATTCTAGCGACCGTAATTCTATCATTGCTCGCCCCATCCCTCAAGGCGACAAGGCTTGATCCCGTTAAGGCGCTTAGGACGTAGTTGCGTATTGGGTTTATTCCTCAATACATCGAACGCTCAGAACGCAAATAGATTTACTCGAATTTCCTGATGACCGCCACGAGGTCCACGGCAACAAAATGAGCCTCATCATACAATCGCTCTACCTCTGTCCAAGTTGAGGTGGGATAGGCTCCTGGCTTGTAGAAGCGTTTTCTCAGGTTCCGGGCTTTCTTCAAAGCTTCCATATCCGTTGTTTGAATACGCTCTTGAACGACGTCATCCATACTGCAATCGAATTGAGCCAACGTGGATTGGATACGGATGTAAATGGTCTTGAGTTGCTCTTGGAGCGTTTTGCCAGCAGCCGTTGTACCGGATACAAATACGAGCTGCCCTACCCTCACCGCTTGCGAATAGCCGATTTCATCTTCGAGGGGTGAAGCATTGAAACGCTCGATCAACACTTCGCCCAGATCCTCTTCGGCTTGAGATTGATCAGCATCATCCTGAGCAACGAGAACCACAGGTAAAAAAACTAACAGGGCACAAAGGCTAATCAAATTCCATGTCATAGGGAAAGATCTTGCTTGTTACTCGCCAAATAGCAATAGGCCAGGACTAGCATTTTTTGAAACCACAGAAATCACATAAGATAAACACCCGGTATTCCTTATGTGAATTTGGACTCTTCGAATGACGTCGATCAAAGACCTCGGTAGTGAATTCTGTGGTTAAAATCTTCACGCTAATTAGCCTCTCTCTTTATTCTTCAACTTTTGCTTCGGAACATCTCAGATGCTCCGCTACGTGGCTGCTGCATCTTTATGATGTGGATTTATGGAAGATGAAGAAGGAGAAGAAGATGTTAATGATAATTAAAATCGATATAATCGATTTTTGAATACAAAAATCCGAACGGATCAATCCAAACGCTGAACGTCAACATTCACGTTCATAGCGCTCTTGCCCGCTCCGTAGTAGGCGCCAATGACGGGCGCCACGTCGCGATAGTCACGCCCTCGAGCCAAAATAATGTAAGTGTCGTCAACGACTTTATTGTTAGTAGGGTCTAGTCCTACCCAACCAAAGTTGTCTATGTAAACTTCAACCCAGGCATGCGAGGCCTCTGAGCCTCTAAGACTGTGATCCCGAGTCGCATCGAAAAAATAGCCGCTCACGTAGCGAGCGGGAATGCTGAGGGAACGACAAAGAGCGACCATGGCGTGGGCGAAATCCTGGCACACTCCTTTTCGGCCCTCCAGCACTTCGCTAGCGTGAGTGGATACATTGGTGGCGCCTGACTGGTATTGATAATTCTTATAAATGTGTTCCATGATGGCATAGCTCGTTTGGAACACGTCTTCCGATTCGCCCTTGATATCGAGGGCATAGCGCCAAATTTCAGGTGTCACTTCCACGTGGTAACTGTTCTGCAAAAACGGGTGGCAGTCCTCCATAGTACGACAGCAATCAAGGTCGCGATGGAGGAATCCGTAGGGAAGCCGGTCGAAATTTACTTTGCATTTTGTATTCACTGTAACCCTACTATCTATCACTAAACGGCTATGCGGCTGGGAGATTTCGAAATAGTGAACTACGTTTACATTAAGATCCTCGTAGTGAGATAAACGTACTCCCGGCAAAACGCTAATGAAACTGGACTCGCAAGATTGCCAAAGCGTGGTCGGCGGCTGGAGCCTCAATTCGTTCGCATTATTGGATACAGGTTCGGAGTACCGGTATTCTGTGCGGTGATGGAGACGGAGGCGCATCGAAAACCTACTGCTGCTGTTGTTGCTGTTGCTGCCATTGCAGTTGCCAAGCTTCCTGCCTTGTAACGCTGCGAATCTCCGAGGGAAGCAGCACATAGGTTTCGAATATGTTCTGGCCGATGTCGTTGAACTGCTTCTGCAGGCCGTCGATGTACTGGTGTTGGCCAGCAGCCCAGACGTTGTCGACGCTCGAGAAATTAAGCTGAGCCAGCGCGCTCCCAGTCAGACGCTCGGCCTCATTGGAATAGGCATCCTCTGGCGTTCCCGAAATTGCGTGCAAGTGACGATCCAACTGTCGCAGACAAAAGCGAACGGAGCGAGGAAATGACTGAGAAAAGAGGAGAAAGGACATGACGTTTCTTGAAGTGAAATCACTACGAAACTCGTCACGAAATGCAGAGAAACCGGAACAGGAACGCAAGGCCGAAGCTAGCTTTCCACGGTCGGGATCACCCATGAACGCCAGCATGTCCAGAACGCGGGTCGTTTTATCGGCCCTCTCAAGATACTTGCCAGCTTGGATGAAGTTCCAGCCCTCGTCTTGCAGGATAGTCGCATCGATCAATCCCTCGAACAGCAAGCAGAACTTGATAATCTCTCGATAGAACGACTCCGGTTGACGCCTCCATAGTCGCTCCGCTTTAGCGGATTGCAGGAAGAGATGTATGCTATTAAGCTCCAGCCACATTTCTTCGGAAATCTGGTCGCGAGCCATGCGAGCATTCTCGCGCGCTTGAGCTACGCTTTGACGGATCGAGTCCGGATTGTTGGGCGAAAATGTGATGAACCAGCCTACGTCGAGATCATCTTTGGCAGTCTTGGCGGCATTATAGACCTCCTCCGAGCAGGTAGCGTAAAGCAGCGGCCTCCAAAGCGTGTCGCTGTCTTCCTTGCCAGTATCCGCTGCATCCAAAGCGTCGTAACGGTTCACGTCTACCAGGCGAGCTAGATTTTCGGCTCTTTCAAGGTAACGACTCAGCCAATACAAACTGTTTGCAACGCGGGACAGCATGACATCCTAAATCCAAATTATCGATACAATACCCATGTATCCTTGCTGCCACCACCTTGTGACGAGTTAACCACGAGCGAACCTTTGCGCAGCGCTACTCTTGTCAAGCCTCCCGGTATGATCTCGATATTCTTCCCGTAGAGAATGAATGGCCTAAGGTCTACATGACGACCCTCGATCTGCCTTTCGTCGCAAATCGTTGGGTGTCGTGAAAGAGAAACTACAGGCTGGGCTATAAAATTACGAGGATTACGACGAATCTTGGCAGCAAATTCCTCTCTCTCCTTGGACGTCGAAGTTGGCCCCATCAGCATGCCATATCCACCCGATTCATTGGCGGCCTTGACCACTAGCTTTTCGAGATTTTCCAAGATAAACTTACGATCGTCCTCTCGCCAAGCCAGATAGGTAGGAACGTTTTCCAAGATAGGATCCTGGTCGAGATAGTAGCGAATCATATCGGGCACAAAGGCGTAGGTCACCTTGTCGTCGGCCACCCCCGTTCCCACCGCATTGGCCAGAGCCACGTTCCCTCTCAAGTACGCATCGATGATACCTGGCACTCCCAAAACGGAATCTTCGCGAAAGACAGTTGGATCCAGAAAGTCGTCATCCAAACGTCGATAGATCACATCTACTTGCACCAGTCCCTTGGTGGTGCGCATGTAAACATAGCCATCAATAGCGATAAGATCGCTCCCCTCCACGATTTCGATGCCCATCTTGCGAGCCAGAAACGTATGCTCAAAATAGGCGCTATTATAAACGCCAGGTGTCAAAAGCGCGCAAACGGGAGTCTGTCCAGGACGAGGACAAAGGTTTTGCAGCGTCTTGAGGAGAAGCTCCGGATAGTTGTCGACTGGACGTACGCGGTACTGCCGATACATTCCCGGAAACGCTCGTTTCATAGCCTCCCGATTTTCCAGAAGGTAGGAAACTCCTGAAGGGCAGCGTCCATTGTCCTCCAAAACGAGATAGCGCCCCTCCCCATTGCGAATTAGGTCAGTGCCACAAATATGAATGTAAATGTCCTGCGGCACATCCACACCAACCATCTCAGGTCGATAATGGGCCGCTCCAACGACCACATCTTCCGGAACCAAACCATCTTTAATGATATTCCGCTCATGATAGATGTCGTGCAAAAAGAGATTCAAAGCCAGGATTCTCTGGGTAAGCCCCTTTTCGATGAGTTGCCATTCGTGATCGGGAATAATCCTTGGAATGAGGTCGAAAGGAAAGATACGCTCCGTCCCTTGATCATCGCCATAAACTGTAAAAGTAATACCTTGCTCAAGGAATCCGTTTTCCACCAAGCGCCGTTTTTCGTCCAGTTCAGTGGCGCCAAGACTCTCGAATCGCTCATGCAACGTTTGGTAATGATCGAAATGCCTGCCATCGGCATTCGCGAACATTTCATCGAAAAACGCTTCCTTCTGGTAACCTGAAAACACAGCTAAGCAATCTAGCAGAAGCTGTACCAGGATGATGAAAAGGCCGATAGGTAATACTTCCAAACTTCATCTTCATCTCTTCCTCTCTCTCAGAAGAAGAGCAAGAGGATTTTACTTAGACGAAAGGGAGCCCTTACTTCGCGTTGCGATTCCTCGGCTCATCGAGAACCATTGGAGCTGGGAACGGCGAGGCTTCCTCACCACCTCTTGAACGTAATCGCTTGTTATTCGAGCGGCCGCGTGGAGCGTTGAGGGGAATCTGCATTCCACCCAGCTCGTCCATCATGGCGTACATGTCTCGCGACATCCGGGTTACGACATCACTGTATTCAGGATCGTATAACAAATTATTGGCCTCCTGTGGGTCGGCTTGCAGATCGTAGAGCTCATCCGCATCCCACAATCCGTAGTAGTTGATAAGCTTATACCGGTCGCTACGCAGAGAGAAGACGGTGGGCGACTGCGGGAAATTCTTCTCCCAATAATAGACGTAGAGAAAATAGTCGCGCCAAGGAATCTTGGACCCTTGAGCCAAGGCAATGAAACTATCTCCATCCATGTGGGGAGGTTTTTCCAATCCCATGGCTTGCATGATAGTGGGAGCTATATCGATATTGGCCACCATCTCCTCGACGACCGCGCCTCCCTCGAAGAGCTCGGGACAGTGCATGAGCATTGGCACTCGAATAGAGGTCTCGTAGGCCACGCGTTTATCGATCAACCCGTGCTCGCCAAACATGAATCCATTATCACCCATATAGATGACCAAGGTCTCATCTCGGATACCCATTTTTTCCAGCTGTGTCATGACGCGACCAATACTATCATCAACTCCTTTTAGAGCTTCGCAATAGCGTTTGTAGTATTTCTCGATATCCAAGTCGCTGTGGTAAGGGAAATCGACCCCATGCCAGGAATTCCGCTGGTCGCGAAGCCAACGAGGCTTTCCAGCATAGTTTTCATCGGTATCAGCCTCGCTAGCGGATCTCTTAAAGGGAAGCTCACTCAGACTTCCCTCATGCCTTTCAGCGGGCGTGAAATTCGAATGGACGGCCTTGTGGGAAAGATAGAGAAAGAAGGGCTTTTCGTCTGGTTTCCGCTCCGACAGCCAATCGATAGCGTAGTCCGTGAGTTCGTCGGTGATGTAGCCTTTCTGCTTAACGCGACGACCATTGACGTTAAGCGTGTAGTTGGGATTTGGAGGCAAATAAACGCCTTGTCCCTTGAAACTCACCCAATGATCGAAACCCGGACGCGGTTCGTCGGTATGGCTGCCCATATGCCATTTACCGATGAAAGCCGTAGCGTAACCGGCCTTCTGCAGGTACTGAGGAAAGTAGAGAGTTCCTTCCGGAACAAGTCGCTGATTGTCTATGACCCGATGACGAAAAGTATAAAGTCCGGTCAAAATCGAAGCTCGGCTCGGAGAGCAAAGAGACGTCGTGACAAATGCGTTTTTTAGATAAACGCCATTCTCCGCCAGCTTATCCATCTCAGGCGTCCGGGCGAATTGATGGCCCAGAAAACTCATAGCATCATATCGATGATCGTCGGACAAAATGAAAACGACGTTAAGCGGTTTTGCTCCAGGAATGGCGGAGGGCTCGACTTCGGTTGGAACGGGAACCACGGCTGCCAGTAGTTCCACCGACAGGATTAGTAAAGCAAGCGAAAGTCTTTTCATGATGAATCTCAAAGTTGAAATTTAGCGGTATTTCTCAGCAATTTTTGCGAGTTCAGTTTCCAAGTACTCTCTCGAAAGCCATTTGCCGCGAAGCATCACGCCCACAGGATCGCGAAGATTTTCCATATCCTCCAGCGGATTGCCGTCGAGAAGCGCTAAATCCGCATCGAGACCTTCCTGAATAGTTCCAAACACGTTCGTCTTTTTAAAGAAAATGGCAGGGTTAATCGTAGCCATCTTCAGGATGTCCATGTTACTTAAACCGGTAGCCTGATAAGATTCAATCTCGTGATGCATCGAAAATCCGGGTACATTCGCAAATTGAGGAGCATCACAGCCGAAGAGCATTCCAACCCCAGCATCATGCATGTTCTTCAACAATGCTCGACGAATTTCGACATATTTTTTAGCCGTTTGAGGATCGATACTCCTATTGCGATTCGCCTTACTTCTGGCCCAACCCTCTCTCATCTTTTTGGATACATAGGCCATACCAGGTTCTGAAAGGTAGACTTGAGGATCAGCTGGCGTTACGAGACGTTCCAGCCAGGCCGCCGTCGGAACCATCCAAGTGTTTTTGCTCTTGGTTAGCTGCACGAGGGCTTCCATTTTGGATACATCGGCTTTCGTCGCTAGAGGAACCGCGAATAGGCCTCCGTATTTGAAAGGAATGATTTCCATGCTGTCAGGAGCCAGGCCTTCCATATATCCATCAAAGTGATCGATAGTCAGGTAATTTCGACTCAACGCCTCGCGTATCCCAACCGTCTCAGGCACATGACCCGCTATGCCCATGTCCAGAGCATCCGCAGCATCAGCGATGGCATGGAAAAGCTCTGGGCTCAGATTTCTATGAATCTTAATAAAATCAAAACCCGCATCGAATTGTTCTTCCACGATCTTCTTGGCTCCTTCAACCGTCTTGACGGTTCCGCTATTTAAGCGAGCGCCGCAAGTGAAAATGCGCGGACCGACAACGTCACCAGCGGCAATTTGATCCCTCAAGTTCAAGTGGTAGACGTCCCCCTTCATGCCGCGAATCGTGGTAATGCCGTGAGCGACAAAGAGCATCATCGCCTCATGAGCGGGAGCAACATCTCCTTCAATCGGAATAGGAATGTGGGCGTGGAGCTCAGCTAAACCCGGTATCAGGAATTTGCCCACACCATCGATCTGGAAAGCATTCTCCGAAACATTGGCCTCATCCGCATTAGCAACGAGCTCGATTCTTCCATCTTTGATAATTACGGTCTGATTCCTATCTATCTCATCGCTTCGCATGGAAATCACGTCCACGCCAATGATAGCGTATTCGCCTTTTGAGGAGAATGCTTGAAGACCCATGGCCAAGCCAAACAATAGAAAAATAAAAGTCCGTTTCATGTATCCAATTTAATGATATATTTTTTATTGAATTTCAATCTCCCGATTGCTCGAGCCTAAAAACATTGGCGAAACTACATTCCCCTGACATTCATATCCAAAGCGTAGACGCTCTTAAAAGTAGTCACAATTAATTTATCGCGATTAGGACCAGCAAAAGTCGCATTGGTAGTATTTTCTGGATACCGAATTCTACCTAGAAACGCCCCCTCGGAATTGTAAACCAGAATACCTTTATGATCACCCACCGTACTAATGTAGACGTTGCCCTTTTCGTCGACTGCTAGACCACCGCAACGGGTATCGATAAAGAGCTCCTTTTTTCCGAGCTTACCTGGAGCTAAAAGCTGATAGCGATAGACTTTTCGCCCACCGTAGTCCGCAATATAAATCCATTCTCCATCCGCAGACACATGGATACCTTTGGTTTTGTAGTGATCGTCTACAATACGTTTCAATGCACTGGATCCCGGAGCGATATAGTATACGCAAAACTCAGGTGGATGCCGGATATTGCTTCCGGGGTACGAGTCACTAAAATAAATCCCTCCTTCTGTATCCACGTAAACATCATTGGCCCCCGTTAGCGGTTCGCCACGAAATGTCTCAGCGATGATTTCGTAATCGCCATTGGTCTTTAATCGAGCAAAACGCTTCCCCGTTAACTCGCAAACCAGGACCGAGCCATCAGCCTCGACATAAAGCCCATCGGGACCTCCCGGCTGCTCGCGGACCACACTCAGTGAAGCGTCTCCAAATTTCCACTTCATGATTCTGTGGTGATAGATATCACTGAAGTAGAAATCCCCGTTCGCGTCCGTAGCTGGACCCTGAGCAATACGGAATCCATGGGCCAGTCGGACGGGCTCTACGTTCTGCTTTATCAATTCGCACAGTCCGCCTTCATCTTCGAAAATCGGCTTTTGCGGTGAATTGTATTCGTTACCTCGCACCGCCATTTCGAGGGAATAGAAACCACTCGTAGCGGAAATGAAGAGGGTCTGGTAGTCCTTCCCTCCAAAGCATACGTTGACTGGATTTTCCGGCAGTTCAATTTTTCCCAATTCCTGTCCTTGCGAGTCGAATACAACAATGCCATACCCTTGGTTACCTGTGCAAAGGTAGAGATTCCCTTTTTCGTCGAGGGTCATCCCGTCGCAACGGTACTCGGCAAAAACGGATCGCTCGCCAAGCTTTCCCGGTTCGAGAAGCTGATAGCGATAGACTTTATTCTCAATATAGTCGGAAACGTAGAGCCATTTCCCATCAACGGTTCCCTGCAAACCATTCGATTTATAAAAATCGTCAGCCACTAGTTTCAACTCCCCATCAGGCGAAAAATAGAAAACGCGATGATCGTCGGTTCTTCTCTGACTACCTCCGTAGGAATCCGAGAAATAAATACCACCATAGGGATCTATCCAAAGATCATTCGCGCCGGTAAGGGGTTGTCCGTCGAATGAATCGACAATGACATCATAACGACCTTCTTGGTCTAGTCGTGTCAGCCGCTTCTCTCGCAACTCGCAAATCCACAAAGCTCCTTTTCGATCAACAAACAATCCGTCTGCGCCTCCAGAATTTTCACGAATGGTTGAAAGCTCTTCTTTAATCGTATCCCAATAATGTATACGGTTACTGCCGATATCGGTAAAATAGACCCCACCTTGGCTGTCCGCGGCAGGCCCTTCCGTAAAGCGAAAGCCGTCAGCCAGCAACTTAGGCTCGGCCCCGTCGGCGATTAGCGCTTCCAGCGCCGCGCTCGTAGTGGAGGTTGAAGCTTTCGAGCCGATGCTAGACACCACAAAGAGAAGCAGACTGACAAAGACCATCAGCCTCGATCCGAGCGAGACATGGCAAGGGTAAATTAAAAGGGGCATAGCTTGGAGGAGATAAGATAACTAAAGCATGAAGCCAGGAAGGCATTATGCAATCACGAAGCAACCAGGCAAAAATGAAACGCCTCCAGCCGTTAAGCTGAAGGCGCTGCTAAAAAGCTAAGTTTTTGCCAAACTAGAACTCGAAGGTGTTGGTCAAGGTCCACCGAGCGCTGGGGGCGATGCGATACTCTCCAGGAGAGCCGTCCCACTGCACGCTTACCGGTATCAAGTCGTCGCTCGCGAAAGCGTCTCTCAAGTTCAACTGAATACGCCAGTCAACCTTGTCCGACAGTTTCTTTTGATAGCCAGCCCAAAGGTCAACGTGCGTCTCGCTCGGGCCCATGTGGGGATTGGCGATATCGAAGATATCGTTGCCATTACTGTCAGTGAAAACTGGATACCCTAGCGAAACACTGTCTTCCCAGCGGAAGCTTCCGCCAACGTTCATGCCTTTAAAACGACCTTCGTTGAAGCGATAGTTGGAAATCAGGTTGAAACGCCACTCGCGGATTTCATCGACATTCGTCCCATCCTTCTGGGTGGCTAGCAGGTAGCGGGAGTAGAAGGTGCTATTCCATTGCTGCTTGATAGATCCGCCACCAGTGCCGCTCCACATGCGGATGTCGCCAGCAAGACCATTCCAGATCGCATTCCGCTCCTCAACCCAGTCCGTGAGGGTGCCAGCGACATTCGAGTTAACCGATTCCGCTCGTGAGGCGTTGAAGAAGATATCCCAGTTGTCGGTCGGTCTTAACATCAGTTCGATTTCCACGCCTTCCGAAGTAAGATCGGCTGTTGAAGTATGGCCTTGCGGCTCTGAACCGCCTGGCTCCGCCCAAGGATCCCACCAGTTGCTCTGCCAACGCTGATCCGACTTGCTGGCGCCCCAGGCTGACCAAAACGAATCAGGAGCCACACTGGAAAGCACGGCATCCACATGCTGCTGCTGCAATGCTCGATCCGCTTCGGTTTGTACAAATCCGTCGCCAGAGCCTGTACCGTAGTTGTAGGAAGGTCCTGAATACGCGGGATCACCAGAGAGGCCAGCTTCGAATTTCTTGGCAGCTACCCAAGCCCGGGTTTCAACCCCACCAAGGAACCATAGATTGCCAGGATTGAAGGTGGCGTCTTTAACGCTGGACTCGTAGAAGTTAACCCGAAGATTGATGCGATCCCGTAAGGCGGAAACCATAAATCCATAGTCCTTGGTCGAACCACTCGGATTGCCAATTGGATCGCCAAAGGTATCCACGCGACCGGGAAGCGGTTGGAAGTTCTCCGACTCGTTGTAGAACAGGCTGACCCGCGTATCGCCTGGCAAGTCAGGTAGAATCTTGTCTGTGTGCAGGACGAAACTCCACGACTCGGAAATTCCCGAAACCACAACAGGGTCGACTCCATCAAGAGTGTAGCTTGGATCCAAGACGTTTGCCACACCAGTAATGGCCTGTGGAGGGGCGCTAGCCTTGAAGTTGCTAGCGGTGTCATCTCGATAGCCGTAGGTAGGTACCAACAAACCATCCCAAATGCTGCCTTGCCAGATGAAAGCTTCGGACTCGATCTCATCTCTTTCCAGAAACGCTGTACGCATCAGATCAAGTCGACCGCCGTTCGCGGAATCCAGAATTCCGAAAGATCCATTCGTCCAGCCAACATAGTTTGCCGGGTTCTCCGATTGAGTGCGAAGTGTTCCGTTGTCATCCCAATCAGCTCCGGGATCAATTGAACCAGCAGTCCAAGTCGTATCGAAATAACGGATAGAACCGGAAGTCGGAACTTGATTCGACATGATTCGGGAGAGATTAGCCCCCGCAGGCGAAGAGGCTCCTAGAAGCGAGTCGCCGAGATAGCTGAAGAGGACGATTTCGCGTTCCGCCGAACCTGTATTAGGATAGCTGATAGCAGAGCCAAAAGCATTGTCAGTAGCGTAGCGACGCCAAACACGATCTTCCGTATCATTGTCCTGTTCGCTGAGCATGGCCGTGAAAGTGTGCTTGCCTAACAAGCGAGCCAGGAACGAATCGCTTTTCATAGTATCCCTAAAATCGATGATTCCGAAACCGGTAAGGCGTTGTCCACTACGATTCGTAACGCGTGATTGGTTTCCTCCATTGGCGCGATTGAAAATCACAGGACGGCCCACGTTCGGATTGGGAGATCCGTCAGCCAAGTGAGTATTGAGGTCGACTGTAATAGCTCCACCGTTCATGTGCGATTCGCGTCCATCTTCATAGTCTTGCTCGTCGATAGAGATCTCGAATCCCAAACGGTCGCCGAAGAAGGTCTGCGACAACGAGAGATTATAGGCATCAAATTCTCGCCATTCATTCTTGGTAGGGCCATCGATGAGGTTGTTCTTGAAATCGAAAATGCTGCGATCAGTAAGCGATTGCTTGCGATACGGATTCAATGTATCCGAGAACTGGAGATTCGCATTTTGAGCAAAATCAGGATAGCTGCGAATCTGGACCATACGTTGAAACGGGAAGCTGGAGAAACCATTGTCAACCGCTCCATCAGGACCAAGCGCTCCATTATCCGTCATTTGTATTTCAGAAACGGTTACCAGAGAAGAAGCGGGAGAACTGGGATCGGGAAAATATACTTGCGGACCTCCAAAAAGCTGACCAACTGAAGGTTCGAAGCCGGATCCTCCGCCATCTAGAACGCCATTGGTCGCCCAAGCGTCGGCCATGTTGTAAGCGCCCTGATTGGCTTCGGTAAACCATGGCGTGATCAGATCCTCGGGAGCTTGCATCCGAGGGCGATTCGAAGTGATGTCGCCGGTCTCGAAATTGGCCTTTAGGGAAGTTCGAGCCTTATCGCTCTTGAGGAACTTTGGCTCGTAGTTGATAGCCGCGTACACGCGCTCATCCTTTTCAAAGGCCGGATCCTGACGAAACTCTTCGTCATCTCTTAAAGCCGCAACCCGAATAGCCAGCTCGTTGTCTAACAATTCCCGGTTTAGATTAATAGATGCCCTCGTGCTTCCGTTACTACCGATTCGAAATTCCACTTTGTTTGAATTATCGAAGGCCGCCGTAACGAGGTTCGCATTGATAATACCAGCGGGACTTCCGATGCCAAATAGGATGGCGTTGGGACCCCGTTGCAGATCGACTCGGTCAACGGCATAGCCATCCCACGGAATATCGGTGAGAAAAAAGCCCCGAGTATTATCGGCCGAAGTTAATCCGCGAACGCGATTAGCATTGTTGGGCCTTTGGATATTCGGTCCTTCGTCACCATTATTCGAGGACGTTCCAAGATAGGTACCGTTAACACCGCCAGCTTCGGTATTGGTAGTGTAGATGAGTAGCGATTCGTTATCCGTAGCAGCCGTATCCTGCAGGAATTGTTCGGTAATGACCGATATGGCAGAGCCTACATCCTTGAGATCAGTGCGAATACGAGTCCCAGCAAGAGTGCTAGTGGCGCGATAACCTTCGTCTTCACCGCCGTCCACTGTGAAGGGTGATAGTTCGTAAACATCGCCCACATCTTCGTCCTGAGCAAAGAGAGAAAAGGACGCGAAGGCGAAAACGCCCAAACAGAAAGCGATTCGCCAAGCTGAGGGGCAAGGTAGTGATTGGTTGTCAGTATTCATTTTCTTAAACTGTAGTTAGCTTGTCGTTACAGGAGAGAAGCGCTGAATTAGCGAACCTCTGGGATAGAGCCAAACGTCGACAGGGGATTCGCGACGTGGCTGATGGGATAGGATTCTATCCAAAACGGCTGTGCCCCTCAATGCGAACGCCCGTCTACCACATGAGACTCTTGTCCAGCAGACCGAAAAGAATCTCAAGTTTTGTACCGGGAAACCGCTTTTCCTGCCTAATTGAACCTGTTAGGCTCGATCCTAAGCAAGAAATGGATCGGAAACAAAAGATCGATCGCCGAAGATTTATTGAGTTTGCCGCGCTTGGAGCGGTCGGAGCTCTAGCCAATAAAGTCATAGCTTCAAGCGACAAACCAGATGAAGCGCTTCCCAAGCTTTCACTTTCTCAATGGGCTCTGCATCGAGCTCATTTCGGAACCAGCAAGGACAACTACCAGCGATGGCAACGTTTGCTACGCGAATCGCCGGACGAGGTTCTCGAAGGTTGGTTGAAGCCTTTGGATTTTCCCAAAGTGGCTCGCGAGCGTTTCGGATTCGAAGCGGTCGAATATGTGAACACTTTCATTTTCGGAAAGGCGCGGGACGATTCTTTTCTTAAGCAACTTCGTACTCGCTGTGATGACTACGAAGTGAAAAGCGTGCTCCTGATGATAGACGAAGCAGGCTACCTTGGTCACTCGGACACCAACCAGCGGCATCAATCGATCCAAGCTCACCTTCCGTGGATCGAGGCGTCAGCGAAAATCGGATGCGATGCGGTTCGGGTCAACGCTCACGGAATGGGTTCCTATGAGGAACAGAAAGAAGCTGCAGCAGAGAGTCTCAGAACTCTAGCGGAGCATGCGGAGCCTTTTGATGTGAAGGTACTGGTGGAAAATCATGGAGGCCTGTCTAGCTTTCCGCCTTGGCTTCTCGAAACGCTAAAGTCCGCTGATCACCCGCTGCTAGGAACCATGGTGGATTTTGATAACTTCGCCTGGTCTGAAGAGCGTATCTGGCATAGCGATACGCGTTACGACCGCTACAAAGGCGTGGAAGAACTGATGCCACTGGCTCAGGCGGTTAGCGCCAAGTCTCACGATTTCGATGTAGACGGTTCGGAAACAACCATCGATTATCATCGGATGGCGGACATCATTAAAACGTCGGGCTATAATGGTTACATAGGGGTTGAGCACGAAGGAAACCATTTCTCTGAAGAAGAAGGAATCGAAAAGACGCGAGATTTACTCATCAAAGCATGGCAAGCGTAGAATTAGTAATTTGCAAATCGCATTCGAGAAATCGGAACGTCCCAGACGTTCCGCTACACTCTCACTCTACGAATCTCTAACGCGAAGACAGTAGCGGCATGTCTAAGAATATACGATAAGTATCCGAAGAGGTGGAACGCGGCGTCCTCGACGCGTTTTTACAGTGACTGAACGCGAGTCGAGGACCCGTCTTCGTTTATCAGCTACGCCGAGGCGGGCTGCCTCGCGCCACCTTTGGAATACGGCGAAACGGATACTGAGAACATCAGAACTAAAGCCGAGTAAGGTGAACAGCCTTGAGATTCTCGATCTTCACTGAATCCCCTTCTACTCGGACCAATTTCACTAGAAGTCGATGCTCGCCTTCAGGAATACTCATCGTTCCCATATTTCCGGAATCCGAATTTTCCAATGAAATTTGTACCATTTCATCAGATACAGATACCAATAATTCGCCAGTTCTCTCTTCAATATCGGCATCTATTTTCACTTGATAGTCTCCGGAATTTTCGACCTTGACAGCAAAACCGATCCCGTCGCCACTAGACCTCCACTGGTGACTGAAATGCGAGCCTTGGACGACATTCCCAAAGATCTCGCTCGGGGCGCAAGGATGGAGCAATATCGAACGATCCGTCTGACTCGGAAGAGGAAAGACCGGCATCGAGTAACTCTTGCTATCCGAAAAAACATTGGTTTCCCACCATTCACGAAGCTGATTATGGAGCTTTTTTGATTTTTCTGGATACAAGGAAACGAGATTTTCGGACTCCTTGGGATCATGCGCAATGTTGTAGAGTTCCCTGTTTCCAAACCCCATCACATATTTTAAATCCCCGACTCGCAGGGACAAAACCTGATCTTCAAAGCTCAAGACATTTCGATCTTCCAGAAAATCGTAAAGACGCTTCCTCCCCGGCCAGACAACCTCGTGATTGGCATAGTAGCGAACTGGTGTATTCAACTTTTCAACATCGCCTTTGAAGAGAGGCGTCAAACTTCGTCCGTCAAAATCCACTTCTTTGTAGTCAATGCCGACCAGGTCGAGCAACGTAGGAACCACATCGGTGATGTCGGCTTCATGATCGGAAACCTGGGCTTTAAAGACTTCTGGCCAACGGACCATAAAGGGGACTCGTGTGCCGTTCTCGTAGAGATTACCTTTGACGCCTTTCAAGCCTAGCGGATTGCGAGACGCCATCTCGTCTTTCGTCAAATGAGGAACATTCACAGGATTTCCAATCGGTCCGTTGTCCCCAAGAAAAAATACAACCGTATTGCCACTCAAGCCGCGCTCCTCCAAAGCGTCCATCAAACGTCCCGTAGCCTGGTCCAGATGCTCGGTCATCGCGCAAAGTCGGGCAAAGGAATCGCTGAGACCTTTCTTCCGATACTTCTCAATCAGCAATTCAGGAGCATAGTACGGTTCATGAATGTAGGGATGAGCTAGATAGGCGAAAAAAGGCCGATCATCGCCATTGTCCATCCAGTCGAGCAAGTAATCGGTCAGAATATCAACCGTCCAGCCTCGTGGCCGCTCAATCTCGCCGTTGTGATCGATAACCGGATCAGTGTGCATGTAGAGGCGATCAACGATGGGCCAGGCTTCATCGAAGCCGCGATTGTACGGCATATAGGCATCGGTCTTTCCCAAGTGCCATTTTCCCGCCATAGCTGTTCTGTATCCGGATTTTTGTAGGCGTTCTGCGACCGTAGTTTCTCTCAAATCCAAATAGTCTCGTCCGCCATGCACGCCCCATACTCCTGTCCTTAAAAACTGCTTACCAGTCATTAGCGAAGCTCGAGTCGGCGCGCAAACCGGAGCTGCGTGAAACTGGGTGAGCTCAAAGGATTCGGCGAAAAGCTGGTCCAGACGAGGCGTCTCGACCACTTTATTTCCGTGGCGAGCCAGATCGCCAAAACCTTGATCGTCGCTCAGGATGACCAGAATATTTGGACGCTCGGCCCATGCGTCTACCATCAGTAGACAAACCAGGAAACTGACCACTGAAACGTGGCGAAACTCAAACATCGGAATTAGCTTTGATATAAGCTATCAACTCGTCTCGTTCGGCAAAGGCAAGGGCGGTGCAGGTATCCGCCGCCCCATAATAAACGGCAATGCGGCCGGTCGCTTCATCGTGCAGGGCAGCGCAAGGAAAGGCAACATTGGGCACAAAGCCTATCGTCTCATAGGATGCTTCGGGCGTCAGCAGGTAGTCGCGTGTTCGATACATGACCTTAGACGGATCCTCCAGATCTAGCAAACTCGCCCCAATACTATAGACAAGACCGTTACAGGTTTGAGTTACGCCATGATAAAAGAGCAGCCAACCTTCGCTCGTCTCTATCGGGACTGGTCCTGCTCCGACCTTTACGGATTGCCACCAGCCGCTGCCCCCTCCCCTCATGACTAAGCGGTGTCTCCCCCAATAGGTCAGATCTGGGCTTCGACTTAAAATAATATCTCCAAAGGGAGTATGCCCGCTATCACTAGGTCGGCTAAGCAAGAGGTACTCGTCCCCCACTTTCCTAGGAAACAGCACGCCATTTCGGTTAAAGGGCATGAGCGGGTTTTCCATTTTTACGAAAGTCTTGAAGTCTTTGGTAAACCCCATCCCGATTGAAGCCCCTGGAAAATCATCACACCAATTAATATAATAAACGCCGTCGATCAGACATAATCGAGGATCGTAGGCATAGGAATTTTTAACCGGCTCGCCCCGTTCGTTCAGCCAGGATATCATCTCGTGCTCGATTTCCCAGTTTATGCCATCTTGGCTACGAGCTAGATGAAGCTGCGGCTTCATGTCGCGATAATCGACACGCATAATCCCAATAAATTCATCCTCAAAGCGAGCTACCGCGCTGTTGAAAATACGCCCCCCGCAGGGAATGGGATTTCTGTCTATGATGGGGTTCGCATCGAAACGCCACATAATCTCGGAAGATCCTGTCGGACGAGCCTGCCAAGGGATAGGGCTTACGGAAGATTTCGTTTCAACGCTGGGATTGGAAATATCAACAAGGCTCATGGGTAAATAAGTTTATAAGCTAAATGCAGGTCAATGCGCGCGCTCAATTGGCCACCGACCTAAGCATAGCCTTCGATCATAAGTATTGGAATGAGATCGTTGGTCTCAAACCTTCGAGATATTTCGCTCATATATAAGAGAGTATCCAAAAGACGGTTTGGCATTCTCAAATTTTCGAAGAGCAATCTCATTTCGAGAGCAGAGATGCTATGTTATTTTGAATACAAACCTCCAATGTTGCGTTAAAACTAGAACAATCGAAGTGTCTTTAAATAATGAAAGTCCTAGCTAAGCCTTTGCCCAACATTCCATGGGAGAACCCTAGTTGCTCAAACCCAGGCGTACTCTGGCGTTCCACACGCAATCCTATCATTGGCCGAAATATACTGCCAAATTCCAATAGCGTTTTCAATAGCGCCGTAGTTCCCTTCGAAGAAGGTTTCGCCGGCGTTTTCCGTGTCGATAATCGCGCCATGGAAATGCGAATACATGCTGGCTTTAGCGAGGATGGCGTGAATTGGAACCTTGACCCGGATCCCATCGAATTCGTTCCAGACAGCGATGCGCCAGGCCCTTTCGTTTACGGATACGATCCACGCGTCACTTGGATCGAAGATCGCTACTACGTGACCTGGTGCAATGGATACCATGGTCCCACTATTGGCGTGGCGTGGACAAAGGATTTCAGAACATTTCACCAAAGGGAAAACGCCTTTGTTCCTTTCAACCGCAATGGCGTGCTGTTTCCTCGCAAGATCGGTGATCGATTCGCTATGCTAAATCGTCCCAGCGATAATGGCCATACTCCCTTTGGAGATATCTTCTACTGCGAGAGCCCCGATTTGGAATTCTGGGGCAGACATCGTCATGTGATGAGCCCGGTGAAGATCGAAAAAGGCTGGCAATCGACTAAGAT
>JANQKI010000094.1 GCA_028281165.1 Opitutaceae bacterium | reverse complement strand
TGGGAGATGGCAGATTCGAACTGCCGACCCCTTGCGTGTCATGCAAGTGCTCTAACCAACTGAGCTAATCCCCCTGGCTGCGAGCGACCTAAACGGTCTCCCGTCGAGAGCGCAAAAACGTGTTGAACTTCGATTTTTGGAGCAAGATTAAATTTCGTTTTCATTCGAATCTAATTTCTCCTTACTCTTCGGTCTAATACCAAAACCTATGTTGCAGTATCTCAAAATTCGAAATCTAGCCTTGCTTGAGGCGGCGGCTATCGAATTCGAGTCTGGTTTCACAGTGGTTACGGGCGAAACGGGCGCGGGGAAGAGCGTTTTTCTGGGAGCCTTGAGTCTTCTCTCGGGAGCGCGCACCGATAAATCGGTCATCCGAGTTGGGACGGATCTATGCGAAGTGGAAGCAAGTCTGTGGTTTGATGACTGCAACGAAATCGATGAAGCCTTGGAGTCCATGGGATTGCCCACCTGTGAAGATGGAACCCTTTTGCTAAAGCGCTCTTTGCATAATGCGAAGCCTTCGAGGATCTCCATAAATGGCAGCTTGGCCACGCTTACGAACCTGCAGGATTTAGGAGGCTTCTGGATCGACTTTCACGGACCGGGTGAGCCGCAGAGGCTTCTGAAGAGCGATTGCCAGCTGGAACTTATCGACCTTTACGGAAAGCTTGAAAACGATACTAATGCCTACCGAAAGACGTATCGGGAATGGCAGGACGTGTTAGGCCAAATCCAATGCCTGCAAAACGAATCGCAACTTTCCGATGACCAAATCGAATTTCTGCAAATGCAGATTCAATCAATTGACGCTCTAGAGCTGTCGGAAGGCAGTATCGAGAGATTGGAACAAGATTTTAATCGCGTTTCCGGCAGCCAGGAACTCCTCGGATTAACGCAAGAGATCGAGCAAGGCATTTCCGGCGACTCTGGAGCTTTGAATCTTCTGGCTCAAATCGCTCAGTCGGCTCGACAAGCTTCAGAGCTCGATCCAAGTTTGGCTGAGCTGGAAGAGCGTCTGTCCTCCGCGATCGTTGAGATGCAAGAGCTGGCAGGCGAGTATCAGAATGTTGGATCTTCGTTGAATTTCGAACCCGAATTCGCTCAGGAGGTTGAGCAGAAAATGTCTTCCTGGCAGGAGCTAAGGCGCAAGCATGGGAGAAGCGTTGAGGCCGTTTTGGCGGCTCGTGATGAGATGGCTGGCAAGATTGAAAACCAAGGCGACATCGAAGGTTCGCTAAATCGTTTGAACGATCAGGCCGATTCGCTGGAACGTCTGCTGAAAACGCAGGCGGCCAAGCTGACCGAGAAACGCCTAAAAGCTGGGAGAGCCCTTGCCAAGGAGGTGGAATCCTCCTTGCTTGAACTTGGCTTTAAGAAAGGAAAATTCGATATCGTTATCAATACTGGTACCGAGCTAAAATCCTATGGCAATGGTCTTCCCGAGATGCAATTTTCGCCCAACGTTGGCGAACCTCTCAAGCCGTTGACTCGCGTTGCTTCTAGCGGAGAGCTCGCCCGAGTGATGCTCGCGTTGAAAACCATCCTTGCGGAAGTCGATCATGTTCCCGTTCTGGTTTTCGACGAAGTGGATGCGAATGTAGGCGGCGAAGTTGGCCGTATTGTGGGCGAAAAGATGCAGCGGATTGGAAAGAACCATCAGGTCATTTGCATTACGCACCTGCCTCAGGTCGCTTCGCTTGGGGCCAATCACTTCGTCGCCAGAAAAGATCAGGAGGGCAGTCGAGCTGTGGTATCCATTGAAAAACTACCAACGGATGGCAATGAACGCGTGGGCGAGTTGGCTCGGATGCTGGGCGATCGGTCTGCCGAGTCTGCCTTGTCGCATGCTCGAGAACTGTTAACGGCCTAGTGACCGGCATAGTTTTGCTTGCTCCCATTCTTTGATGAATCTCGATGGCAAGAAAGTTCTGATCACCGGAGCGAGTAGAGGAATCGGAAAGGAAATAGCGCTCGCTTTTTTGCAGGAAGGTTCTTCGGTTTGGGGGACCTCTCGAAATCCCGAAGCGATCGATTGGCCTTCCGGTATCCATCTTTTGGCTCTCGACTTAAGTCGTCCTGAATCCATCGATGCGTTCTGGGTTGAGAATCGATTGGCTGAATTGGAGATAGACATTTTAATCAACAATGCTGGCTCGTGTTGCTTCGGATCTTTTTCCGAAATTAGCATCGAATCGTGGCAGCGCGATTTGAATACGCTGCTGCTGGGTCCAATGCGACTCATGCAACTGGCTCTTCCGGGATTGGATGATCGGTCTGGCTATTTGGTCAGTATCAGCTCTCTAGCGGTAGAGTTCCCTATTCCTTTCATGGCGTCTTACAATGCATCGAAATCTGGCCTAAGCGCCCTGACGGAAAGTCTAATGACCGAGGGATTTTTTAAGCGACTAAGGACGCTCGATTTCCGTCTTGGGGATTTTAACACGAATTTTAACGCAGATATGAGCCGGTCGGGAAAATTAAGTTCAAAAGAGGAGGACGTTTGGCGTGTTCTTCTTGATAGAGCTAAGAGATCCCCACATCCTGAGTCCGCCGCAAGGAGCCTAATCCGAGCTCTAAAGCGAGACTCTATTGGTGTTATAAGGGCAGGATCTTTTTTTCAAAGCGTTATTGCCCCGTTCTTTGCTCGCTTTTTATCCAAGAGCTTGCAACGTTCCGCCAATCAATCTTACTACAAGCTCAAATAACCGACCGAGAATTCGTTGTCAGCTTTAAGAATACTTGTTTTAACCTCTAGTACTGGAGGAGGTCATGACGCTCGAGCCATAGCCTTTCGAAGGTGGGTGCGCAAACTCTACGGCTGGGAAGTGGAAGTGCGAGTCGAGAGCATGTTGGAGGATTCATCGCCAGTCACTCGATTCGGCGTTAACCTCTACAACTTCATTCAACGCCATTTCCCCTGGTTGCATCATCCTTACTATCTGATCATCGAATTGCTGAGCTATCTCAACCGTGATCGAGTTACGTTTGGCCACAAATACTATGAGGAGGTGGTTCGCAACTATCGGCCTCATCTCATTTTCAGCGTTCATGATTGCCTCAATCGAGGATACTTTCAGGTCGCTCGAGAAATTCTTGGAAAAGAAAACGTGCGTTGCGGGACCTATTGCTCCGAGTTTTCTGGAGGCTACGGTTACAGTCGAAACTGGGTTGAACCGACGGTCGATTTCTACCTTTCCCGGACGGAGACCGCTAAGAATTTCGCCGTGGAAGAACTCGGCCTTGACCCTTTTCGAGCAAGAGTTAGAGGCCATTTTCTTCCGCCCCGAGTTTATGAGGAGACGCTTTCTCCTCTCGAACGTCATCGCTTTATAACGGAGCGTCTCGGTCTCAGATCTGATCGTAAAATAATTTTCGTGGCAACGGGCGGGACGGGCGCCAACAACCACCTGGCGATTCTTCCCGTCTTAAAGAAGTTCTCCGATCAGTATCAGGCGTTGGTAGTTTGCGGTAGGAATCAGGACGCCTTTCTCAAGGTCACGAAATGGCAGCGCGACAACCCTGAACTTTCCTGCCATGTCGAGGGCTACTGCAATGAAATGCATCTATTTTTGCAGGTAAGCGACATGGTTATCACACGCGGAGGCACGACGACTTGTTCAGAAGCTCTGCATTTCCAATGCCCGATTATCTTCAATAGCTTTGGCGGCATCATGCCTCAGGAAAAGCTGACTGTAAAATACTTCATGCAGGATGAGGCGGCAGAACGAATTTCCAACCCCAGCGACCTGGAACAGCTTTTGGGTGACTGGTACCGTTTCCCTGAAAAGTTCACCAAGCTTCGGCGAACCTTTGCTGCTATGCGATTCAAGGGAGACCCAAGTCTTGCTATTAGAGAGCTGGTAGACTTGGCCGAGGAGGCAGTCGGCGAAACTGATAGGCCGAGATTGAAGGTCGTTGGCGAATAAATCCGCTCCTTGACCTGTTTTTCCAATACAGTCTAGTCTACTTTTGAGCTTCTTGTCTAGGAGCAGCTTCTTCGCATGCGTATCCTCTATGTAACGACAACCTTTCCGGTTTATTCGGAAACTTTCTTGCAGCGAGAGGTTCGGGCTATGAAGCAAGCAGGAGAAAAGCTAAGCATCCTGTCTCTCCACAAAGGGGATGATCGCTTTGACGAGTTAGAGATTCGTCGATTTTCCAAGTGGCGGCTTCTTCTGATTCCTTTTCTGCTGTTTCGGCTCGCTTGGCGACGAAGCGAATCATTGAAAACGCTCTTCAGCGAATCGACGCGACATAAGCCTCGATCCTGGCTTAATTTCTGGGAGAACCTGCTAGGCTTTGGAGCAGCGATTGTCATGGAAAAGGAAGTACAATCCATGAGACCAGATCTGATTCATTGTGTTTGGGCGAGCGCCCCTGCCGCCTTTGGTCGGTTGGCTTCATTGCTTTGCGGCACACCATATTCGATGGGAGCCCATGCCTACGATGTCTTTGAATTCGGGGGTGATTGGTTGTTGAGCGAAAAAGCGCGAAATGCCTTGCTGATCCATACGACAACCCATTCCGCTTTGGGTCGCTTGAAAAAAGACGTATCAGAAGATAAAATACGCTTAATCTATCGCGGTATGAACGTTTTTCCTGCATTTAAGAAATTAAGATCGGACAGAAGACAATTGCGCATCATCTGTATCGGTCGCCTGGTTGAGAAAAAAGGGTTTCCTCTGCAAATAGAGATCTATCGCTCCTTGTTCGAGGCTGAGGTACCTTTTGAAGCTCGTATCGTGGGTGGCGGACCGATGGAGGACTGGATTTTGCAAGAATTGAAGCGAGTCGGACTTTCCCAGCGGGTATCGCTTCTTGGAAGGCTAAGCCAAGAGGAGACTGCCGAGCAATTGCAATGGGCCGATGTTCTTTTTCACACGGGCATTGTCGCGAAATCTGGTGATCGCGATGGCCTGCCGAACGTGATTCCAGAAGCTATGTCAAGTGGTGTGCTAGTGGTCGCATCCGCCGTTTCCGGCGTGGTCGAGGCGATATCGGATGAAAACACCGGCTTTTTGCGTGACCCCTCTGAACCTCGGAATTGGGTGGACGTTTGTCAGCGTATCCAAGTCGATGATGCGCTTTGCGAGCGAATTCGGGATAGCGCTCGCTCATGGGTGGAGGGCAATTTTGAAGCCTCAATTAACTCTGCAACGCTATTATCTGAAATGCGTAAGGCTCTCGATTCTCAGAATTCAGTCAAATTGCTTGAGAGTTCCGCGATTTAGGCCAATTTAAAATAAAGCAGGACCACAAAACCCTCCTCGCTATGATCACAGGCAGGCTCTTATTCGATGTGACTAAAGCTTCTCGCCAGAAGCACAAGTCCGGTTTGGCCCGAGTTTCGGCCTGCTTGAGACGGGAGATGAGCCCTTTATTGGGAGATCGATTTATCGAAGTAGAGTGGAGCGAGCGAGCATCCTGCTTCAAGCCTCGTTCCCGAGTTAGGGATTTCGAGATTCAATGTGACGATGTTTTTCTTACTAGCGAGTTGTTTTGCGAATACGAACGTCCTGGTTTTGAAGCTTTTCTTTCTTCCAAAGCTTGCTCTTCGTATGTAATTTTTCACGACGCCATTCCTCTCCAACATCCGGAATTCACTTGGCCACATAGCGTGCAGCGCCATCCAAGCTACATGAAAATGCTTTCCAAGTTTACCGGAGCCTTTGCTGTTTCGCAACACAGCGCGATTCTGCTCGAAGAATATTGGGAATGGCTAGGTTTTGAATATTCGCCGTCTGTAAAGTCGATACAGTTGGGGTCCGACGGTTTTTTTCTGGAGTCTTCCTCCCCCAAAACGTCGTTCGGCAAGAGACCTCAAGTATTGATAATTGCTATATTGGAAAAGCGCAAAGGTCAGGATTTGGCCTTGGAAGCCTGCAAGATTCTATGGGATGAGGGAATTGAATTTGACCTGCATCTTGTTGGAAGGGCGAATCCCTATTTTGGGAAAGATATCGAGAAAGCATTAAAGCAAGCTATTCGGTCAGGATATCCGATTCACTTGTATGGACAGATTGAAGACACGTCTTTGCAGACTCTTTTGGAAAAAATAGATCTCACTCTTTTTCCCACGCGAGCTGAAGGTTGTGGACTTCCCGTACTGGAATCCTTATGGCGAGGCATCCCTACTTTGTGCAGTGGCTTGGCTTCGATTAAGGAGAACGCTCGCTTTGGAGGGTGCCGTCTCTTTGAGCCCGAAAATGTTGAGTCGCTAGCCTCGTCTTTACGAGGTCTTGTTCTCGATCAAAATGAACTTCAATGCCTAGGAAATGGAATCAAAACCGAGATTCTTCCTCGCTGGCGTTCGACGGTTGAGGAAATTCTCAACTATATCAAATCCGAGAGCCCAAGCGTTGTCAGTGTTTCTTGATAGCTCGCAAATGGACTACAGTTTGCTTGCTGCGTAACGCATGGCTTCTTCTAGGATTTCAAAATCTTGCTCGCTATGCTTAGCTGAAACGGATGTGCGGATGAGGTCTTTGCCTGGCGGCACTGCGGGTGGGGTTGAGAGTACGGTAAAGACTTTCTTATCCCAGAGTCGCTTCCAGAAATAGTAAGCTCGCTCCCTCGATCCGAGAACGATGGGTATTGCTGGGGATTCGCTTTCCCACGTGTCCAGGTTAAGCTCATCGAGTAGCGCCTTGTAGCGTTTGGTGTTCCGCCAAAGTCTTTCTATCCAATGAGGCTCTGTTTCTAGGACCTCTAGGGCTGCCATAGCGCAAGCGGCCTGGCATGGGCTGATCGCCGCGCTGAAAATCGTCTGTTTCGAGTGAGTCCGCAAGTAGTCGATCATCGAGTGGTCGCCGGCTACAAAACCGCCGGTGCTAGCAAAGGATTTGGAAAGGCTCCCGGCAATGATATCGACTTTTTCGGTCAGGCCAAAGTGGCTGGCAGTCCCTTGGCCATTTTCTCCCAGAACGCCTACTCCATGAGCATCGTCCATCACCAGAAAGCACTGGTACTGTTGCGCGATATCGACGAATTCGGGCAACTTGCCGATGTGGCCCTCCATGGAGTATATACCTTCGATGGCTATAATTTTAGGGGTTTCAGGATCTAGATCGTCGAGCAAAGAGCGAAGGTGATCCGGATTGTTGTGACTAAAGCGTTCGACAGTCGCTATCGAGAGTCTAGTGCCATCCCAAACGCTAGAATGCATATTTTTGTCCACCAGAATGATGTCCCCCCGCTGGGCAAAACCTGTGATACTGGACATGAGGGAAAGATAGCCCGCTGAGGCGACGTGGCAGGCTTCCTTGCCGAGAAAATCGGCTAAACGTTCTTCTAATTGTCGATGAAAGTAGCGCCCTCCGTTAGCGGCTCGAGACCCCATGGTCCCGCTTCCCCATTTTTCTAAGGCCTTTTTGCCCGCTTCGATTACCTTTGGATGTTCATGTAGGCCGAGGTATTCGTTGCTTGAGAACATCACGAGTTCTTGGCCTTCGACCATTACGCGTGTCCCTCTTTGCTCTTCAATGATGTGATAGAGGATGTCGTATTTTTTGCGGAGCCTAGTCAGACTATCCTCTTTGCAGCGTTCTTGAATACGGTTTCGCGTTTTGGATTTAAAGAGAGCGCGGATCATTTCGATTTTCGGCTAAGGCCTGCAAGTGAGCGTCTTATAACGCGAAGTGAGGATGGATATGAAGGAAATTCGTAAACTCCAACTGAGTTTGGCGTTTTATTCTCAAATTCGGATTAAGAAGGCTTAGAGTAATTACTTCGTATTGGAAGGGAAAAGAAGCATAGCGAGCGCTTGCGCAAATTTCCTTGGCTCCATGCGCCACCAGTATCTTGCGTATCTCCGAAGATATTCCTTGGGCCATTCCGAAACTCCAAAGGTTTTCGTATAGGCTGACCATCTCTTGCGGAAGAGGTCAGAGTTTTTCTCGTTGTTCTTGTGACGCCCAGGAGACTTGCTGATGTGATGGAGAATAACGCTCTTATGCGAAACGAAGTGGCGATATCCCTTCCGTTTCATTCGGACGCTTAGATCAACGTCCTCCATTCCGTTTCGGTAGTCTTCATCGAATCCGTTCATCTCCTGGAATTTCGCCTTGCTGATCATTAGGCAAGCTGCGGTTACCGCGTTTCTCTCTAGCCAGTCTCCTCGGGGCAGACGCTTCCTCGTTTTCTGCGCATGAGTGGGCATTCCCTCCAAGTCGAAGAAGATGCCTGCGTGGTCGACGAGACGCGTTTCAAAGTTAAGCTGGATGTTGCCAACGGTTCCCACATCCTTTTGTGATTGAATCAAGTCCAACATCGGCTGTAGCCAATTTGGCAGAAGCACAAGGTCGTTATTCAGAAAAACCAGTATATCCCCTTTTGCTTGTTTCGCTCCTAGATTATTGGATACGGCGAATCCTCCGTTTTGCTCGTTTCTGAAAACTCTGTATCGATTTTTTAATGACGAAAGAAATTCCGGAGTGCCGTCATTCGAAGCGTCGTCGACTAGAATCACCTCATGCTCATGAAGATCGACTGTTTTCTCAAGGCTTGCTAGCATGGCCTTCGAAAGTTCAACGCAGTTGAACATCGAGCATATAAACGATATGCAAGGGGAAGGCATGCAGCGCTAGTTAAGACGACGATTTAAATGCTCGGCCAAGCCTGATAGAAACGAAGCTTCGCCGGGAAGCGAATGACAGATTTCCACTGCTCTTTGGGTCAAATCGTTAGCTATGTCTCTAGCTTCTTCGATTCCGTGAATAGAAACGTAGGTCGTCTTCTTCAATGCTTCATCTCCGCCTACGTTCTTTCCTAAAGTTTCCTTGCTACTTGTGGTGTCGAGAATGTCATCGATCACTTGGAAGGCTAAACCGATACAGCGACCATAGTCTCGTAGAGAATCAATTTCCTCGTCGCTCGCTTTGCCAAGATAGCCCCCCATGACCATACTGCACTGGATGAGAGCTGAAGTCTTATTCAGGTGGATGTATTCGAGTTGGCTAGCGTCTAGCTGCTTCTCCTCGCCAAGAATATCTTCCATCTGCCCACCAATGAGACGTTCGCTCCCTGCAGAAATCGATAATTCTCTGACCAGCTTCTGATTCAACTCAGGCTGAGTTTGGTAGTGCGTTGCAAGAAGCTGGAAGGCGTAGGTTAGTAGAGCGTCACCAGCAAGCAATGCAGTAGCTTCGTCAAAGGCGACATGACAGGTAGGGGAGCCCCTTCTTAGATCGGCATTGTCGATAGAGGGTAGGTCATCGTGAATCAAACTGTAGGTATGAATGCATTCCATGGCTATGGCAGCTGGCATGGCGTCCGTTTCGGCTTGAAGCATCTCGCTAGTAGCAAGAATCAGAACGGGTCTGATACGCTTGCCGCCTGCTTTCATGCTGTGTCTCATAGCCTTATGCAGGCGATCCGGCCTTGTTTCTTTCGAGGGCAGGTATAAATCGATGCCTTTTTCGACTCTATCTACATAGCCCGATAATTTCTCTTTGAACTCCATGCGAAATGTGCGAATCTGAACAAGAAATGGATTCTAGCTATTCCTAATGCCGACCCTCGAGCAAGTAACGAAACGTCTATTTTCCGACTCCAAGTGGTTCTCGAAAGTCATGATTGGCGGTTTTCTGACCCTATTGCCACTCATAATAACGCAAATTTTGGCCTTCGGTTATTTGTATCGGCTCTTTCTCGCTGGGAAGGAAAAAAGCGAATTTGAACTGCCGGAATGGGAAGATTGGAAAGGCCTTTTGATCGATGGGCTGAAGTTTTTTCTCCTCTTCATCATTTTCGTTTTCATTCCTCTTTTATTAGGTTGGCTCATCTCTTGGCCCTTTGCTGGTAACTCGATTCTCTCTAGGCTGCCTTTGATTCCGGTTATGTTTATTGTCGGACCTCTAATGTCGGCTGCGCTGTATCTCTATCTGGTCAAATTGGACTTAAAGGACTGCTGCCAGTTTTCTACGATTGGAGTGATGCTTAAGAAGGGCGCTTTCAGTTATGCGGTTCCGACTTTGGCTTTTCTTGGAATACTCCTGCTGGGTGGCTTGGCTATCGTTCCGTTTACATTCTTTTTTGGCGCAACGCTCTATTTCTATATAATGGGATATACCTATAAAGAGTTGGAGAGCAGTAGCCGATAGAAAGAGTCATTATGAGATTGCGGAGGATTAAAGAGCCGAGCTTGTTTGCCTTGCTCTTCACGGCGATTTCAGGGACGTCGCTCGGGCTTCTACTTGGCGTTTACCTGCTTTTGATGGCTCCAGCTCGAAAAGCTGTCGCCGAGCCTAGTGAACACGAAGCCGCTCGTCCTGGCGTTTATCAGGCTTACTACATTCCTGGAGAGCCTGGAGTTTCAGAGACAAAGAATTTACGTTTCAGTCTGAACCGGCTAGCGCGGCAGATGCCTGGTCAGATCGTTTTTCTAGAGCGTGAGCTCAACTATTTTCTCAGCCAATTCAAAGCTGCAGAAACAACGGGTGATGGCGAAGCGGCCAATGTCCGTATGGGCTCGCCCAATATCCGTGTTCTCGAAGAGGGTTTCGTGCTTTCCTTGCCACTGACTATTGATCCGAACAAGAAAAGATTTGATCTAACAATTCAATCTTTCGGGCATTTCGAGCCGTCAGAAAATGGACCGAAACTCGTAGTGGATAAACTATTACTGAATTCGCTTCCATTGCCGTTGGGAGTAGGCGGTTCTGCTGTGGTCGGTTCTTTCCTGTCGCAAGTTCCTCTCGAGGAAGATTTAGTCAACGCGTGGAAGGCTATCCAGCAAATAGACTCTAAAGATGGATCCTTCGTGATCCAGGTCGGTTCAGCTGGCTAAAAGCTTATCTCGAATCCAAGAATTCGCTACAGGGAGTTCGCTAGCAACTCTAGGTCTACGTTCTCCTGTATCATATTCTTGATGACAGGAATCTTGTCGCGATCTTCTGGTTGCGTTTTTACGGTCATACTGTGGATCCGCGAAGCTACGTTGTAGCTATCTTCCTCAGCAAGTAGAACGGGAATGCGGCTTTTCGCAATCAGCTCTCGAAGGGTATGATGGGGGACTATTCCGCGAGTCAGCACGATTCCGGCAATTTCATGCGCTTCTGGGGACGAGGCGTAGGAAATCACTGCCATGATAATGTCTTCGCGGTCACCGGGAGTGATGATTAACGCTCCAGGAGTCAGTGTATCCAAAATTCCCGCAGCCGTCATGGCGCCGATAATGATCGTGTTTACGCGTTTCCAGTTTTGATCCTTTTCTTCATGAAGCCACGAGCCATTGATACGTTCGGCGACTTGATGAAGATTCGGAGACGAAAGCACTTTCTCTTCTGGGAGTAGACCTAGTAGCGGGATACCCAGCCTTTTCAGACCGATTCCCGTGTACTTCCTGATATAATCTATCTTGTCCGGCTGCACTTTGTTGATGATCGCTCCAACGACTTCCACTCCCTCTTGATCAAAGAGAGCTTTGTTCATCGCGATTTCATCAATGGGCTGACCGATTCCTCCTCTGCTTACGATTATAGCTTTGGCGTTCAAAAGCTTGGCCACTCGGGCGTTGGACATATCGAAAACCGAACCGACACCCGCGTGTCCGCTCCCTTCGATAAGAGTGAAGTCCTTCTCCCAAGAAGAGCGATCAAAAGCTCGACAAACGCGATCCGTCAATCGAGCGATAGTATCATCTGGCTCCTCCAGATACCGGCGGGTGAAATTGCTGTCGATGGCGATGGGGCTCATGCTCGTGATGGGGACCTCTACATTGTAAATCCTCTCCAGAAGCACCGAATCTTCATCAATTAGATTTCCTTCGATCCTTACGAAGCGTTGGCCTACCGGTTTGATAAACCCCACCTTGCCAAAACGGTGTTGCAAGGCCGCGAAGAGACCCAAACAAGTCGTCGTCTTTCCATCGTTCATCCGCGTTCCTGCCACGAAGATACGTTTGGTTTCCTTATTGATTGGCCGCTTCAATAGCTCTCTCTTCGAGCTGGTTTTGCGGTCCTTCTTATTTCCGCTCATCGATCTCTATGAACTCTCCTGATGGTAAAGGAGGTTATGATCGATTGCTTGGCAACCGATAATCGCAGCAGCGCCAAGAATATCATGGGCGCCGGCGCCTCGACTGATTTCGGCTGCTGGTCGCTTCAGTCCCATGATGATTTGCCCGTAGTTATTCGCCCCAGCCAGGATCTGAACCAGTTTTGATGCTATGTTGCCACTGTTTAGGTCTGGAAAAATGAGAACATTGGCGCTCCCTGCCACAGGACTTTGGTCGATTTCCTTTGTCATGGCGGTCGCCAAATCCAGAGCTGCGTCAACCTGGATGTCACCCTCAATCTCGATATCGAAGGCCATGGATTGAGCTTTATCCTTCGCAATTCGAGTTGCCTCTTTCACTTTGGCCACAGCAGCATGCTTCTCGTTTCCATGAGTCGTGAAACTAAGCATTGCTACTTTTGGCAAAGCATTTGTCAGATGATTAGCTAGCCGGGCTACATTCAAGGCAATATCGGCCAACTGGCTTGAATTGGGGTCGGGTATAACGCCGCAGTCCCCCATGAAAAGCGCGCCGTCTATGCCCACTTTCTTGGCCTCCATATCGAGAATCATGAGCGAGGAAGCTACTTCTACGTTGTCTTGCGTGCCAATGATTTGGAACAGGGGTCGTAACGCGCTCGAAGCCTTTGCCGTGGCGCCCGAGATAATTGCCTCAGCCTGATTCCGTTTAAGCATCAGAGTGGCAAACGTGTTTGGATCTAGAGCTAGAGCTCTCAGCTCGTCGGAATCCTTTTGGCTAAACCTTTCTATGCCTCTGAGGTCTTCAATGAAAGGATCGATTTCACTGCTGCGTTCCGGCTCGATAATGCGCATGCCTTTCGTGGTCAGGTCGAGCTTGGCGGCTTTGTCTTTTATTCTAGAACGGTCTCCTATCAGCAAGGGAGCTCCCATTCCGAGCGACACGATTTGCCGAGCTGCCTGCAGAATGCGAGCATCATCTCCGTCAGTAAATACGATCCGCTTCGGATGTTTGCGCAGCTTCTCGATTAATCTGTCGATCAGGTTCATTAGGGGAGAAAGAGTCCAGCTCGTTAGTCAGTAAAAAGAAGACCAAGTTCAGCTTAAGAAAAGGAGTTTGTGATGGATTCGAATGTGAGGGGGAGGGTGTTAACTAAGACAAGATCTGGCTGTGTCAAATGAGTTAGATAATATCAATCAAGCGTTTGAGCAAAGCAACTCGAGTCCAAATGTCTTGCTCGACTGCAGCGATTAAGCGAGAAGGAAATCGATGTCGAAATTGCTGTCTCGGATAGGGCTCGTATCCAGCTTAACCTTGGTGTCCCGGATTTTAGGCTTGGGAAGAGACATGCTAACCGTCGCGATTTTCGGAGCCTCAGTTTGGAATTCCGCCTTCATCACGGCTTTTACTTTGCCGAATCTATTTCGACGCCTGCTGGGCGAGGGGGCTTTGACGGCAGCCCTCATGCCAAACTTGAGCGAGGAGTTGGAGGAGAACGGCCGCCAGGCTGTTCACACGCTTGTCAACAAGACTTTGAGCTGGTTGCTCGTGATCTGCGGCGGGATTATTTTGGCGGCTTGGGCGATTCTTTTTCTGGTACAGAATGTGAGCGTATCGGAAAAATGGATTCTCAAGTCGCAATTGGGCATCATCCTTTTCCCCTACATCGCCTTGATTTGCATGGCGGCGATTCTTTCGGCTGTATTGAATTTATTCGGACGTTTTGGAGTGCCTGCTTTAACGGCGGTTTGGCTGAATCTCAGCATAATCCTGTTTTTGGGTGGAATTGGATCCTGGCTTGGCGGATCTCCTTTCGAGAAAATGATGTTTCTTTGCGCTGGAGTAATGATTGGCGGTTTTTTTCAATTGATTGTACCCGTTTGGGCCCTACGAAAGGAAGGTTGGCAGCCTCACCTGGATTTTGCCGTTTCCGATCGCCTGCGAAATGTTATGCTGTTAACTTTGCCTGGCATCTATGGAGCGGCGGCTCACCAGATAAATATTCTGATTTCACGCGAACTGGCCTTCTACATCAACGATGCGGGAGCTTCTTTGCTCTACTATTCCAATCGTCTCGTCGAGCTGCCACTCGGGATGTTTACCATAGCGATTTCTACGGTTATTTTTCCCGCTTTGACCAAGGCGGTTGCTGGGGGAAGAGATTCTGAATTTCTGTTCAATTACAAAAAAGGGGTCTGCCTTTCAACCATGATGGCTTGCCCCGCGGCCATTGGACTAGGGCTGCTTGCCTCGGAGATTATCCAGACCCTTTTCGAGCATGGGTTGTTTAAAAGCAACGATACTAAATCGATGGTCCCGATTCTTTATATCTTCGCTATTGGCCTGCCTTTTTACTCTTTTATTTCGATCGAAACCAGAGCCTTTTATGCCATCAAAGATATAAAGTCGCCCGTAAAGGCAGCAACCCTCGCCCTATTGGTGAACTTGCTCTTAAGCCTAGCCCTCATGAGATTTTTTCAGACCATCGGCCTAGCGATCGCCAGCAACGCTTCTGTAGTTTTTCAATGCTTCGTTCTTCATTTTATGCTGCGGAAAAAGCGCTCCGATATTCGATTGCGAGAGTTGGGCCCAGATCTTCTGAAAATTGCTGCTGCGTCTATTATAATGGGGATCGCCGTCTTTGGTTGTCGGTTGGTTTTGGCCCTATTTATACCACAAGGGCATTTTGGCAGTCTGGTAGCGCTCGTTTTTCTAATTCCTCTTGGATCTGCGACCTATTTTCTGGTCCTGAAAGCCATGCGTATGGAGTCTGCGAGTGAGGCGATTTCTCTATTGCTTCGCAGGAAAACAAACGCTTCTTAGGAAATTCCCATGACTCGAAAGCAGATAGTTAAGAAAGCGACGGATAGACTGCGAAAAACGCTTGGTAACCGAAAAGTAATTACGGTGGGCGATAGCAAGTATCTGGCTTCCTTCGATAGCAGCAAACTTGCGTTCGATTATGCTGCTTTGGTCGTTGCCAGGAGCGATGAAGATGTCGGGGTCGTTTTGAAGTTGGCGAACGAATACAAGGTGCCCGTAACGACTCGGGGCGCAGGCACTTCACTCACGGGTTCAGCAAGCCCAGCGCGTGGAGGTTGGGTCCTGGATGTCTCTCGCCTGAGACGAATCGTCGTAAAGAAGGAAAAAGCTATGGCCATCGTTCAGGCCGGAGCTCTCGCCAAGGCGATCCAGGATGCAGCTGAAGCCGAAGGGCTTTTCTACCCTCCTGATCCCTCGTCGCAAAAGTATTGCACGATCGGCGGAAATATAGCTTGCAACGCTGGCGGCATGAGGTGCGCGAAATATGGGGTAACGCGCGATTATGTTTTGGCCTTGGAAGGATTTCTGCCAAATGGAGAGAGAGTGTCGTGGGGTGGCGAATACAAAAAATTCGCTACAGGATATAATATTCGTGATCTTTGGATCGGGAGCGAAGGAACGCTTGGTGTTGTGACTAAGGCGGTCCTGAAGCTGTTGCCTAAGCCAGAGAAGACGCTGACTCTGATCGCTGCCTACGATAGTGATGAAGACGCCCTGATAGCTGTCCAGAAATTGCTGCAGGAGGGATTCTTTCCTGCAATCCTTGAATTTCTCGACAAGCGAACTATTTATTGCGCGGAGGAAATAGCGGGAGTCCGTTTATTCAATCATGTATCTGGAAAACCATTACTTTTAGCAGAATTTGATGGGTCTGCGAATGACATGCCGAAGCTTGCTCTCGAAGTGAGCGACTGGGCGAAACGGACGAGTGTAGCTTTTAAGAAAGCTCGAACGCGCGCCCAAGCCGAATTTCTTTGGGAAACGCGTCGCAAATGTTCAGGCGCCATGTTCGCTCTGGGAGATACTAAAATCAATGAGGACATCGTTGTGCCTCTAGAAAACCAGGTTAAGTTTGCCAAATTTCTTGATACTCTGGTGAAACGCTCCCGTTTGCCGATTGCAACCTTCGGGCATGCAGCGGATGGAAATTTTCATGTTAACATCATGTATCATCGCGACGATGACAGCGAGAAGGCCAGGGCGAAAAAAGCAGTAAGCGACCTGATGCGAAAAGTCATGAGTCTTGGAGGGACCATTTCCGGAGAACATGGGATTGGTCTTGCCAAGACGCCTTTCATGAAGGTGGCTCGAAATGAAGCCGAGATAGAGGCCATGAAAGCGATCAAGAAAGCTTTGGATCCAAACAACATCCTCAATCCGGGAAAGATTTTCGACGTGTATGAAGTTTGGAACCACACGCCCGAGAATGTAACGTTGCCTTGGGATAAGAAGCGGCCAAAGGGTAGGCGAACGCTGCCCGACTATTTGCTATAGTCTTATACAGCCTTGATCATGACCTCACGATCACGGCTACGCTTTAATTTGCCCGAATGCCCAGTCTAGCCATGGGAGTAAAAGCTTCGTGTCTTCGGGGTCAACGGTCGCTCCACCCCATAACCTAATGCCAGGAGGCGCGTCTCGATAGGAGCCAAAGTCGTAGGCGACTCCTTCTTCCTCGAGTAGTTTAACCAGTTGTTTGGCTTTTGCGCTTTGGTCTTCTGCTGAAAGCGATTGATACCACGAATCCACAATCTTCATACATATTGA
>JANQKI010000072.1 GCA_028281165.1 Opitutaceae bacterium | reverse complement strand
TCGTAACGACATTATAGATACAATGGCAAGTCGAGGCGCATTCGTGGCGGTGATGGCGTATAATGAATACACGACGGACATTCCCGAGCACAGTCACTTGAAGCCGCGCATCTACATGGATCGTCGGGCCCGAGGGCTGGGCGGCATCCCGGTCACTTGCGGCGAAGAGAATCTCCTCGGTTTCCCCGGGGATCCCTATGAGAAAGAAAATCTGCTGATTCACGAATTCGCTCACGGTTTGCACAGCGAGGGCTTGCGGCCGATGGACCCCACCTTTCAGTCGCGCTTGGAAGCCGCCTACGACGAAGCCAAGGAGACTGGATTGTGGGAGGGGACCTACGCCATCACCAATCCAGCAGAGTATTGGGCCGAGGCGGTGCAGAGCTGGTTTGGCGACAATCGCGAGAACGATGCCGTGCATAATCATGTCAACTCTCGCGCCGAACTCAGAGAATACGATCCACGGCTGGCGGCGCTTTGCGAAGAGGTCTTGGGCGATGGTCCCTGGCGTTACCGCAAGCCGCTGCAGCGATCCGCGGAAGATCGAGCCCATTTGGAGGGCTACGACTTTGCAAGTCAACCTACCTTTCAATGGAGAGAGGAGCCGCTGACGGATATGCCCAGAGTCCGCCTCATCACTTCGTTAGGGAATATCGAACTCGAGCTGGATGCGGTTCGAGCGCCGCTGACGGCCGCGAATTTTATCCGCTATCTGGAAGAGGGGCACTACCGAGGCGGTGTCTTTTTCCGAACCGTGCGTGCGGACAATCAACCGGACGATGATGTGAAAATCGCCGTGTTGCAGGCGCGGGCGAATCCGGATCGCGAACAGGACTCCTTCGATCCGATTCCGCTAGAGCGCACCCGCGACACGGGGTTGCGACATGTCGACGGAGCGCTGTCGATGGCTCGTATTGGTCTGGATACGGCGACCCATCACTTCGTGATTTGCATCGGCGATCAGCCGGAACTGGATTTCGGTGGTCGACGTCAACCCGATGGCCAAGGATTCGCCGTATTCGGACGGGTGATCAAGGGCATGGAAATCGTAAGACGGATTCACGAGTCGCCGGCCGAAGGTCAGCAATTGGAATCTCCAGTCCAGATCCAAGGCGCGTATCGGCTGCACTAGTAAGTAAGATCAGGAAACCGCTAGAACGTTTCGCTCAGATGATGTAGCGCGAGGTTTCAGGCTTCGCTTAGTCCTCAAAGGACTTAAGGTTCCAAAGAGGCTCGATGAGCGGACTGTTCGCCCCAGATACGCAGCTAGCCTATTGTACCTTCGATGATCCCCTTTATTGCAGTCTGCTGCTCTTTTGAGCGGGGGCGTTTTGTTCGGGTAGCCACTTTCTATGTTCTGCTATGAGGGATTGATAATGGGGGTCATCAATAAGGTTTTTCCATTCGCCGGGGTCTGAGGTGTGGTCCATGAACGCTTCGGCTCCGTCGGCCATGCGTATATATCTATAGTTGTCGGAGCGAACGGAGTGAGAGTCTTTTTCCAGCGTTGTAATGGCCGGACTGTCTTTCTCTTTGCTCGGCTGGCGGATGAGTGATGCCAGGCTTTCGCCCTCGTTCTTTTCGTTAGTAGGCAAGCCGGCAAGCTCAAGAAGGGTTGGATAGATATCGAGAGAACTGACCGCTTCG
>JANQKI010000007.1 GCA_028281165.1 Opitutaceae bacterium | reverse complement strand
ATGATCGATTTCCTCACATTGATGGATTTGCAAAGTCTCCATCTACGGATAAAGCAACGCTACTTTTCTTAAGTCAGGTGTATTCAAAAAGACCCTCAGCTTTTGAGGGTCTCGCAAAGTCTAGTTTGTTTCGTCTTCGTTTGAATCTACGATTTCTGCCGACTTAGATGTTTCGGGATTCTCGGCGCTTTGTTCAGGTTCTGGTGGCGGTGGGGCGTCCTTGAATAGAGCCTCAACTGATTCCGGAATGCTGGTATATTGGTAGGCGCTTACTTCAAAGGCTGCTTTCGACATGTATTCATTGATTGGATCTTCACTGCTTGAAGTGTCGATAAATACGTAGACGGGGCCTGCTTCAGTTTCTACCTCTTCCTGCATTTCGGTTTTCTTTTCGCCATCTTCTCCGTCAACTTCCACTTCCTTCATAACCTTCACCTCGGGACGTCGACCGATTTTGTAGCTGATGGTCTTGTCGTCTTCGAAGGTTAACGAAACCGAGTGGCTGTTCTCCTGGGCGGCTAAGACAAGTCCGTCATCCTTTGCCGCCGTTTTGGTAAAGGTCAGGTTGGGAAAACGATTGGCCATGCGGTCCACCGCTCCGTCATCAACGACTTTGCCTTCAAGAGTAGTCTCAGTTGTCCAGTCGGAATCCTTGTCATCTCTCGAAAACGCAATCTCGCCTCCATTTTGGAAGCTTACGCTTACCGACCGGATGTCATCTTGCTTAGCATCGACCAGTTTCTTGGCTAGCCAAGAATCCCCGTCATCATCGATGCGAAAGGTCGTGCTTGCTAGGAATGCTTTGTCCTCCCCTTTGTAGCGAAAGAACTGACGTCCGCTATCGGTTTGGCGTCCTAATTCAATGGAGACGATCTCCTCTCCATCTTGGCCTAAGAAGCTAATGCTTTCGTCGGAATCGAAGCCCAGTGATTCGATGCGTTCAGGATTCGTTGTAACCAGTCTCTGGATATTCGCTTCAACGACGGATTTCACTTGGCTGGAAAGCTTGCTGTAGCTTACTGGCATGTCGTAGCGTTCCTTTACGATCCAGTTACTGTCTTTGTCGTTTTTAACGATTGTCACCACGCCATCACTACCCGTGATACGGACCTGGGCGGCTTCTCCCAATTTGGTTTCATCGACAATGGGCCCCTGCTCGCGCTCATCCTGGAGCGGAGCGCTGTCGGTAGTCTTCAGAAAACTAGTAATGATAGCGACAATGGCTAAAACGCCTGCACTGAGGTATAGATTTTTTAGATTCATTTTCGCTTAAAATTATAAGGATTGTTGCCTCCGCGAACGGAAGAAGAAGAGCCCAAATGCCACCAAGGCGAGGGGAGGAAGCCCTACGTTTACAAAGATAAGTTTCCATTTCAGAGAATTGATATCTTTGCGGAGTTCGCGGCGAATATCTCTTCTCTCGCCTCTTAGTTTAGCTTCTTCTTCCCGATGTTTTTTCAAAGCTTCAGCCAGTTCAGGCGTAGCCACGATCAAGCCCGAGCCTTCTTGTTGGCTGGCGATTTTCTGGATCTCCTGCTGGATGCCGGAAAGCTGATCTTCGACTTGCTGCAACTTTTCTTGAAAAGCCTGCTGGGCCTTCACTTCCATTTGTTGCACGACTTCAAAAGATCGATCTTGCGTCCCCTTGCCTTGAAGACCGATCAAATCTCGGCTTCCGCCCAGAAAGTTCATGACATTCGAGGCCAAGGTTTGATTGTCATTTAAAGGCTGGTACGTGTTCATGCCGAGAAAGTTGAGTCGACGGATAGAGAATTGATCCATCAACCAGTCTGTATCCGCAATTATGAATACACTACTCTGTCCTGATTCCAGGTGTTCCGCCTCCTCTTCTCCGGTAGCCTCTTCCGAATCCTCGTCTCGGTCTGGAGCTGCTGGCTCGCCATCAGGGAACGCGGTTTTGAATTCGCCATTCAAAAGTCCCGCAACAACGAGTTCTTCGTCGCCAGCTTCGATTTGCCTGAGCAATGCTCCTTGCTGAGTGTAGTCGAGAATCATGCTACTGACTTGACCCGCTCCCGAGGTCGTCGTCATGACAGGTGTCAATTCCAGTCCTGAGTCTTCCTCGAGTTTAAAGGCTCCGGTTTCCAACAACAGCGATGCGCTGACATCTGCAGTTGGCATGAAGTCCTTGTTGATATTGGTATCTCTGAATACAAGCCAGGAGGGTTGGATGAAATTGGCTTGGGAGTAGGCCAGGTTGGGATCACCCACTGCTTGCATGGAGTCGTAGCTGATGCCCCATGCGTCGAAAAGCTTGGGAAAGCTTGTCGATGAATCGGGACTTGGCTGGCCCATCCCCATCATTCCCATTTGCGATTGTTGAGATTGCTGCTTGATAGTGCGGGACGAGGGATCGACCGCAATGAAGACCGGCTTGCCTTTGAGAATGTGCTGATCGATCTCGTACAGCAGGGAATCGCTAAGCGTGGCTGGCGGATTGATGATAGCCAGAATGTCCAGGCTGTTGGGCAACTCGATGGCGGTTGGCTCGATCGATTCGACTTCGAATACGCTTTCCCACTGCTGAACCACATATTGATCTTCTTGAGGTGGTTGTCCGGGCATCATTGGGTAGGGAGGAGCTTGAAGGGGCAAGCTCGTCAGCAAGCCAAGACGTGGCTTTGCCAGCAGCTGTGTTTCAAAAATCAGACGTGATAAATCGTATTCAAGAAACCCTTCTTTATTCCAATCGAAGAAAGCGATCGACTTTTCGTTGTCCGCTTGGGTGGCAACAAGTCCCAGGAAAACGGTTACGCCTGATGGGAGGCTCTGCCCATGGAGCCCAGCCGCTATGGCGTTTTCTTCTTCCGGCGTATCCGGCTGCGGATCAATGATGTTTAGCCTTATTTTGCCTCCTCCAGCATTGGCATACTGCTTAATCATTTGCTCTACGCGATTGGCAAAATTCTTGAAGCGAATGGGCAGGTCTTTGGCCGATTTTGAATAGTAGAAATCCAGGGTGACGGGATCCTCGATTTTGCTCAGCAGCGTTTTGGTGTTCTTCGAAAGCGAGAACATGTTTTCTTCAGTAACATCAATTCGTAATGGAATCGAGGATACTATATAGTGTAGCAGAAGAAAATTGATCAGAATGAGAATGGCGATATGGGCTCGTTTGCTTCGCGACATGTTGAATTCCTCCTTAGCTTTGCCGTTTTAAAATGACGATGTTGATGGCCAGGCTCGCGATGGTGAGCAGGCCGAAGAACGATAGAGCGCTCATTTCGATGAGGCCGCGAGTAATGGTCTGAAAGTGTATGTAGAAGCTGAAGTTTCCGATGAAATCCAACAGTCCACTGGGCAGTCCTCCGAGAATGCTCAAAAGGATATCCGATCCCATAAGCGTTACCGCAAAACAGATAAGAACCGACAGAACGAAAGAGATAACCTGGTTTTGGGTCATGGCCGAACAAACGGAACTGATAGCCAGATAACTTCCCGCCATGAGAACGCTGCCGAAATAGCCGGCCATAATGATGCCCCAGTCGGGATTCCCCAAGTAGCCAGTGGTTATGGCCATAGGGAAGGTCAGGACGATGCCGAGTGAAATGAAAAGCCAGGCTGCCAGGAATTTCCCCACCACGGCGCTGGTAATCGATATTGGCAGGGTGAACAGGAGTTCAATGCTGCCGGAACGCTTTTCTTCCGCCCATAGGCGCATTCCGGTCGCTGGAATAAACACCATGAAAATCCAAGGCAGAAAATTCCAAAGCGTATCCAAATTAGCCGTATTGCTTTCGTAAAAACCGGTGAAGAAGGCTAAGCCAGTTAGCAGCATTATGAATACGGCTAAAATGACATAGCCTACCGGGGATCGGAAATAGCCGAAGAATTCCTTTTTGAATACAGGACAAACTTGATTCATACGTAGACGTTTCGGTTGGTAAGTTCGCGGAAAATCTCGTCCATCTTAAGTTTCGGATCACGAGCTTTGAGTTCCTCAGGCGTCTCATCTATGACTTTTTTGCCTTGGTCTATGATGATGACTCGATTGCAGAGCGCCTCGACCTCTTCGAGAATGTGAGTAGAGAGAACGATGGCCTTATCTTGGGCCATGTTGGAAATTAGCTTTCTCACCTCGTGCTTTTGATTCGGGTCGAGCCCATCGGTTGGCTCGTCTAGAATCAGAACTGGCGGGTCGTGCAATATGGCTTGAGCCACACCGACTCGCTGGCGGTAGCCTTTGGAAAGCGTTTCGATCGACTGATTCTGGACCTTCTTCAAGTGGCACTTCACGATCACGTCTGCCAATCTGTCGTTGATGTCCTCTTTCGAGCGGTAGCCACGCGCTTCCGCAACGTAGGTCAAGAATTCCAGCACGGTCATCTCCGGATAGGCGGCATTGCTTTCAGGCAGATAGCCGATCCGTTTTTTGACCTCGAGGGGATGTTCCTGGACATCGAATCCGTCAACACTGGCTGTGCCAGAAGTGGGAGCCAGGTAGCCGCTTATCACTTTCATTGTAGTGGATTTGCCAGCGCCGTTTGGACCGAGAAATCCAAGGATATCTCCCTTGTTAACTTTGAACGAGACGCCGTCGACGGCTCGAATCGCTCCATAATCTTTGATGAGATTTTCTACTGTAACCATAGGTTGTTTCTTACTCAGGGGTGAGATAGACGATGAAAGCGAGAACGAGTTCCCGCTTAATCGCTGCTTCTTTAGGGTATTTATTGAATCCCTAAAGGGCGATCTCGTTTAGAGACTCCCTCTTTCAAAATCAAGCCCGAGATTGAAGAAAAAGGTGAAATTTATGACGCGCTTTCTGGAATTCAAAGTTCCATGGTCTCTTGCTCAACCACTGGGTCCGGCTCGTTGTCTTCTCCTGGCTCCTCATCCTTCAAATGCTTGGGCGGTTTGGTGACGCGTAAGGCGAGATTGGCCTCACGATCAGCGACAATGCGTTCGCAAATCTTGTGAATGTGCATACGCAGCCACATTGAGGTATTGCTGTCGCTCATGTAGCGGGCGGGGCCATAGGCATGAATGCGACCGGTTTGGAGGAGTCGGTCGTTTTGCTCGAATTCTTCGATATTGCCGGACTTGTAGACGGCGTAGGTCTTGCCTCCGAATTTCCTTATCACTGAGAACGAGGGAACATCGCTTGGTCCGTCTGCGATGTAGATCATGTTTTGAAAGGGAATGCGTCGATCCTCCTTTGCCATTTTGGCATTCACGTCGATCGACTCGTTCTTGTTGGATCCTTTATTGATTTCGAAAAGAGCCCGAGTTTTCGTGGTGTTGTCGATCATGGTGCCGATCTGGCAAATTTCCTTTTCCGTTTCGATGTGGAATTCCTCCTGGCTCAGGAATCCCGGCAGCAGTGGATTTTCAATGAATTCGCAGCCCCAGATTCCCTCGACATGCTGTGCAATCAAGCTGCCTCGGATCATTTCCGCCAAGCCAGTGCTGACAATATAGTGTTCTAGCTTGATGTCGTGCTTAACGTATTCCGGTTTGGATCTGGCTTCATCCCTCAGTTCCTCGAAAAAGAAGGGCAGGCCTTCGTAGAACTCGATTTCTTCTCCCAGTTCGCGCAGCATTTCATTATTCAGCCCCTTCATCTCTCCGTTTCGAACGTGCGTAAGAATGTGGTTGAGATAGACGCTTTCGCCGGAAACGCGATAGCCGCGCTGCTTGTAGCGCTCCGCCATTGTATTCACTTCCTGCCAGAAGTTTCGCTCGTCTATGTTGAAGCGCTCGAATATCGGCTGTTGCATGTACCCTGGGATGAGCGTCTTGTCGAAATCCCAGATGACGGCGATGTGGTTTTGCGTGAATAGACCTTGAGACATTTCGGAAGCTAGGGCTGCCCGTATCTCTCTTTTCCCCACCTCGATTGCAAATAAGAAAAGAGAGCAATCGTAATTCGTTAGGTTCTTACTACTTGCGATTTGTATTTTCAAATTGCAGTCCGATGAGCATCGAGCCATTGCTCAGGATTTTATGAAATTGCCCGATATTTCGCCCTTCCAAAAGCGCGTCGAGGAAATCGACTCGATGATGAACGAGCCTGACTTTTTCAACGACGCCAGACGATCAGCGGCGCTATCGCGTGAACAGACGAAATTGCGTCAGCTTTTGGAGGACTACAGCGCTTTAAAAAAGGCGGAAGAAGAAATTGATGAGCATAAAACTCTTCTAGAAGATCCCGACGGCGATGCGGAGCTAAAGGAACTGGCGGAGGAGGAACTGCCTTCCTTGGAAGACTTGGCCAAGGCTCTCGAAGAGAAGATTCTGGTAGCCATGATTCCACCTGAAGAATCTGATTCACGAAATACGATCATTGAAATAAGAGCGGGGGCGGGAGGTGATGAAGCCTCCCTTTTCGCTGGCGATCTTTATCGGATGTACATGCGCTATGCGGAGCGCTCTGGCTGGTCGGTTGAGCAAATGAGTTCGAGCGAAAGCGGTATTAATGGATTTAAGGAAGTCGCCTTTACGGTTCGCGGGGAGGACGCTTACAAGCTAATGAAGTTTGAAAGCGGCGTACATCGCGTCCAGCGTGTGCCCGAAACCGAGTCGCAAGGTCGTATCCACACTTCCACCGTTACGGTAGCGGTGCTTCCGGAGGCCGAGGAAGTGGACATCGAGATCGATCCGCAGGATTTGGAAGTTTCCGTTACTCGCTCGAGTGGTCCCGGTGGCCAAGGAGTGAATACAACCGATTCCGCTGTGCAAATATTGCACAAGCCGACTGGAATCATTGTCAACTGTTCCGACGAGCGTTCCCAAATCAAGAATCGAGCAAAGGCTATGACTGTTTTGCGTTCGCGACTCCTTCAGACAAAAGAGGAGGAAGAAAGAGCGAAATATGCCGCTAATCGTCGCCAACAAGTGGGTACAGGTGATCGTAGCGAGCGAATCCGCACCTACAATTTCCCGCAAAGCCGTTTGACGGATCACCGTATTGGTCTTACGATCCACAGTCTTCCTCAAGTCATGGACGGCGAAATCCAGGGAGTGATCGATTCCCTGCAGAACGAAGATCAGAAGCTCAAGATTGAAGCTTTGATGAAAGGGCAGGGCGAAAGTTGAGTATTCTAAATTTGGTGACGCTGCATGGCTGAGACGCTAACGGTTCTCGACGTAGTCCAGAGAAGCGCGGACTTCTTGGAGAAGAAGGGAGTTGAAGGCTCGCGTCTGAATGCGGAATGGCTCATAGCTCATGCCATTGGATTGGACCGCATGGCTCTCTACATGCAATTCGATCGGCCCTTGTCCGAAGAGGAACTGTCTTC
>JANQKI010000317.1 GCA_028281165.1 Opitutaceae bacterium | reverse complement strand
GTGTCGTAGATCACCGAGGGCGGCAGCCAGGTTTCTCCGTTGTCGGTAGATCGGACGAGCATGATTTCGCCGTTGGGCGACATGTGTTCTTCTGTCCGGGTAAAGAGGACCACGATATCCCCGTTTTCCGCCCGAGCGATGGCAGGCCAGGCGCAGTAGGCGTTGCGTTTTTCATAAATGCTGAAGTGCCTGATGATGTGAGGCTGGCTAGCTATTACTACAGAATGAAATAGCATTAGACTCAGCGCTATGAGCAGCGACTTCCTGAGGGCAAAACAAGAAAGCATGGCGATACGAAAATGGACTGGTTTGACCGAGAGTCTGCAGTTGGCGTTTAACCGGAGAAGGGGCAGAATGAATGGACTGTTTGCCTATCGTGCCGCAGCCGTCGGCCTATTTTTGCGAATTCTGCTCCTTCTGTGGTTCCTGCAGACTCGTTAAATTCTAGCAGGCTCTCTGCACGGCAGAATTCATACAAGAGTCGTGCTGGTTTACGATATAGCTGAAAACCCGTTTAGCGAGGTTTCTTCTGCGGGATACTGTAAACTATGAGGGCCGGAATTGCTACAGTGATCGATAGACGCGAGGCGCTTCGTCTTGGAGGAGCCGCCTTGCTTGGAGCGAGCTTATCCTCTTCGGCTCTGGGGAAAATCCTGCTTCCTCCCGCTCGGAGCAAGCGGCTTTTTTTCGAGGAATCGGACATTCCCCGCATCCGGGCTAATGCTCGCAGCATCTTGCTAGGCTCCAAGTACCGAGAATGGGCTGCTCGGTCGCCGCAGTCCTTGCAACCGGCTTGGGAGCAATTCCGCAAGACCAAGAATATCATTTCCGATCTGAGAAAGGTCTGGGCGGCTTTCGAAGAGACGGCAGTCGTTCAGTTGGTAGAACCTGCGGAAATTCATCGTCGCGCTTTAGTGGATACCATGGAAGAGGTCATCGCTCTTCCCAAGTGGGAGTACATGATGGATGGAGATTCCGTCTTGGGAGTCATGCGGGCTTCCATGGCGACCTCTCGTATGCTCTTCGCTCGGGAAGTTTTGGGAGCCGAGATGGATCCGGACCTTGATCGTCGCCTGCTCGCTGCCATCGCAGACAAAGGAGTGCAGCCCTGCTACCATGCTGTCTACTGTATGGATAATCCGGATAAGGTCGTTGGCTGGCGAGTGGATTTGAATCACAGTCCGCCCGTAGCGGCAGACTTGTCTCGGTGGCCCATTCTGTTTGGCAGCAATAATCTACGCGGGGCTCCCACTATGGCTCTGGGCATCGGAGCCTTGGCCTTATTAGGCAAGGATGAGCGGGCTGAAGGATGGCTGGAGGCGGCTGAAAATAGCGCCAAGACGGCTTTCCAGCTTTTCTCGGGTGACGGCAGCTATTTCGAGGGACTGAGTTACTCGCAGTACATACTGCGTACGCTTTTGGCTTTTTGCGAAGCGCACTATCGGGTCAAAGGCACCATCGATTGGACTCGAGAGATGAACTTTTCTGGATACGTCGAGTACGTGGCAGCCATGCAAGCGGGCAAGAAGGCGGACGGCAATCCGGACATCGTAAATTTCAGCGATGCCGCGATCAGCATTTATCCCTGCGTGTCTTCTTGGATAGAACATCGTACGGGAAATCCGGCCGCTCAGTACGCGACGGAGCGGTTCGCCGAACCGGGCTATTTTCTGGATTACCTTTGGTACCGATCCAATCGTCCGACTCGAGCCCCTTCCGTAAGTCTCAAGAATTCCCGTGACGAGCAAGACTGGATCGTTTGCCGGAGCGGCTGGAGAGCGGAGGACGCGGTGCTGGCTTTTCGCAGCGGTGGGCCAGCCAACCATGAGCATGCGGACCGCAACAGCTTTTTCTTCAAGATCTACGGCGAGCGTTTGCTGAACGATCACTTTCGCGCCGCCTATAATCCGAAAGATCCCGGCTGGACGCTTCGATTGACCGAGGCCCATAATGCGGCGCTCATCGATGGAAAGGGTCACCAGTACCACGATGGTCGAGAGGGCGTTTGCGAGAGCCAATCGGAAGCGAAAGTGGTTCGGTGGCGCGATCAAGGTCAACGGGTTTGGTGGAGTAGCGATGCGACTCAAGCCTACCGCTTGGTGAATATTAATGTATCCAAAGTTTTGAGAACCGTGCTCTTCGCCAAACCAAATGTAATCGCTTTACTGGATCAGGTCGAATTGGAAGAAGAGGCAAGTTCCGTTGAGCTGAGATTCTTTCCTGATAACAGAGATGGCCAAGCCGACCTCGTCTCTGAAGGAGATGCCTTTGCCATCAAACGCCCCGGCGGCGCGCTTTTCGGTCGATCTGCGGCCAATGGAAACGCTTCCGCCCAAACGCAAGAGCTGGATCTCTTTTCTGGGGTGGTAGGCGGTGGAGCGTTCACCGCCGAAGAACGAGCGGAAGCTCGCGAACGCCATGGCAGCTTTCCTTTTATTGGCATACAGGCCAAAGCCGCCAAGAAGCATTCGATCATGACCGTCATGGTTGCTCGACCGAAAGGAAGCG
>JANQKI010000298.1 GCA_028281165.1 Opitutaceae bacterium | reverse complement strand
CAAGAGAGAGACGAGAATGGCAACTACCGTGGAATCGGTCTTTCCATGTGGCGATTCAATATCGGCGCGGGTAGTGCGGAGCAGGGTGAAGCGAGTAGGATCGATGACGAGACGCGACGTGCCGAAAGCTTTCTGCAAGCGGATGGAAGCTACGATTGGAAAGCTCAGGCCGGGCAGCAGTGGTTTCTTCGCGAAGCCCATCGCCAAGGAGTGGATACGTTTATAGCCTTCTCCAATAGCCCGCCCGTATTTTTCACCAAGAACGGAATCGCTCATGGCGATGGCGGATACAGCGTGAACTTGCGGGGAGACGCGTACAGTCCGTTTGCCGAGTTTTTAGGGCAGGTTTTGATTCATTTCCGCGACGAGGGCATGCCCTTCGATTACCTAAGTCCTGTCAACGAGCCTCAGTATGATTGGAAATCGACCAAGCAAGAAGGCTCTCCCTGGAAAAATGCGGAAGTCGCAAAAATAGTTCGCGAAATAGACGAGGTAATTAGTCGGGAAGAATTGGATACGAAACAATTGCTCGCTGAAGCAGCCAGTTGGCGGTATTTGTATGAAAAAACGGATCGTCAGGCCCATTCGGATCAAATCGAGGCGTTCTTTTCGCTTGAAAGTCCCCACTACATTGGAAACTTGGCATCGGTTCCGAAAATGCTGTGTGCTCACAGCTATTGGCTGACTACGACGACTCAGGAAATCAAGAACACGAGGAGGTTAGCTCGCGAAGCTGCCGACGGTCGAGAGCTCGCGTTGTGGCAATCCGAATACAGTTTCATCAATATGGGCCGCGTCAAAGACACGGCCATAGAATCCGATTGGGATTCCGCTCAATTTATCGCGAAGGTAATGCACTATGATCTGACCTTGGCCAACGTAGAAAGCTGGTCTTTTTGGACGGTCGCCGAGCGACTGAAGAAAAATCGCTTCGCTCGTTTCTATCTGGTGAGGATACACGGAAATCATGAGACGGACTTGAAACAAGGCGGGCGTTTCGTTCCCGCCAAAACCTTGTGGTCGTTCGGCCACTACAGTCGGTTCGTGCGACCCGGAGCTCAGCGTGTGGCTCTCTCGGGTATTGAAGAAGCTGGCGATCAGCTATTGGCCAGCGCCTATCTTCACGAGGGTTCGAAGCAGCTCGTTTGCGTGGTCAACAATCTCGGCGAATCGCCGTATACGCTGAATTTCGAATTAGGAGACTTTGCCGGAACTCGTCTCGAAATGGTGACTACGGATGCGGATGACTCGTTCGCCCGTGAAGAAAAAGTGGAGGGCTCAAATCAGATTCAAGTAGGTCCCCGGTCTATGATGACACTCATCTGGGAGGCGCGGTAGGAAAATCCTCTTTGTTGGAGTTCCCACTTTAGTGGGTTGTTACGCGGCTCAATGAAAGCCCACTAAAGTGTGAACTCCGACCCTGCTTTGCGATACCATCAATCTACCGTTTCCTCGGCGGTTTAGGATAGACTCGGTCTTCGTGGGCCCAGGCTTCCCATTGTTCGCCAAGTTGCTGCGCGAGTCTTGGTTTCTTTTTTGCGAGGTTGTTGAGTTCAGTGCGGTCGTCTTTGAGGTTGTAGAGCTCCCAGCCTTTAGCCTCGATGCCTTCTTTCATTGC
>JANQKI010000163.1 GCA_028281165.1 Opitutaceae bacterium | reverse complement strand
CGCGAACGCCAAGCTCGTATTATTTTGGGGACGGCCGAAACTGAGATTTCCGAAAAATTCGCTACGGCTAGCGAAAAGTATGCAAAGAATCCAGTGGCTCTCCAGCTTCGCGGCATGAACATGCTTTTCGAGGGACTGAAAGAAAAGGGTTCTTTGATTATCGTTCCCAGCTCCGCCTTGGACTCGATGAATCTTGGAGCGGTGGGCGGCCTAACGGCTTTAGCCGACAGTCAAAGTAAGGAATAGATGATGATGAAGAGCGCGTTGGGGAAGGTGGCCAAACTATGCGCCGCTCTCGCGTTTCTCATCTGGTTGATAGGCTCGGAATCCTTGTACGCTCAGTCTCGAAGCGAGGATTTTACTCAGCTTGAACATGCTTTAGAAAAGATCGTTGAGGAAGGTGGGGTCGATGCTGTTGGGATTGCAGTTGTGGATACTGATGGATCGTCCTGGGTTAGAGGTTTTGGATCTATTCAAAAACATCCATTGCGAAAGGCGTCTGAAGACACGCTTTTCCGTATTGGATCTGTATCCAAAATATTTATCGGGCTTGCCATTCTCAAGCTGCAGGAAGAAGGCAGATTATCGCTCAATGATACAATCTCTGATCTCGTTCCCGAAATTGAATTCAAGAACAAATGGAAATCCTCTCATCCGATTCTTGTTGCTCATTTATTGGAACACACAACTGGTTGGGATGACTTCCAAGGCCCCGAGTGGTTGTTGCAAGATTCCTCAATCTCCCTGAAGGATGCTTTAGATTTCCACCCTCATTCGCGACGTTCTCGCTGGATTCCGGGTACCCGTTTTGCTTACAGCAATGTGGGTCCATCTGTAGCTGCTTATATTGTGGAGAAATTAAGCGGACAAACCTTCGAAAAATACGCTCAGACAAACTTTTTCGATGTTCTTGGAATGGAAGGGGCCACTTATTTTTTTAATGAGAGCCTGGCTATTGAAGATTATCAGCATCTTTGCATGCGGCCGATTGGGAGTATCAATGCTTCGGCCAATGATATGCTGCCGCTTCTTGAATTCTTCGTTAATAGAGGAATCGGTTTTGAATCGATGATCAGCTCTACTTCACTTGAGCGTATGGAAACTTCTGTTACATCGCTTCGATCAAAGGTAGGCTTCGAATTTGATCTTCATGGATTATCGAATCAACGGAACTACTATAAGGGTCACCGTTATCAAGGGCATGGCGGTAGCCTTAATGGTTTTAAAAGCGAGTTAGCTTATTTTCCCGAATTGAGGTCTGGTTACGTTATCCTACTCCGTTACCCAAGTTGGAGAGCCGTAGGAAGGATCGAAAACCTTGTTCGCGACTTCGTTACTCGGAATTCTAACTCCAAGTCGAACATCGAAGAATACCGGTTGAACAGAGTCACCCCAAACCCTCGTCATGTAGGATTTTATCAATGGGTAAACCCAAGGAATGGTATGCAACTCGTTGCGGGACAACTGACAACCATCTACAGAATAGTAGTGGAAGATCAAAGCGTCTACCTGAGGGAGTTGACCGGAAAAAATAAACGCGAACTTATTCCTGTATCCGAAAATCAGTACAGAGCTAGTGAAACAGGCTTGTTAGAAGTGGCCGTTGTCAATGACCCCTTAATTGGGGAAGCGCTGCTTTTCGGCCCTCTGACTCTTGAAAAAGTTTCTGGTGTGATTGTTTACGGCCGTCTCGTTATTCTGGCGCTGTGGATTCTTTTTTCCGTCAGCTCCGTTCTCCTGTTTCCATTTTGGGCTTGGCCCTTGATTAACAAGAAACTGTCCAGTGGAAAAACGATTCGAATTCGTCTGTGGCCTTTTGTGGCAAGTCTTATCGCCATTCTGGGAATTGGACTTATGCAAGTCTCGTCCTTCGAACGCCTCTATTCAGTGTCTTTCGTTTCGGTTGCGGTAATGCTTAGCTCGATTCTTTTCTCGTTTTGCTCAGTGTATTCGATTTACAATGTCATAAAATTTCGTCTGGAAAATATGAATAGATACGCTTATTGGCATTCGGCCATATTGGCTAGTCTCCATGTCTGCGTGACATTTTATTTAACGACGAACGGCGTTGTTGGAATTCGACTTTGGGCATAAAGCCGTTAGAAGCTTTAATTACAACGGTGGCTCCGTAAATGTTGTGCCTCGCTCAGCCTTGCCCAAGGCGAGTTCTCGCGCAACGGCATCCAAGATAGGTTTGGGGATAGGTTCTACTATCTATTAGTAAAATAGATCTATTTGAGTTCGAATACGCGCGCGACTTCTTGAATAAAGTCCACTTCGCTCCCGATAAGGGTCGCATCCGAGTAGAGCAAAACATTGCACAAGCGAAGGGCTCTGTAGCGTCCTTCCTTGTCTTTCAGTCTTACGCTTATGTTTTCCAGAAATTGTTTCCGCGAGTCGTTGGACTCGCTTACTTCTATTGCCTGGCTTCGCGATTTTTCGATGTAGGTGTCGATGGATACGTCTGACTGCCAGTTGAAACGCTCGGTCGTTTTTTCCAGGGTGGTTGTCTCGTTTTGATCCTCATGACTATCTGAATACGTGGCGAGCAGCAGCAAATCGATCAGCGCTTCACGTTGCCCTTGATCGAGGTGGTCTGGTTCTACGACCCCCTCGTTACTAAAGAAAAGTTTTCTGATAGCATTTATCATGAGAAGATTCTCTTCTCTTTTATTACCTTCCTTTTCGCATTCGGGCAAGACTATTGAAACCGCATCCGAGAATGTAGGCGTGTTTCCAATCTGCACCGTCGCCTGATCGCATAGATCGGACTTGCAGGAACAGGTTAAAGCGCTTCCTCTCTCCCGCATCGAATGAAATCTGGATAGGGCGAAAGCGATTCTCCTTGTAGGCTCCGACCCGGTAATCGAAGAAGAATTCATTTGAGATGCCGAAATGCGTCATTCCAGGCAGCCAGTTGCCGGGCCTAGAAAAATGTAGTCGATGCCTGGATACCAGTTCAGTCTGGTAGTCTCTACTCTCCCACCAGCGAGTCTCGAGTCGATTTCTTAACGATAGTCTAGATTGGTTTCCGATCTGCCAGCTAGGATTTATTTCGAATTCCATCCGAGCGAGAGTGTTCCAGCCTCCATCGGCATCCTTCAGTTCTATCCATCCCGGACCGACGCCGAGAGACAGGTTGGGCTTCCACTGGTAATAGAGCTTTTGTTGAGCGACCCAGGCTCCAATCTTATTCGCATCGTCGATCCACCTGGCTTCCGCATAGGTGAAAGTGGACCACTTAGCATCTTTGTATTGCTGAACAAGTAGCGTGTTCCAGAAGCGGAAATCCTTGTCGAAATCCGCTAAGGTAGGGGGCGCGACTGCGCCTAAGGTCATGACAGTGCAAAGAATACGGGCGACTAGGCCCCTCTTGAGTTTCATAGCTCATCTTAGTTCGATCCTCATTTTGCTTATCGAATAGAATTAGCAATTCTAAAATAAAATATTTTATAAATTAGAAAAACTAATTGAATGACTCTTGTTCAAACTTTAAACTCAACGGCTTTGAGCACCGATTCCGCAAGGGCTAGGTGGCCAATCGTATTCAGATGTATGCGGTCTGGCGAAATTTCAGCGTGATCGAAGTTCTCAAGAAGCTGATCCATAGCGTCTTGGGCGTCTACCGCCCTCGCGTCGAACTTGGGAGCCAGATCATTGAGCAGGATATCGCTGAACTCATCCATCCTCGTTCGAAAAGGATCGGATTTGTCCGTGATGAGAACGAAAGGGGAAATCAGAATCAAACCGTCCAGGCTTGGACGAACTGAATCGAGGAGCGTCTCGTAGGTTTCTCGGTATTCTTCGATTGGAACGGGTCCAAGAGACTCGACTATAGGTTTTCCAAATCCACGCCAAACATCGTTAATTCCGATGCAAACACTGAGCCAATCTGGTTTTTCATCGATAACGTCGGCTTGCCAGCGAGCTTTTAATTCTCGAATCGCGTTTCCGCCAACGCCTCGATTGACGATTTCGATCCGCGATTCTGGTTTGCGCAAAGAAAGCAGGGCCCTGATAAGGTTAACATAGCCTTGGCCGTATTCAGGTTGTGGATTCCAGTTGGAAGCTTCGATTCCTTTGGTTCTACCGCAATCCGTGATGGAATCCCCGATTAAAACCCATTTACTGCCAGGCTGAATAATCATAGAGTCGATTATTCGAATGACGCTTTGGTGGTAGCAAGGGTTTAAATGAGGGATATTTTCACTTCGGCCAAAATCTCCTCCTGCTTCTTCATCTCGAATCTATCTTTCATTAAATGGCGAGAAGAAGGGGAAGCAGAAGTAGAAGAAGAGACTAATTTTCAGCAGTCGCACTTGCGAGGCGTGTAGTCGATTACGTTTCCTCGCCGATCCGTTTCAACCTGGCAGCAGTCTAGGATGATTTTTTTAAGTTTAGAACGAGCGCGTTGAACGCGCGATTTAACAGCCGAGTAGCCTAGCTTTTGTCGCTTTGCTATTTCTTTTTGCGATATGCCTTCGATTTCGGTTAAGGTGAGTATCCGTTTATCGTCTTCCGGCAACTCTTCGATCATGCCTGGCAGCCAACTGGCAACTTCATCGTTGTAGTTGTCATTTTGATACTTTTCATCTTGCACGGGCTCCTCATTCGTTTGAGAAGTGGAGCCGTTTCGTCTAAAATAATCGGCAATGGTGTTTTTAGCGATGGAAAATGCCCATGGCTGGAGTCGTTCTTCCTCTTTCAGCGCATCAATGCTTTTCGCGATCTTAAGCAATGTATCCTGGGTAATATCGTCCGCAATTTCCCTTGAGGGAACTCTAGATCGAATGAAACGAAATAGATCCGATCTCAGCTCTTGCCAATGGACTATGCTTTTGGACTTCAAATCTGGCATATCTTAGATGGCAGGAAAACGCCTACAATGCAAAATGCAACGCGGCTTTGGTCTCCGAATGTGTAGTGGCGACCGTCGTTCGTCGATGCTAGCTCTCGAAAATTTTTCCGACGATCAACGATCGCCGCTACAATGTTCCCTTTTCAGCTTACTAAAACCGTTACCTCCTAGCAGCAGCCAGCTTGAACGGTTTCCTTCTCAGCTTGAGGCTCTCCGCTAGCGCAGCACTCGCTTTCTTTGTCGCTTTTAAGATCCGAATTGTAGTCGGTTACGACGAATATTTCCCATTCGTTTCCATCCGGATCGTTGACCCAGATTTTATCTTGGACCGCATAGCAGCAGATCCTTTGCTCTTCGACTTTAACCGGCATTCCCAATTTTTCGAAGCGCTCCCTGGCCGCGTTTACCACCTCGCTCGATTTTACTTGAATGCCGAAATGGGAAACATTGGATACAGGTTCGGACGAGCCTTTCTTCAAACCTATGGCTAGGTTGATGGATGGATCGTCGAGTTCAAACTTCGCATAATCCTCTTTGATTTTGCTGGGCTCTGCTTGAAAGAGCTCCTTATAGAAGGAAATCGACTTGTCGAGATCCGTCGCTCCTATGCCGAAATGGATACGGCTATTATTCTTGAAGGTTACGTCTGTGTTTTCGTTCATGGTGAATCTTTGTTCACTAGGTAAGACGTGGGCTCTGGCAAAAGGACGCGCGGAAAAGCGAGAAAAATAAAATGCCCCTTCCGTTCGTCCTGGAGGTCTCAAAACAGGATCATCAAATCGTAGCACTATTCAGCAATACCCCTAATAATTAATTGTATCCTAGAGGATCTGTTCGAAAACTGACCAATAATGGTAGCCGCTTTCAGGGTTTGGCGATTTGAAAAAGCACTTCAATTATGTTGAAAGAAGCCAAGACCCACCCCTTCATTCGAAAGTACTGTTACAATACTCATCCATGTCCAAACGCAGAATCTTCAAGTATTCCACCCTTGCGCTGATTCTGATATGGGGCTTCTTCAAACTCCTTCCTGAGCGGGAAGAGGCAGCAGTCAATAGCGATCAGGAGGCCCCTTCTCCGGCCAAAAGGGATGTGAAGCATGTCATCAAGTTCGCCCCTGGAAACCAATACACTCCAGGTGTAAGCTTGTTTGGCATGAGCGAACCACTTGAGGGTTTAACCAAGGTTATTCGCAAATATGAAGAGCGACATCCAGATACGCGTATCGAGGTTTTCAACGTGCCTACCGTCCAGCGCGAGTACTTGGTTACCCAGCTCAGCAGCGGGGCTGCTCCCGACATTGTTAAGGTGAATGTGGAAGACGTGTGGGTGGACGTGCATAAGAATTGGTATGTTCCCTTGGATACGTTTTTAGAGCAGCCTAATCCCTACGTGGTTGAGAAGGGCGACCCCGATCTGCCTGGAGCGCGTCAGTGGTGGGATATGTTTCGCTATCAAGCGCTCACGCGGGGAAAGGCGGGTCCGGATGGCAAATACTATTGCTACACGTTGGATGCCGTTGAAACCGGTATATTCTACAACAAGACTCTGTTCGGTCAGCTCGGCTTGGAAGTTCCGCAAACCATGACCGAATTCTTCTATGTTGCGGAAACCATCAAGAAAAATGGATACATCCCCTTGATAGCGGTGCTGCAGAGCTATGCTGACTGGGGCGTTGATCTTATTTTCGACCAGCTTTACTACGAGCTGCTGCCAGGAATCGATTTGGTCAAGGATCCCACTAGGGAAGCCTATCTGCAGGGTTATCTGGATAGCGAAGAAATAGCCTTTCTTCATTCGAAAGGGTTCTTCACTAAGGAAGATCCTCGCTTTCTGGAAAAATGGAGATTGCTCAAGCAACTCCGCCAATACTTGGCCCAGGAAATGAACGTCAGGTCTGGCCAGGAGCGGCAATTCATCAATCAGCAAGCGGCTATGGTCTGGCTGCCAAGCACGCTCACCTACCGGCTGGTGGCTGACAAGAATCTGGGTTTCGAGTGGGGCGTTTTTTATTTTCCCATGGTTGATGAGGCTGTCTCGGAAATGGCCTCGAATACGCCAGCCTGCGTGATTGGTGGCGCAGCCACCCAGTTCGAGGTGACCAACAGCGCGGTGAGCGATACCGACCCCCATTTGCCTTTCGAAGAGCGAATGGAACAGTCCGAGCGACTCAAGCGGGTGATCGGTTTTTTGCAATTTCTTTCCTTGCCGGAAAATGCCGAGCTTGTAACCAACGAGAACCCGCGCTTCATCCCGAACATTGTAGGTGTAGAGCCACTACCTGAGCTTGAGCCGTTCGAAAAGATCCTGGAAAGACGTTACACCACCACTAAATGGCTGAATACCTTCGATCTTCGCTTTTTCGATGTGCTCCAGCGCATGTTCGCCTTGTATTTGGAAGATGGAGCCACCTTGGAAGAGCTGGTGAGCTGGATGGACGATAACATAAGCGCGTCGAGCGAGCTGTTCGAAAATCGAAAAGGAATTGACTGGGAGTCTTTGGAAAAGCGGTGGCAGGAACTGGCCCCCGCCAGGGAAGGAATGACGTTTCTGCCAAAACCGCTACAGGAGAATCCCGCCTTGTGAAGCAGGAGAAGTTCAGTTTCACCTTCACCTGCTATGCTATAATTCTGCCAACGCTGGCTCTGCTATTTACGTTCATCTACTTGCCTGTAGGCTGGGCCTTTTCCCGTTCTCTCTACGACTTCGAAATTGGCAGCGAGTCGCGTTTTGTCGGACTGGGAAACTTTAGAGAGTATCTCTTTAGCGACCCCACCTTCTGGCCTTCCATGCTTCACATGGGAGCGTTGACCTTTTTCCTGGTCTGCGTTCGTTTGACTATTCCACTTGTCGTGGCGAAGCTGATACATTCTCTATCAACTGAGAAATCGCGCTATGTTTATCGAACCATTTTTCTGGCTCCAATCGTGGTTCCCGGAGTGGCTCTGCAGTTGATTTGGATGAATCTCGTCTATTCCGATGCAGGTCTCCTTAACGAGACCCTGCGCATGATCGGATTGGCCGATTTCACTCAAGGCTGGCTCACGAATCCGGATACAGCTCTGCTAGCCATCATGGTCATCGGTTTTCCGTTCGTCAGCGGCATCGACGTGCTGATCTATTATGCTGGGTTGTCGAGCATACCGGAAGATGTAAACGAATCTTGCGCTCTTGAAGGATGTGTGGGCATTCGCAAATTCTTCCGTATCGACGTCCCTCTCGTGCTCAGTCAGCTGAAGCTGATTCTGATCCTCACGATTATTAACGGTCTACAAGCCTTCGAAAACGTTTATATCCTTACCGAAGGGGGCCCTGGATACGAGACGACTGTACCCGGATTATGGATGTACTACAATGCCTTCAAGTTTCAGCGTATGGGCTATGCTTGCGCTATCGGAGTGGTGCTATTCCTGATGATCCTAACCCTGACTATCATAAACATTAAATATTTCCGATCTGCGGAAGAGGTGAAGGAGGGGGCGTGATGGAAGAGTTTCTCTTATATTTCACAGTAGGAGCGGCTTTACGCCGCGATCCACTATGGACTCTATCGCGGCGTAAAGCCGCTCCTACATTCGGACTACATATAAAGGCCCTTTGATGCGTAGACCACGTTATCAGAATGTTCTTCTTCATGCCATCCTTATTGTATTGGCATCGTTGACACTCACGCCGTTTCTGTTCACAGCGAACAACATCTTTCGGACCAAAAAGGAATTCGATCAAAGCTTTTTCTCCTTTCCCGACGCGTTTGAAGGACTGATCAAAGTTTCCGCCTTGTATTTGACGGGCAATGACGATCAAGTTGAAGTGGTCGACGGTTTCGGAGCGAAGGAGATTGTAAGTCGTGACGAGGCATTCGGGCTCTACATCGATTATGCTCAGCAGGGGCCATCCAAGGCTTGGAGCGTGCTCCGGCCTTTTATGCAAAACTCCTTTTTGGTGTCCATTTGCACGGCTATTGGCGTGTGTCTGGTTGGTTCTTCGACGGCTTACATCCTTTCGCGCTATCGATTTATAGGCAGGGAGATGGTGTTCTTGAGTATTCTCTCGACGATGATGTTTCCCGCTGTTCTCACTCTCGTCCCTAGCTTTCTTCTAGTGAAGGAACTCGGTCTATTGAACTCCTATTGGGCGATGATCCTTCCTTATATCGCTAGTGGGCAGGTCATCGCCATCTTTGTCTTTCGCAGCTTTTTCGCAGGTTTGCCAGAAGAGCTTTTCGAGAGCGCCCGCATCGATGGGGCAGGCCACTTGGGCATCTATCTCAATATTATACTACCACTTTCCAAACCCGTTTTCTCAGTCGTTATCATCATGAACGTACTGTATACATGGAATCAGTTTCTCTGGCCTTTCATCGTTAATACGGATGGTAGCAAGCATGTGATCGCCTCTGGATTATTCATTATGGCGCGTTCGCAGGAGGCTCAGGACTTCGGCTTGATGTTCGCAGCCTATTCTATCAGCAGCATTCCGCTTTTGGTTTTGTTTATCTACGCCACAAGGCCGTTCATGCGAGGCATTACCTCGGGCGCTTTGAAAGCTTAGGTTTTTGACTTACAGGACCTATAGGTCTTATGGGTCCTATAGGGCTGAGAGTGTCTCGTTTAACGCTTTCCCTGAAACGAATACGTTCCCGAGCCCAACTCGACTACTTTTTCGTATTCTCGGTTTAATACAATTTGCCGATTAATACCTTCAATCGGATTTCCGTTCTCAAGAAAATGACCGTATTCCGCTGGAAGAATCAGTCGAGCTGAGGTGTTCACGGGAATTTCAACATTCCATGTAAAGATGTCTCCATCGATACTCCAAGAGCTACTAGCTGTTCCGTAGGGTGTATTCACTTCTCCTGACGCTTTGGCGAGTTGACTGGTAAGTTGAGGATTGAAGATCAGTTTTTTGAAAGCGGGCTTTATGGGGTCAATGCGAATACCCGCTACGCTTTCATAGAACCAATGGTCGAATCCGCCGTGGAAAGGATGGCTAAGAGATTTGACAGTCGTTCCTGTTTCTGCGTCGACACGACTCATGTTTTCGAAAAGAGTCGTTGCTCCAAGAGAAAACATGTATTTAAAGCTTGGATAATCTTCCTGCTGAAACGCGTTGTAGGCGACGTTTCCGTACCCATAGTCCGTCAAAGCTTTGTACAAGTACGTAGCTCCGTGAGCGCCTACATTAAAATTCCCGTCGTTTTCCAGAGAGACGTCCAGGGCGAGCATTCTGGCTATGTCGTCTAATTCGTCCGAAGAGGGTAGGCCGTAGGCTATGGCGAGGGCGTTGGCCGTTTGGCTTCCGAAATTGCTATTGCGAAAATTGAAGAAGGCGTCGCTGATCTTGTTTGCTAGTTGAGCTTTCCAACTGGCGAATTCTTTTTCATCTTCTTCATTTCCAATAAGTCTGGCCATTCTGTTCATCAAATCGCTCGCAAAGTAGAAATGCAGTGTGGCCGAGAGTTTGGGTGAGGTATGAAACGGACTGCCGTCTTTCTGCTGCATCGAACGTTCAATGGAGTCCGGCAAATCGCACCAGTCTCCCAGCGCGTTAGTGATAATCCAATTGCTGGACTCTGCTCTACTTACTTCCATGAATCGCTTCATGTAAGAATAGTGATCTTTGATGATTCGGAGATCGCCTGTATATTGATAGTGAAACCAAGGAATGAATACAGTGGCCACCCCCCAGTCGAACGTTCCTGGTGGCAGCCTATTGCCCGGAGCAATGGCTCTAGGGATGCCGTTTTCCTGCTTGTCTGAGCTCGTCTGAATGTCTCGGATGTACTTCCGCCAAAACTGAAACATATCGTAGTTGTAGAACGTCATTTCCACTGTGTTGTGAGCATCGCCCAGCCAGCCGCATTTCTCCCGATGCGGACAGTCTGTAGGCACGCTTTGCAAATTTGACTCGTAAGTCCATTTGATGGTATCGTGTACACGATCAAGAATGGGATCCGAGCTTGTGAAATGGCCGATGGTCTCAACGTCGCTTCTCACAAGATAGCCAACGATATCCTTCAGATCGGGTTTTGTTTGGGCACCTGAAATTTCCACGTAACGAAATCCATGGAAAGTGAAGCGAGGCTCCCACGTTTCTCTGCCTTCTCCGCTGCAAATGTAGCGATCGTACTGATACACCCCAGTCGCTGCGCTCCCAATGGAACCGACATGCATGTTGCCCTGCTTGTCGAGCTGCTCCGAAAATCTAAGATCGATAACGGTTCCTTTTTCGGCTTCGAGGCTGAAGGAAATCCAACCCGCGAAATTTTGCCCCATGTCTACAATCCATTTCCCGTCATCAGTGGAAGCGATAGACGCAGGCTTGATCTCTCTTACCTTGCGGCAGGCGATGTCGAATTGAGGCTCCAGCGTTTTCGGTAAGGGCTGATCGCCAATCGGTCCAGAAGCTTTCCGGCCTTGCTCATCGTCTGTCGTTAGTAATGCGCTGAGATTTATTCTGCCGTCGTAAACTTCGCCCGAATAGAGATTGGCGATGGCGATGGGGCTTTCGTTGACTGTCCAAGTCGTGTCCGTAACGACCGTTTCGCTAGAGCCATCTTCGTATTCAATTTCCAGTTGCGCTATGGTCAAGGGATCGCCGTAACGAAGTCGGGGCACGAAGAATCCGTGGCTTTGCCCATACCAGCCTTCTGCTAGCAAGATGGCTAAAGTCTGCTTTCCTGTTTCCAAGTCCGTATCCAGAATATCGATGTTATAAAGAGCTCGAGATTCGTAGTCCGTCTGTCCTGGATCGAGGACACGGTCGGAGATTTTCTCGCCATTTAGATACAGCTCGTAGAATCCGAGAGCCGAACTGTACAGGCGAGCTTTCTTGACCGGTTTCTCAACCGAGAACTGTTTTTTAAGAATAACGGCTGGCTTTACGCTATCCAGCATCTCTCGACGCTGCGCCCGGCGTTCAGGACTAAGATCGATAGCAACGGGGGCTGGCGTCTGCAGCTTGTCGTGTAGAACCCGCTCTCTCCATTCCTCCACCTCGGGTATGCGATTGGGTTGGATGCTAGCTCCTCCAATCCAGTCCGCTTGCCAGTCGCTCCTGTCGAAAAGGCCCATTTCCCAGTTTGCAGGATCGCTCCAGTCGGATTCCTCGCCAGAATGGTCTCGAACCCTGACCTTCCAGTAGCATGTTTGACGTGAGGACAGTTCTTTGCCATTGTATTCAATTAGATGTGACTGATCGCTTTCGATCAGTCCGCTTTCCCATATGTCTCCTCGGCCTTCGTTCAGAATACTCAGATTCGAGGCGACGATTATCTCGTAGGAAGATTGCGTTTGATCTCGCTCTAGGGAGATCAGTTTCCAGGAGAGGCGAGGCTGCTTTGAATGAATTCCTTTCGGATTGACAAGGTATTCGCAACGTAGATCGAAAGGATTTAAGGCAAATGAATTACTCATAGCTAGCAAGAGGAAGAATAGGAAAGTGGATACGCGAAGCATGGCTTTGTTTTTCTACAATGAGGTCGGAAATGGTTTATGGCGATAGAAACTAAGCCTTCAGGACGGGATTTGCGAAATTCACGATGGGAAACAAGTATTGGCTCAGACTGGACTTGGAAATATCGATTTTTATTTTCAAAGCGGATTCAGTCCAGTGTTTGCGTAATAATGCTAGATTTCTCTGACGGTATGCTAATAGTAGTCCTCTCGTTGCTTGTACGAACTGTGTGGAGCTCCTAAGTTCGTTTTTTCTCCTACCCCTGCATCACAAAAACCTCAAAAAACCCTCCTTGCCAATGAGCGATGAACTAGAAACGAAACACCACAAGTTCGACGAGTTCGAGCGAGAGCCCGTTCCCGAAAGCGC
>JANQKI010000140.1 GCA_028281165.1 Opitutaceae bacterium | reverse complement strand
AAATCGAGATCAAACTCCTCCGCAATCCGATGAAACCGCTGATAATCGAGCTCGTCGCCAGCATGAAACAAAGCGAAATGATCTCCACTGAGCAGTTGAGCGAGGGCATCAAGGGCCGCGTTGGATTCAGGCCGCTCTAGCTTGTCGGTATTTTGCAAATACGCGGCCTTGCTATCCTCGAGCCATTGACCGTCGTAGAAGGCCTGCCTGATCAGAGCAATCGCTCCCATCAAGGATGAAGGATAATCGCCGGAACGCCAGGAAGCTTGCTCAAAGGCGATGTGCTGAGCCACTGAAAGCCGAACGGCCGCTTCGTTGATGGACTTGCCATTCAAATTCACCAAAGCCCCCTGGCCACGAAAGATGCCGCGTCCTGGAAACGTGGCGACAGAAGTGAAACCAAGATCGCTAAGCTTGTCCGCCAACCTCTTTTTGCCGTCGTAGTAGCTCTCGGCTAGCCGTTCAGGCGTGACATAGGAATTCCAATACGAAGCTCCCGTCTGGTCAGGCGTAGGCGGCTCTTTCTGCGGCGGGGAGCCTGGCTCTGGCGGCTTCCTGATAAAAGGCTTCAAGCCATTTGGCATCCCGAAATGCGAATAGGCGTCAATAAAACCGGCGTAGACAATTTTACCGGAAAGGTCCCAAATGCGAGCGTCGTCGGGAGCCTCGACGTTCTGGCCCACGGCTTCAATCAAGCCGTCACGAACGATGATCGTCGCCTCTTCCAAAACCTCTCCTGGCCTAGTGACCACTTTGGCGTTTATCAAGGCATGCGTTCGAGGCGTGTAGCGATGCAGTCCTACATTCGGTTCGACGCTTTCGCGAGCTAAGGAAGAGATGCCGCCAAACAAGACGGCTACAAGGAGGCCACGGAGCAAGATTTTCATAGTTCCCAACGGAAGTATTGAGTTCATCCGCGATTTACGGAGCGGGCAAGAAATGCGAGCAAAGGAGAATCTCCTGGACATCGCAATACCTTAGAACCTCCACACGAAAACTAATATCAATCGAGCTCCCTGCTTGCAGTTTGAGTATTCTATAAAATAATTAACCGCATGTCCGTCGAATCCCCTGAAGACATTATAGCTCTTAAGAAAATCGGGAAAATCGTAGCGGAAACGATCCATACGATGTTCGCCAAAATGGAAGCCGGTATGACCACCATGGAGCTGGAGGCAATTGGATCCTCCATTCTGGAATCTTACGGAGCTCGCTCCGCTCCCAAGCTTTGCTACGACTACCCCCACGCCACCATGATCAGCGTAAACGAGGAAGTCGCCCACGGCTCGCCTAGCGAGCGGGTTCTCCAAGACGGGGATATGGTCAACATCGATGTATCCGCCGAACTCGACGGCTACTTTGCTGACAGCGGCTACTCCATGCCTGTGGGAAAAAATAACAAGAGAGCCAACCGTCTATGCAGAGCTGGCAAGGAGGCTCTGGAAGCGGCCTTATCGGTTGCTCGTGACGGGAGGCGTATCCGAGATGTAGAGACGGCAGTCAACAAGGTGGCTCGTAAACATGGCTTTTCCGTCATACAAAACCTGGTCGGCCACGGAGTAGGCCGGCATTTGCACGAGGCTCCCGAAAATATCCCCTTCTGGGGAAATCGAAAGGACGAACGTCGCTTCGAAGCAGGAACGGTTCTGACGTTGGAACCCTTTCTCTCCACCGGTCCACGCTACGTTCGCAATACTGGCCAGGGGCTAACCGTAGGCACGCCTCCCGGCAACTACACCGTACAGTACGAGCACACCATAGTTATCACGCGTGGCGAACCCATCATCTTAACCGCAGCGTAGGAAAGAAATCGGAACGTTCCGCTACCGAGTCAATGTAGCGGCATCTTTAGAAGATGCCGTTTATCCGCAAATCTTTAAAAACCAAATACGCCACCAGTAAAAAGACTAATGCGATAGCAATAGCTATTGGTATTCAATCTTTGGGGGCAGTCGGTCAAAAAGCTTCAGGATATTCCTTGCCGCTTTGGCCTTCTATCGCCTTTTTTCGCATTGCGATTCAGAAAGCACTCAATCTAAATGGCCCCGTTTCAAGGAAAGCTGGTCCCCCTTTGCCCCAAACTGAGACGACTCGACCTAGCTCGCCAAAATTCCGCCCGAAAAGCAATTCCCTATCAGTTTAACGTTAAAATCATGCATGCCAAAGCCCGTGTCCTGATCCAAAATCTCTTATTTCTGGCAATCGCTCCTCTTCTGAACGCCGATGTTTCAGTGCCCGCGATCTTCGGCGACCAAATGGTGCTTCAACAAAAACAGTCCAATCCGATTTGGGGCTGGGCTGATCCTGGCGAAAACGTGACCGTATCTATCGACGGTCAAACGCATAGCGCGGAAGCCGACCAGGAGGGGAATTGGAAGGTGAAACTCGATGCGATTCCAGCAGGCGGACCTTATCGCCTGGAGATCAAAGGAAACAACACCTTGTCTTTTGCGGATGTTCTGGTGGGCGAAGTCTGGATCTGTTCCGGCCAGTCGAATATGGCATGGAGTGTTGAAAATTCAGAGGGCGCGGAGCTTGAGATCCTAACCGCCAACTATCCGAACATTCGCCTCATCTCAGTCCCGCGATTAGGTACGCAGGAAGCTCAGGATAATTTTGACGGCCAGTGGGTCGCCTGCACTCCTGAGAACATTAAAGACTTTTCAGCGGTGGGATACTTTTTCGGACGTCGTCTGCTACATGCGCTTGATGTTCCCATTGGCCTAATCGACAACGCGTGGGGCGGTTCCGCCGCCGATGCTTGGATTCGACGCGAT
>JANQKI010000126.1 GCA_028281165.1 Opitutaceae bacterium | reverse complement strand
TGATAACCAGTTTCCAAATACAGAGGCTTTTCAACATATTGTTCAACCTCTTCAGAGGTTAAAGCGATCTCATCCCCTATGCGGAAGTCCATCGCCTCGAGACCTGTCGAACCGGGAAAACCAAGCCAGGTCGCTTGAGCGAAGGCTGGTTTCAAGGCGAAAAGGCTGAGTCGATTGCGGTTGCTATGCCCGGACAAGTCTAAAAGAAAATCGATGCGATCCTCCCTGACAGTATCGGCAGCTTCACTATCGGGCTTGCTAAAAATGGGTCTCCAGGCGTCGGCCAAGGTTTTAAGCTCTTCCGTATAATGATCGGATATCGCGCAGTCGTGATACAAAGTTATGGATACGACATCGGAAGGCTTGTTTTTCAGTAGGGGTAAAATGAAGCGAGCGACGGCATGTTCCCGAAAGTCGCTGGAAACAATGCCCACCCTCAATTGTTTTCCATCATAGCTTGGAATCGGCTTGTCGGAAACAGGAGCAAATAAATTGCCAAACGCGGAACACGCTTCCGATAGTTCGCCTGAGGTCACTCGATCTGAATACTGCATCGCGTAGATCAGATTACTCCAGACCCAGGCATTCTTGGCATTGAGATCGATCGCTTTTCGGAAAGCGGCGATGCCTTTATCGCATTCCCCGGCAGCTACATAGCTGGCGCCTAAATTGAGAAAGCCTCCAGCGAAGTTTGTATCCAGTTCAACTGACTTTTCGCCAGCTTCGAGCGCTTCTATAAAATTGCCCGATTCCTTTAGGGAGACTCCAAAGTTACTCCAAGTTCTTGCCGACGTGGGATCGACATCCAAGCTGCGCTTGTAGATTTCTCGAGCCTCCGCAGCATGCCCGAACTCCAATAGAGCATTGCCGTAATTGTTGAGAATCACGCCGTTCTCAGGATCTATCTCTGCGGCCTTGCAATGAGCATCTATTGCTTCTTGGCTGCGCCCCGCCTTTTGCAATGAACAGCCGAGATGCGTAAGAATCTCTGCGCTTTCAGGTTTCAATTCGCTAGCTTTGGCCAGCAATTCAGCGCTGCGGTCATATTGGCCCAATGAATACAAAGCAAAACCAGCGAAATGATTAGCTTCAGGATGATCAGGCTGCGTCTCCAGAATATCAATATATAAAGACAGAGCTTCGCTTGCCTTGCCCTCCTTTTGTAGAACAATGGCTCGGGAAAGCGTTTCTTCAGTCTGCGGCTCATCCTCATCGAGAGTTTCCAAATCCAAGGCCTGCTCGACGAGTTTCCCAAAAGCTCTACCAAACCCTTCTCTATCACACAAAGGGGAACTCGCTATTTTCGGTCTCAAGGATTCTCTGAGCGACACGAGGAGATCCTTGTCTTGAGACAAAGCGGCCGCTACGCCGATGTAATCGTCGATGGACTGCCCAAGCAAGTGGCTCAGTCCGGAATGAGTCAGCAAGCTAGCTCCAACTCGAGCCGCATGACGGTCCCCCTCCATACATACAACGGGAACCCCCATCCACAAGGCTTCGCATGTAGTGGTTGTCCCATTATAAGGAAATGGATCCAAGGCAACATCGATACGACTGTAAGCAGCCATGTGATCGGTATATTTCCTGAGCCGAGGCGAAAAACGGATTCGGCCCTCTTCTATGCCAAATGCAGCAAAACGCTTTCGCGTCTGGTTCATAAGCTTCGTATCCTCGAATTGCCAAGACTTGAGGAGAAGCCGTGAATTGGGAACCTCATTCAAGATGCTCGCCCATACTTGGATCGTAAGATCGTTCAGCTTGGCGGCGTTGTTAAAAGAACCATAGGTTACGTATCCATTTCTTAAAACAGGAGGCTCCGAAGGTTCGGGAATATCCGTTCCTGGCGAATAGCACAGGAAGCAGGAATCGAGACGTAATAAACTCTCTCCAACCTCGCTTGTATCCAATTCCTTAGGATCAGTGATTTCATCAACTATTCGAGCATCCATCGAGTCCAAACCAGAGCGATTAGGATAGCCCAGCCAATTGAGGTTGATTGTCCTAGTCGATGCAGCTAGAATATCGCATCGCCCGCCTGCTGTATGACCAGCCAGATCGATCAAAATATCGATCCCCTGTTGATCGATTATCGCAGCGATATTCTGAGGTGATTGACCATTTGTGTCGAGCCAACCATCCGCGAGCTCCTTAAAGCGTTGAGTAACCGAGTCATGGCTTTCCGTATTCGAAAAACAATGGAGCTCAAAGCGTTCCCGATCCAGACTTTCGAAAAGCGGAAGGAGAAA
>JANQKI010000065.1 GCA_028281165.1 Opitutaceae bacterium | reverse complement strand
GGAGTAACGCCATCTGGCAGATAAAGGTTGGGATCTATTCGGACCAAGGCTGCGCCCGGTTGCGCCATGTTGTAGAAGGCCGTGGGCGATTCTTCCTTGTTGAATCCAAGTTCAATGAATAGATTCGGCGTAATCTGCTGGTTGAAAACAGCTCCATAAATCTCTGCCTTCATATTCCTTCCTGTCGTTAGTCCATGCACATTATGTTCGGGAGACACTATCGGACTGTCTAGTGGAAGGCTCCATCGAAATTGATCGGATGGATCCGGCGCTTGAAGCCTTGGGTCGATTGTTCTCACCCAATACCCATTATTCCCATTGGTTAAGCCAATATTAACAGGCGTACCACCTCCCTGCAATACCCAGAGATCACGGGGTTGAGCAGACCTCTGAATAACGCCTTCCCAACCTTCAACATTCGTGGTCTTAAGCGAGTTGTCGAAGTAAGGATCCCCACCATTGGCAACATGCTCTAGGTATGCGGTTACACCACCATCATATGCGACAACATTTCTAGGTAGAGACTTATCGATTTCCACATTTTCGTAGTAGGCCTGAAGATTCGCTCCCTTCCAAGGACGCGCGGAAACAGTCAGAAAGTAGCGCTCCTGCTCGCCATCGCTCGAGTTGCGGTAGGTTTTGAAGTCATCCCATAACGAAATGAATCGAAATGAGAGCGTGTCCTTTATGACTTCCTGATTGACGTCCAGCGTGAACCGAACGGATTCTTCTGAATCTACTCTTGTCTCAAATGAGGTAAAAGAATCCGCGTACATGGCCTTCTTGAATGAGGCATTGATCACACCCCCGGTTCCTGCAAGCCCGTAAATCACTGCATTGGGACCGCTGGAAACAGTGAGTTGATTTAGGTTATAGGTGTCTCCCTGCACTACGGTCTGGAAGAAATCCCGCATGCGCCCGGCAGAAGAAATGCCTCGGATACGGCCACTAAAATCCAGATCATTGATACCTCGCGCGAAATGTCCATTAGCGCCGCCTTCCGAGTATTCGGAAAGATTCTCGACATTCAGCGAATACAGCAAAGCGTCTTGTGGAGTCGTCGCCGCTATATCATCAAGGAAGTCTTCGGTCATTGTCGAGATCTGCTGGGGAATGTTTGACAATTCGGAATTCAACCGAGTCCCTGCCAATGAGCGCGTTTGCACGTAGCCAGTTCCGGATTTAACCTCGAAAGGACTTAATTCAAATATCTCTTCCGCCTCTTCTTCCTGACCATACACGGTTGTCGCACTTGAAATAATAGGCAAAATAAGTGAACACAAGACAACCGGTTTCATCTTAGTAGCTAATGACGTTTTCATCTTTAATCTTGGGTTTGGGTAGTAACTATTGTAGGATGTAAGTAGTTAGGGGAGTATTAATAGCATAAGATCTTCTGCATAATCTTCTAAAATTTTATTCTGTTGTATTTTATACAAGAGTGGACACGCCGATAGTTCTCTTAGGTTGAAATAAATCATATTTTTAATACATTCAGCAAGGCTCTTCCTGTATTTGTTTTATACTGACAAACTGCCAGGCGGCATCCTTTAAGCAGAGCGTAATCAACCTTGCCGCAAAATTTTCGAACAATTGCGGCCCCGAAGAAAACAGGAGAAAAGATTCAAAAAATTCTACTCGTTTCGTGTCTAATGCCTCTAAACTCTTTTTAGAGCGAACGATCCTGTAAGCGCTCGCCGCCATCTAAAACTCAATGTTGTCGCCATATCCGCGGCCTAGATCGATCAGATGCTTTTTCAGATCCGATGTTAGGGAATCGTAGTCCTTTCGACCATACAAGTTGACCATTTCATCCGGATCAGAACGAAGATCAAACAGCTCCCAGCGATCTAGGGCCGGATAGCGGATCAGTTTGGCATTTCTGGTTCGAATTCCAAAATGCTCAGGCACCTGAAACTGCTCGTAGTAGTGGTAGTAGACCGATCCACGCCAGTCAGTAGGAGTTTTTCCCTCCAGAAGAGGCAGGAAGGAGCGCCCTTGAAGATCACTAGGAATCCGCGCGCCGACAACATCCAGCAAGGTGGGCGCGATATCGAGCATGCTGACTAGATCGTCATTCAACGAACCAGATTCGACTTTTCCTGGCCAGCGAACCAGCAAGGGCAAATGGAGTGATGGCTCGTACATCCACATCTTGTTGAAAAAGCCATGCTCGCCGTTGAAGAAACCATTGTCGGAAGTGTAAATCACCACAGTGTTGTCGCTTAGGCCAGATTCGTCCAGATGGTCCAAAAGGCGGCCTATATTTTCATCGAGAGCCGTAACCAACCGAAGGTAGCCTTTCATAAAAATCTGATACATGTAATGCGTCCCTTCGACACGGCCCATTTGCGCGGCTTTCGCCACGTCTTCTCTATATTGCGGATACCGACAAACTAGCATCCGTGATGACTTGATTTTACTGGCAATATCTCTCGGAACACGACCTTCGTAATCGTCCAGCAGGGTGTCAGGAACGGGAAGATCGATGTCCTTGAATAGATCCTTGTGGCGGGATGCCGGGTCGTGTGGACTGTGGGGCGCCTTGTGATGTACCATAAGGCAAAAAGGCCTGTTTCGATCACGATTCTTAATCCACTCTATCGAAACATCCGTGATAACGTCGGTCATGTATCCAGAGCGCGCGACGCCCCCTCCACTTCCATCCTTCCATGGCTGGCCAATCTCCTTCAACCGACCGTCGTAGAATTGTCCCTGTCCTGGCATGATATTGTAATAGTCGAATCCGGTCGGCTGACTTCTCAGGTGCCATTTTCCAACTATCGCAGTTTCATAACCTGCTTGTTGCAGGAGTTTGGGGAATGTTTGCTGCGCCCCGTCGAAACTGTTCCCGTTTTTCGTAAATCCGTTGCGATGGCTGTACTTGCCAGTCAAAAGAACGGCACGAGAAGGACCGCACAGAGAAACGGTAGCGGTCATGTGATTGAAACGCATACCCTGAGCGGCCAAACGGTCAAGGTTCGGAGTCCTGATGGTTTCACTGCCGTAACAACTCATTGCGGCCTGATTGTGGTCGTCGGCCATGATGAAAATTATATTAAGCTGGGACGAAGCTGCAGCTCTTGCCTCGACGATCAGACACAGAAAAGCCGTTATGAGCATGACGGAGGTTCTCATTTTGGAACCCCGATCGATAGAAGTTTGCCCATGGTTTTGATGCTGCTCATAAAAAATACGTTCGTATTCGAATATTGATTACAATTTACATACTTCGAATGGCGATGAATTCCACCAATCCCGACAACTTCTGACGGGAAGCAGACTCCGAGTATGAAATGCTCAATCAATCGCCAGATAATCCGCCAGCTCATCACGAAGAAAGGTTAAACTGCGCTGCGCTTCCTCTATAGTGCCGCATTCCACGCTAAGAAAAATATCACGATCAATCGGCTCGAGAATTTTGGCGACTCTGCGCCAATCAACGAGACCCTCGCCA
>JANQKI010000060.1 GCA_028281165.1 Opitutaceae bacterium | reverse complement strand
GCAGGATTGTCTAAAAATTTGCTCTCGACTGTCAATTAAGCGCATCGATACGCTTTAGTTTCAAAAAATCCCAACAAACCGAACTCAATACGCAAGTATTGAAACCAATTACCCGTAAACAGGTATTGATTATCATGAAAAGAATCCTGCAGCAAAATTCCATCTATCTAATTCTCTCGCTTGTGTTCTCAAACCTGGCCCTCGCCTCGGCAACGTCGGAGGAACAATGGCGACCGGCGATCGAGGAAGCGCGGAACGTCATCGAAACCTTTATGGAAGAGACCCATTACCCCGGTCTGTCTGTCTCGATTGGCCATAATAATGAGATTATCTGGTCTCAGGGTTTTGGATACGCTGATCTTGAAGCGAAAAAGGAGGTCGATCCAGCGATCTCGAAATTCCGTGTCGGAAGCGTTTCCAAGCCGATTACGGCCTTTGCCGTTGGACTGCTGGTTCAGGAAGGGAAACTTGACCTGGACGCCCCGGTCCAAACCTACGTCCCTGATTTCCCGGAAAAGAAATGGCCCATTACTACCCGCCAAGCCGCCGGTCACCTCGCTGGCATTCGCCACTACCAAGGATCGGAGTTTATGAGCGCGAAATACTATCCGACCGTTAGCGATGGACTATCCATTTTCCAAAAGAGTCCTCTTCTGCATGAACCAGAAACTAAATTCTCCTATTCGAGCTACAGTTGGAATCTGGTCAGCGCGGTTATTGAAGGAGCTTCGGATACGGCATTCCTTGAATTTATGAATACACGAGTCTTCGAGCCTCTGGGTATGGATCAAACCATGGCGGAAGACGCTCGCGCCGCTATCGAAGACCGAGTCGCTTTCTACGGAATGAAACAGGAGAAACCCGTTTTGGCGCCGTATGTCGACAACAGCTATAAATGGGCGGGAGGCGGATTTCTGTCGACCACCAACGATGTTATCAAATTCGCGTTTGCCCACCTCGACCCAAGCCTTTTGCAAAAGGAAACCGTGGATTTGCTGTGGACATCCATGGAGACCAGCGATGGGGAGAAAACGAAATACGGCATTGGCTGGAAGACCGCCAAGAACAGAAGAGGAGAGCAAGTTGTAGGCCATGGGGGTGGCTCGGTCGGCGGAACTACGCATTTCCAGATTTATCCTGAGAAAGATTTAGTCTGCGCAATCGCGATCAATGTTGGCTCGGCAAGGCTACGCGGTCTGCCCGGTAAAATTGAGAGACTTTTTATTGAAGCGCTAGAGGGCGCTAAACAGGAGTGACCTGGGTGAGCGAGGGCTCTTGCTTAGATTTTGTCATATCGCTAATAGGGCTGTACTAGTGTTGTGAAATAAGGTTCTCTTGAAATCCATGTCATTTCAAAGGACGCTTTCAAAGAGTTGGTGGCTCTATTTCGTATTCATTTTCTCATTATGCCTAGGGCTTCATTCCGCTTCACAAGCAAAGCCGCGAGCGCGAGATTTGGGAATTCCTTTCAAGGGCCAGCCTGGGACTCTAAACGCTATAACCGATGTCGAAGGTGTGGAAGTGGGCCATTCCACCATCATTAAGGGACAAGCTAGAACTGGAGTTACGGCTATCTTTCCGCTCGGAAAAAATGCTACCATCGATGTAGCTGCCAACGCTACAACCTTCAATGGAGATGGTGAAGCGACAGGTCTTCATTACATCAAAGAATTCGGAAAGCTGAACGGTCCCATTCTGATAACCAATACCTTAAGCGTAGGGACCGTTCACCAGGCAGCCATTGAATGGAGTCGCGATCGGCTTTCCCGCGTTTGGGCTCTGCCTGTAGTAGCAGAAACATGGGATGGCTTTCTCAACGATATTTTCGGCCTGCATGTGAAGAGAAAGCACGTTTTCGAAGCATTGAACGAGGCGAGCGGCGGCCCCGTAGCCGAAGGAAATGTGGGCGGAGGCACCGGGATGCGGACCTTCGAATTCAAGAGCGGAATCGGAACCGCCTCACGCGTCGTATCTACAGATCAAGGACAAAAGGCGCTTGGCGTTCTCGTCCAGTCGAATTTCGGTAGACGCCATCAAATGCGCATAGCGGGCATTCCGATAGGAAATTATTTTACGGATCTGATGCCCGAGTCAGGCGAGGCTATTTCGACGGATGGAAATTCCATTATAGTGGTCATCGCCACAGACGCTCCCCTCCTACCCATTCAACTGGAACGTATTGCCAAACGCGCTACACTGGCTCTCGGTAGGCTCGGGAGCATTGGGATGGAAGGCTCTGGCGATTTCTTCATTGCCTTCTCCACAGCCAATCGATTCGACTACGAACAAAATGGAACCATTCAATTCCATGCTGCATCTTCCTTGAATACTCTTTTCGAAGCCGTAGTCCAGGCAACGGAAGAGGCTGTCGTGAATTCGCTAGTAGCGGCTGAAACGATGACAGGACACAAAGGGAATAAAATCCATGCCGTTCCTCACGACCGCTTGAAGAAGGCGCTGGCAGCTCATAATCGACTGAACCCAAGTCAATGATCTCACGATCATTGCTACCCGTAGGAGCCTGCTTGCAGGCGATAATATCCAGCGTCAAATTCGCCTGCAAGCAGGCTCCTACAATATTACGGAGACTCTCACTCTCGCCTTGATACGACTTC